>NZ_JBDFRB010000020.1:0-48728 GCF_039615075.1 Sinomonas halotolerans | reverse complement strand
AGAGAGCCTCCGGGGTCAGGTGAAAGCCTTCGACAAGCCACACCCCACCCGGAGGCTCTCCCTACGTCAACACGACTCGCCTGCCACCAACGTCATGACCCGGTACACCTAGGCGGCCCTGCAGCCACAACGCGCTCAGACCACCGTGAGGGTCACGACGCTGCCCTCGGGCACCTCGGCATCCACCGGGTCCTGGTCGCGGACGGTCCCGAAGAACCCGCCGAGGACGTTCTCGATCCGCACCTCGAAGCCGAGCTCCCGCAGCTCCGCGGCCGCACGGCTCGCCTGCTTTCCGATGAAGTCCGGCACGCGCACGAGCCGCGGTCCCTTGGAGATCGTGAGGGTGACCTTCCCGCCCTTCACCAGCGACGCGTCGGCGCCGGGGGACTGGGCGGCCACGGCTCCGCGCGGGATCGTCCGGTGGTGGACCTCGTCGGAGGAGACCACAGGATCCAGCCCCGCGGTCCGCAGGGCAGCGAGCGCCTGCGACTGGGACATGCCCACGACCTGCGGGACGGGGATCGGCTTCGGACCCTTGGACACCGCGAGGGCAACGGCCGTCCCGCGCCGCGCATCGGTCCCTGCTGCAGGCTTCTGCGAGATGACGGCACCGGCGGGAACCTCCTCGTCGAACGCCTCGGTGACCTTGCCTGCGGTCATCCCCGCGGCCGTGAGGGCCTCTTCGGCGGCGTCGAGGGTCTTGGTCCTGACGTCCGGGAGCGGGAAGAGCTGGGGGCCCTTGGAGACGAGCAGGGAGACGTCCTCGAAGCGCCGGATCTCGGATCCTGCTTCTGGCGTGCTGCCGACGATGAGCCCGCGGGCCACCTCGTCGTCGAACACCTCGCGTGTCGAGAAGGCGAGCCCGGCCCGCTCGAACAGCGGCCTCGCCTGTGCCACCGTGAGGTCTCTGACCCCCGGCACCGTCGCGGCGGAGCCGGGGCCGACCCCGAAGAACCACCCTGCGGCCGCCGCGACGAGAGCAAGCAGGACGATCACCGCTGCCCACACGGCGCCGCGCCTCCGCGGCCCGAGATCGCGGGTCGGCGTCGCCGCGGCAGCCTCGGCCGCCTTCCTGGCCTCGCGTTCACGGCGCTTCGCCTCGCGCGCGCTCGGAGGCGCCGTCGGCTCGGGGCGGGGAACCGCCGTCGTCGGCTGGAGGACCGCAGCGAGGGCCTCGGTCGGTGCGCCCGCCGCGCGCGCGCCCCGTCCGTCGCCGCCCGCGAGCACCTCTGTCGCGCCGGCGGGCGCCGCCGCACGCGCAGAGGGCGCTCCGGACGGCACGAGGTCGAGCTCCTCGTCACTGAGGTGAGTCCGGATGTGGCGGATCTCGCCCAGGAGGGAGTCGGCGTCGACTGGGCGATCGTCAGGCTGCCGCGCGGCCGCCCACTGGACGAGCTCGTCGAGTTCCCGCGAGAGGCCCGGGACGAGCTCGGATGGGGGCGGCACGTCACGGGTCACGTGGGCGAGGGCGACGTGGACCGGGAGGTCGCCGCGGAAGGGGGGGACCCCCGTGAGGAGCTCGTAGAGCATGATGCCCGCCGAGTAGAGGTCACTGCGGGCATCTGCCCCGCTCTGTTCGACGAGCTCGGGCGCGATGTAGGCGACGGTGCCGAAGGTCAGCCCGGTGCTGGTGGACGATGTGGCAGCCCTCGCGAGGCCGAAGTCCGCGACCTTGATCTGGCCTGAATCGCCGAGGAGGACGTTCTCCGGCTTGATGTCCCGGTGGATGAGCCCGGCGGCGTGCGCAGCGGCGAGCCCTTCGACCACCGCATCCACGAGTGCGAGCGCCTGGCGGGGCGCGAGCGGGCCCGATTCGTCCAGCAGCTGCCGGAGGTTGCGTCCCGGCACGTACTCCATGACCAGGAAGAAGACCTCGCCGTCCTGGCCCCGGTCCAGGACTGAGACAACGTGGGGATGCGAGAGGCGCGCGGCGGCCTTCGCCTCGCGCTCGAGGCGCGCTCGGAAGGAGTCGTCCCGGGCGAGGTGGGGGTGAAGGGCCTTGAAGGCCACTTGCCGGTCGAGGACCGTGTCCATCGAGAGGTACACCGTGGCCATCCCGCCGGTGCCGAGACGCGAGAGGACACGGTACCGACCGGCAACGAGTGAGCCGACGAGCGGGTCGCCCAGGTTCGAATTCACCCCACGATCCTATGCGCTCTCGCGCGGGCGGTCCCTCTCGGACCGCCCGCGCCGGCCGTGCTCAGCGGAAGGTCGCCCGGTGGGCGCGGATCGCTCTGACGTACGCCTTCGTGTCCTCGTACATGCCGTTCCTGCTCACGGAGTACTGGCCTTGGTAGTAGCCGGCGATCGCGTGGTCGACGTCCTTCGACGTGCGCACGAGAGCGCGGAGGATGGCGACTCCGGCTGTGACGTTGTCGTACGGGTCCAGCAGGTTCAGCTTGCGGCCCACCAGCTCCGAGGCCCACCGCCCCGAGGAGGGAATGACCTGCATGGTGCCGATCGCGTTGGCGGGGGATACCGCGCGCTGGTTGAAGCCCGACTCCTGGTACGCCACCGCAAGTGCGAGCGAGGGGTCCAGGCCCATGGAGCGCGCCGTCGAAGCCACGATCTGCTTCATCTGGGCGGTGCTCGGAACAGGCGAGGCGTTGAGCAGGCGCTTGTTCTCGTTGGCCGACTGCACCACCGCAGCGGGGTACTTGTAGCCGAGGAACGAGTCCGGGACGAGCTGCTTCACCGGGGTCGAGGAGGACGGGCGGACCGCGGAGGACGCAGTCGACGACGAGCCGGGAACCTTGAGGGTGCGGCCCGCGTAGATGACGCTCGAGAGGCTGAGCCGGTTGGCGGACAGGAGGTCCGCGATCGGCACCTTGAGCCGGGCGCTGATTCCGTACAGCGTGTCCCCGGGACGAATCGTGTAGGTGCTCGTGCGCGCCGGAGCCGGAGTCTGGACGGACGTCCGCGTCGCGGCCCTGGGAGCGGCCGAAGCCGCAGCGGCAGCGGTACCGCCGGGGAGCCTGAGGGTGCGGCCTGCGTAGATGACGCTCGTGAGCTTGAGACCGTTGGCGGACAGGAGCGAGCTCATGGGAATCCTCAGGCGCGAGCTGATCCCGGAGAGCGTGTCCCCTGCCCTGATCTTGTAGGTGCCGCCGCGGGCCAGGGTCGGCCCCTTCGCGGCCACGGCAGTCGGGGCTGCCTTCGGTGCCGCAGGAGCGGAGGCGGCCGAGAGCCTGAGCTTCTTCCCAGGGAAGATCAGGGAGTCGGCCCGCAGGCCATTGAGCTTGAGGACGTCGGAGACCTTGAGGCCGAAGCGCTGCGCCACGGCCCACACGGTGTCGCCGGGCGCGATCGTGTATTCCCGCGGAGTCTGCCTGAGCGGTGCGAGCCGCGAGGGGACGAGCGCCGCGATCTCCGCAGCGGGCACGACGGCGGCCTGATGCCCCGCGCGCTCCATGGCAGAGACGAGGGTGCCGGGCAGCTGGCGCTCGGCGGCGGGTGCCGCGGCGGCTGGCTCGGCGAGCGCGAGCGACGAGAGCGCGACGGCCGGCAGCACGGCGGTGGTTGCGGCGACGAGGGGAAGGCTGGCCTTGGCAGCAGCGGCCCCGTTGGTGCCGGACGGGCTCATCGGTCGTCCTCCTTGGCTGGTGTGTAGTGGCGACCCATGGGGTCAGAGTTTTTCATGTTGCATTTGTTGTGCAATTTAATCATGTTACTCATGTGACGAATGTGAATCTCTCACGAATTCAAGAGGGGCACAAGGCGCAACGGCGTGGGTGACCCATCTCTCCTTCTCCTGCAGTGGGGCGGTCCTGCTCCGAGGGAGGCGGACGCTCCCGCGCACCTGAGGGGGCGCCGGACTAGGTCCCGGGGCGTGCGGCATGGCACGCTGGAGGCGTGAGTGATATCGAGAACCTGGTGGCGGAATGGCTTCCCCTCCCGGATGTGGCGGAGAAGCTGGGATGCGCGATCACCAAGGTGCATGGCCTGCTGGATGAGCGTGCCCTCGTGGCGGCACGCGTGGGCGAGCGCAAGGTCCGGGCCGTCCCGGCGCTCTTCCTCGCTGAGGACCATGTGGTGGACAGCCTCAAGGGGACCATCGCCGTCCTCGGAGACGCCGGCTTCAGCGACGAGGAGATCATCGTGTGGCTCTTCACGCCCGATGAGTCGCTCCGCGGGCGGCCGATCGATGCCCTTCGCGAAGGGCGCAAGACGGAGATCAGGCGCCGCGCCCAGATCCTGGCCTGGTAGGGTGGCGTCCGCCGCGCTCAGGCGGTGCGGCGGACTGCTGCCCGGCCGAGCGCCGTGAGGGCGCCATGGACGAGCGGGTCGAGGCCCAGCCGGTCAAGCGCCTCGGCGGCCTGGTGGGCGAGCCGGTCGATGAGCTCCTCGGTCTGCGCGAGCGCTCCGCTGTCCGCGATCACCGCGCGGAGGCGGTCCACGTCGTCGAGCTCCAGGCCTGGATTGCCCAGCCCACGGGCAAGCTCCTGCCGCCCGGCCTCGCCCGCTGCACCGAGGGCCAGGGCGACGAGCATCGTGCGCTTGCCCTCCCGCAGGTCGTCGCCAGCCGGCTTGCCGGTCGTGAGCGGGTCGCCGAACACGCCGAGCACGTCGTCACGGAGCTGGAACGCCTCGCCGAGGGGGAGCGAGAAGCGTGCGTACCCCGCCAGCGTCTCGTCGTCCGCGCCGGCGAGCGCGCCGCCGATCCCGAGCGGATGCTCTGTCGAGTACTTCGCCGACTTGAAGCGGATGACGGTACGGGCCCGCGAGACGGCCGATTCGGGACTGCGGACCGGGCCCGCGACCTCCTCGAGGATGTCGAGGTACTGCCCTGCCATGACCTCGGCGCGCATGGTGTTGAAGATCCGGCGCGCGGGCGTCCCCGCCCCCGCCGCTTCACCGATCTCAGTGAAGGCCTCTTCGCTGAAGGAGAGGCACAGGTCGCCGGTCAGGATGGCGGCGGCGTGGCCGAAGCGCTCGCCGTCGAGGGTCCAGCCGGAGCCCTCGTGGAGCTGGGCGAAGCGGCGGTGCACGCTCGGCGCGCCGCGCCGCGTGTCAGACCGGTCGATGATGTCGTCGTGGATGAGCGCCGCCGCCTGGAAGAGCTCGAGGGCGACGCCGGTGGCGACGGTTTGGGGGGCGAGCTCACCGCCGCCGGCTCCGCGCCAGCCCCAGTAGGAGAGGAGCGCGCGAAGCCGCTTCCCGCCGGAGACGAGGCCGGTGATGGCCTCCATGAGGGGTGCGACGTCGGGCGACACGTTCTCCATGTCTGCCCGCCGACGGTCGAGGAAGGCGCCGAGCTGCGCAGCGAGCGCCTCCCTGTACCGGGACTGCTCGCCCTCATGTGCGGCGGAGGCGCTCGGCTGCTGCACGAGGCCTACTTGAGGCTCGACGCGGCCACGGCCGCCCCGACCGTCACAGTGGTCTTCCCGTTCGCGGTCACAGTCGAGACGGTGGCCGTCTCCTTGCCGTCGGCCCGCACGAAGTCGAGGACGCGGGTGTCAGCAGCGCCCGAGGCCTTCGACTTCGGGCTCTCCGCCGGAACGGCCGTGAAGCCCTGCGCGAGGAAGGACTTGGAGTAGAAGGCGAGGGCCTCGTCGGCTGAGGCTGAGGTCATCGCGACGAGAGAGGCCACAGCGGGGGTCTTCGAGGCGTCATAACTGGTGGCCATGGCCGTTGCGCCCGGCATGAGCGGGATGAGCTCGCTCGGGAATCCCGAGGCGATGGCGCTGACCGTCGCCGAGGGCGATGCGGTGGCCGAAGCGCTCGGCTCTGCCGACGCCGACGCGCTCGCAGCCGTCTCCGCGGCGGTCGAGGTCTGCGTGGCGGATGCGCCGTCCGACGAGCATCCGGCGGTCGCGATTGCCGTTGCCGTCAGGACCGCGGCCCAGGCCGCTCGCCGAATCCCTCGAGTGCTGTAGCTCACCGTGTTCCTTCCATCCGTGGCGGGGGTCCCGACCAGTGTAGTGGGACGCCCGCACCTACGATGGACGCGTGGCGACCGAGCATGCACCGGGCGCCGGCGAGGGCCTCGAGGAGCTGCGCCGGCGCGGGATCCTGCATGTCGACATGGACGCCTTCTTCGTGGCGGTCGAGCAGCGCGAGAGGCCCGAGCTGCGGGGCCGGCAGGTCATCGTAGGGTTCCCGGGGGAGAGGTCGGTGGTCCTCTCCGCGAGCTACGAGGCCCGGGCCTTCGGGGTCCGCAGCGCCATGCCGATGGCGAGGGCGCTCAGGCAGTGTCCGTCCGCCCTTGTCGTCCCTCCTCGCCACACGCTGTACTACAGCGTGTCCCGGCAGCTCATGGAGATCTTCGGCGAGTTCACCCACCTCGTCGAGCCGCTCAGCGTCGACGAGGCCTTCCTCGACGTGTCCGGAGCGGTCCGGCGGCTCGGTGCGCCCGAGGAGATCGCGGCGCAGATCAAAGCCCGTATCAGGGCCGATCTCGGCATCACGGCCTCAGTCGGGGTCGCCTCGAGCAAATTCGTTGCCAAGATCGCCTCTGCGAGGTCCAAACCGGACGGGCTGCTCGTCGTCCGGCCCGAGGACACGGTCCAGTACCTGCACTCGCTGCCCGTGGGAGCGCTCTGGGGGATCGGGCAGAAGGCTGGGGAAGCGCTCGCGCGGCTCGGCATCCATACCGTGGCAGACCTCGCCCACACGCCCGACTCGACGCTCAGCAGGGCGCTCGGTGCCTCCGGCCTTCACGCGAAGCAGCTCAGCTGGGGTCGGGACCCGCGCCGCGTGACCCCCGTGCGCGAGGAGAAGAGCGTCGGCGCCGAGGAGACCTTCGCTGTCGACGTCGCGGACGACGCCGTGCTCCACCGCGAACTCCTCCGGCTCGCCCATCGCGTGGCCGAGCGGCTCCGCGCATCCGGGCTCGCCGGATGGACGGTCGCGCTCAAGCTCCGCTACGCGGACTTCTCGACCCTGAGCCGTTCGCACACGCTCTCCGTCCCGACCGACAGCGCCCAGCAGCTGTACGCCGAGGCGCGGGCGCTCCTGCTCGGCCTCGGGACGCGCCCCCAGAGGGTCCGCCTCATCGGACTCCGTGCCGAGCGGCTCGAGCGCGGGACAGGCGTCCCCCGCCAGATGAGCCTCGACATGTCCGAGGAGAACTGGCGGACCGCGGAGTCCGCCCTCGACGAGGTGTCGGCCCGCTTCGGGTCCGGAACGCTGCGTCCCGCCAGGCTCCTCGCGCCGGATGCGCGCGACAGGCCCGCCCGGTCCCACAGCCCGGTGATGCCCGATGGGCCGCCATTATTCCCCGCCGACGATGACGGCGGCAGGGGCCACTGACTCCTTTTGGAACCACTCTCGACCACCTATCCTTAAGAGACCTCGAACATAGAGTGCAGTGAGTCGGCTGGAGGTTCCCGGTGTGCGGTCGGGGTCCGCATCGGCTCGACCGGAGCGCGGGAACCCATGGTCGGTTCAGTGCGTTGATGCAGGTGATGGGGCAGCCATCACGTGCACGCATGAAGGAGTCGCCATGCCTCTCTCCGAGCATGAACAGAGGATGCTGGAGCAGCTTGAGAAGCAGCTCCATGATGAGGACCCGAAGTTTGCCGACTCCATGGGAGCGGACGCCCTGCGGACCTTCTCGACCAAGCACATCGTCCTGGGCGTCCTCGGCGTGATTGTCGGCGTTCTCGTTCTGCTGGTGGGCGTGAGCATCCAGAACGTGCTCGTGGGCGTCCTCGGCTTCCTCGCCATGGGCGCGAGCGTCTACTACGGGACGCTCCGGAGGGCTGGACGCAGGACCGGCTCCGGGTCCGGCCCGGGCGCCGCGGCGTCCTCCAAGGGGGGCGGCCTCCTCAGCCGGCTCGAGGCGCGCTGGGACGAACGGCGTCGCGACGACACCTGACCCTGCCGAGGCGCCGCGCCAGCACTCGCGCTGAGGTACAGCCTCCCAGCTGGGCGCCTACGCGATGGTGCGCGCCCGCGCGCCAGTGAACACCCCCGCGCGACATCCGATGTCACAGCACAGCGTCCGATGGTCCAGTGCGGTCTGCTGGTCCAGCGCAGCACCCGGTGACACCGTGCAGCCTCTCGACCCGACATGACCCCAGAGGCCCAGAACCCCAGCAACGCCGAATCGCGGCGGTGGAATGTGAAGGCCCCGGAATCCGGTTCCGGGGCCTTTGCTGCAGGCAGGGCAGGTCTCCACCCCGGCTGGGCTCGGCTCAGCTCTCGGGGGAGCCGTTCTCGGGGGAGCTGTGTCCTTCCCCGCCCGTTTCCCTCCTGAGGCTCCACGCTGCTCCTGGCCGCGGCATTCTCCCCTGGGCCCCTTCGCTCCCAGCCCCAATGCCGGCTCCATTTGGCTCCGGGGCTCCACTCTGCTCCCTGGGCTCCACTTCCCTCCCTGACTTCGCCCGTCCCTCTCTGCAGTGAGGTCGACACGCTCTGCAGTCACGTCGGCACGTCCTCGGGTGAGGAGGGAAACGCAGCGCCTCCTCCACTTCCCTCCCCGCTTCATTAATCCGCGGGATTCCGAGGATCTTCCCGGCAAAGACACGGCCCGACACGCCACGCAGCGCGTTGACGGGGGAGGCTTGTGGAGTAAAGTGGAGCATGTTGGAGGGAAGTGGCGGATAGGGACGTTCAGCTCTTCGGACAGACAGGGTGGTGGTGCCGGTGTTGCTCGGTACGCATTCGCCGCGTCTGGACGAGAAGGGACGGCTCATCCTCCCGGCCAAGTACCGCGACGAGCTTGCCGAAGGGCTGGTTCTGACCCGGGGCCAGGAGCGCTGCCTCTACGTCTTCAGCCAGAAGGAATTCGAGAGAGTCCACGAACAGATGCGGGAAGCCCCTATCTCCTCGCGTCAGGCGCGTGACTATCTGAGGGTCTTCCTGTCTGGAGCCTCCGATGAGGTGCCTGACAAGCAGGGGCGCGTCACCATTCCGCAGAACCTGCGGAAGTACGCAGGTCTCGAGCGGGACCTCGCCGTGATCGGCGTGGGGACCCGGGCGGAGATCTGGGACGCGGCCTCGTGGGAGGAGTACCTGGCCGAGAAGGAGAACGCGTTCTCCGAGACCGACGACGACGCGATACCCGGGATCCTGTGATCCCACCGGCTGGACCAGATCTCCAGCCGCCCGGCCTCTACTCCTGGCTCACCTTCCCCGGAGCCAGGCGGAGGCGGTGCGGAGGGGGATCTGGACCAGCCGTCCAGCAATGAGGAGCCCAGAGCAGGCCAGCGCACGGAAGGAGACGCCGATGGACGACAGCCAGGGACAGCGGCCCACCTCGGAACGCCATGTGCCCGTGCTCCGGGACCGCTGCGTCACCCTCCTGGGCGGCGGGATCGACGCCGCACGCACCGCTGGCCGGTCCCCCGTGGTGGTCGACGCCACGCTCGGGATGGGCGGCCACAGCGAAGCGATCCTCGAGCGCTACGACGACGTGACCCTCGTCGGGATCGACCGCGACGAGGAGGCGCTGGCCCTCGCCGGAGCGCGGCTTGCGCGCTTCGGGAACCGGGCGAGGCTCGTGCACGCCGTCTACGACGAGATCCCCGAGGTGCTCGGCTCCCTGGGCCTCGACGGCGCCGACGGCATCCTCATGGACCTCGGCGTGTCCTCGCTGCAGCTCGATGAGCGCGAGCGCGGGTTCGCGTACTCCTACGACGCCCCGCTGGACATGCGGATGGACACGAGCCGCGGCCAGACGGCCGCCGACATCGTCAACACCTACAGCGCGGAAGAGCTCACGCGGATCATCCGCGCCTGGGGCGAGGAGAAGTTCGCCGGACGGATCGCGAAGGCCATCGTCGCGGCCCGCGAAGAAGCCCCGCTCACGACGACGGGACGCCTCGTCGAGGTGATCCGCGCCGTCGTCCCCGCCGCAGCCGCCCGCACGGGAGGACACCCGGCCAAACGCACCTTCCAGGCGCTCAGGATCGAGGTCAACGAAGAACTCGATGTGCTCGAACGCGCCGTCCCCGCCGCGGTCGATGCGCTCCGGCTCGGCGGCCGGATCGTCGTCATGAGCTACCACTCGCTCGAGGACAGGATTGTCAAGGGCGCCCTGCAGTCGAGGAGCCGCTCGTCGGCACCCCCGGGGTTCCCCGTCGAACTCGAGGAGCACCGTCCAGAGCTCAAGGTCCTCACGAAGGGGACCGAGGTGCCGACGGATGACGAGATCGCGGAGAACCCGCGGGCGGCGTCCGCGCGGCTGCGCGCAGCAGAACGAATCAGGTCAAGGAGCGTCAGATGAGCCCAGCAGCACAGCCCACACGCGCCATCTCGGGCACCTCGGCGCTCGCCGCCGCACTCCCGGGCCGCGACCGCACCCCTGCTCCGGCGCGCCGTGCCCCCCTTGCCCTCGTCCGCACGAGTCCGGTCCGCCGGCGCGCCCCCTTCGCGATCTTCTGCCTCGGCGTCCTCGCCGCTGCGCTCGTGGGCGTGCTCGTCCTCAACATCTCGGTCTCGACCGGCCAGTACGAGCTCGTCCAGCTGCGCAGCGAGCAGCTGACCCTCCAGAAGCAGAACCAGGACCTGACGCAGCGCGCCCAGAACCACGAGGCTCCCCAGAATCTGGCCGCACGCGCGGCAGAATTGGGCATGGTCGCCTCGACGTCGAAGGGCCAGATCGACCTCGCGACGCTCGCGGTCACCGGGAAGGCCAAGGCGGCGGAGAAGGCTGCCCCGCAGGGGGCCGTCATCGCCGCGCCGGCCATTCCGGGCCAGATCGACCCGGTCCCCGCGCCGATCACGGGGGAGCCGCTCATGGCGCGCGCGGAGGCCAGCCCGGGCCCTGCGCCCGCCCCGACCCAGAAGAAGGAAACGCGCAAGACGGAGACCGAGGCGCTCAACGGCGGCTCGATCCCGGCTCCTGCGCAGCGCACCCCCGGGGAGTAGCGCCAAGCCTCGGACCGCGCACGGGCGCAGCTGGCAGACGATGGAATTGGCGAGGACCGAGGACACGGTGTGGCAATGAGCAGCAGGCCCCGGCCGCTGGCGGCAGACCGCCGCGACGGCCCTTCCGACGGCACCGAGCGCCGGGCCGCGCGCGCGAAGCGGCGCCTCCGGCTCGGGCTTGCTGCCATGCTCGCCTTCCTCCTCGTGGTGGCCGGGCGGCTGGTCATGGTCCAAGGCCTGGATTCTGGCGGGCTCGCTGAAGCGGCCCTCAGCAAGCGGCTCCAGAAGACGATCCTCCCTGCTGAGCGCGGCGAGATCGTCGACTCCAAGGGCACGGTCCTCGCCACGAGCGTGGTGCGCTACAACATCACCGTGGACCAGCGCCTCGCCTCGGACCCGGAGTTCGAGCACATCGACCGGCGCATCGAGACCGGGGACTCGGTCAAGCTCGTCGAAGTGCCCCGTGCACAGCTCCTCAAGGAGCTCGCGGACATCCTCGGCAAGTCCGTCGGGGAGGTCACCGAGGCGGTCACCGGCGAGAAGCCGTTCAACTACGTGGCGCGCAACGTGACCCCGGACACCGAGGCCAAGGTGATGGCCCTCGGCTTCCCAGGGGTCCTGTCCGAGGGCGTCTCCCAGCGGGTCTACCCGAACGGGCCGGTCGCTGGGAACCTCGTGGGCTTCGTGGGCGCGGACGGGACCGCCCTGGCCGGCCTCGAGCAGACGCAGAACTCAGTCCTCACCGGCAGGAACGGTGAACGGGTCTACGAGATCGGCGCCGATGGCCTGCGGATCCCCGTCGCCACGGACAGGCTGACCGAGGCCGAGGACGGCCGCACGGTGCGCCTCACCATCAACGCGGACCTCCAGTACTTCGCCCAGCAGGCCATCCAGACACAGGCGGGCAAGTACGGCGCCGAATGGGCGACAGTGGTCGTGGCCGACGCGAAGGACGGCAACATCCTCGCCATGGCGGACACGGACTCCGTGGATCCCAACGACCCGGGCCGATCCGCCGCCGAGGACAGGGGCGCGCGGGCCGTAACGGCCGCCTACGAGCCCGGCTCGGTGGAGAAGACCCTGACCTTCGCAGCCCTCATCGAGGAGGGGAAGGCGAAGCCCCTGAGCCGCTATACCGTGCCCTCGCAGTACACGATCGAGGGGCAGACCTTCGGCGACGCCTTCGAGCACGGCACGGAGCAGCGCACCCTCGCGGGCATCCTCGGGTACTCGATGAACACAGGGACAGTGATGGCAGGAAGGGCGCTCACGCGCCAGCAGCGCTACGACTGGCTCACGAAGTTCGGGATCGGCCAGCCCGTGTCGCTGGGACTGCCCGGCGAGAACCGCGGCATCCTCGCCAAGCCCGACACCTGGGATACCCGCCAGCAGTACACGGTGCTCTTCGGCCAGGGCCTCACCCAGTCCACGCTCCAGACGGTGCGCGCGTACCAGTCCATCGCGAACGGCGGCATCATGGTGCAGCCGCGGCTGATCGACGCCTACGTGGCTGCCGATGGCTCCGAGGAACGGCCGGAGACCGCTGCGCCGACCCGGGTCATGAGCGAGTCGACCGCCCAGCAGGTCAAGGACATGCTCGAGAGCGCGGTGACCACGGGCCACGTGGAGCCCGCTGCGATCGACGGGTACCGGGTCGGGGCGAAGACAGGCACGTCCGAGGCGCCCCGCGAGGACGGGGTCGCCGGCTACAGCGGCGTCACCTCCTCCCTCATCGGGATGGCACCGATGGAGGACCCCCGGTTCATCGTCGCCGTCGTGGTCCAGAGGCCCAAGGGCGACATCTTCGGCATCGCGAACGCCGAGGTCTTCCGCTCCGTGCTGTCCCAGACGCTCCGCCTCTACAACGTGCCTCCGTCCACAGGAGCGCCGTCACGCCTTCCGCAGTACGCGAAGTGAGGCCTCCCGAGCAGGACCTGCCCGCCAGTCGGGGTTCGGCAGCCGAGCGACTAGAGTTGGATTCCTCCCGAGCAGTGAAGGTGAACGTGAGCCAGCAGCCCATGCCGACGGACGGGCCCCCGCCCGGCAACGGCGGAACCCCAGACGCTTCCCGCGCCCTGCGCCCCGAGCGCGTGGATCCCGTCCCCCTCTCGGAGGTCGCCGGATTCCTCGGCCTCGAGGCCGAGGCCGAGGCCCTCCCCGCAGACACCGTCGTCACCGGCGTCTGCCTCGATTCACGGTCGGTCCTCCCCGGGGACCTCTACCTCGCCATGCCCGGTGCCACGCGCCACGGTGCGGACTTCGCGCGCGACGCCGTGGACGCCGGCGCGGTCGCGATCGTCACCGACCACGACGGCGCCACCCAGCTCGCGCTGTCCGAGACCGTGAGCGCGGTGCCCGTGCTCGTCGTCGACCGCCCCCGCACGGTGGCCGGCCCGCTCGCCGCCCGCATCTACGGCACCGCCCTGCACGGGGGCCGTCCAGCGCTCGTCGGCGTCACCGGGACGAACGGCAAGACGACCACGACCTATTTCGCCAATTCGCTCTTCCGCGCGCTCGGCCACACGACCGGGCTCATCGGGACGATCGAGATCGTCGCCGGCGGCGAGCCGATCCCCAGCCGGCTCACGACGCCGGAGTCCACCGATGTCCACGCGCTCCTGGCGCTCATGCGCGAGCGCGGCGTCACCGCCGCATCGATGGAGGTCTCCTCGCACGCGATCGAGTTCGGCAGGGTGGACGGAGTCCACTACGACGCGGTGGGGTTCACGAACCTGACCCAGGACCACCTCGACCTCCACGGCACCATGGAGGAGTACTTCGCGGCGAAGGCGGCCCTGTTCACTCCCGAGCGCGCCGAGCGGGGCGTCGTGACCGTCGACGACGAGTGGGGGGCGCGCCTCGCCGCCGCGGCCACGATCCCGGTGACGACCCTGAGCACCCGCCCGGATGCGCCGCAGGCGGACTGGACGGTCGGCTCCCTCGATGCCTCGGGCCTCGGCACGGTGTTCGAGCTGCGGCACCGCGACGGCGCCGCGCTGCGCGTGCGCTGCGGGCTGCCTGGCGGCTTCAACGTGGCCAACGCGGCCCTCGCCGTCCTCCTCGTCCTCGCGTCCGGCGCCACGGCCGAGGACGTCCAGCGCGCCCTCGACGCCGCCGACCCGTTCGCGGTCGAGGTGCCCGGGCGCATGCAGGCGGTCGCCGCCGAGCCCACGGCCGTCGTCGACTTCGCCCACAATCCCGACGCGCTCGCCCGCGCGCTCGACGCCGTCCGGCCGGCCGGGGCGGGCAGGCTCATTCTCGTCTTCGGCGCGACAGGCCAGCGCGACCAGAGCAAGCGGCCCCTCATGGGGGCGGTGGCGGTGCGTGGGGCCGACGTCGTCGTCGTGACCGATGACGACCCGCACGACGAGGATGCCGCCGCCATCCGCGCCGACGTCCTCGCCGGCGCGCTGGAGGAGAACGCCTCGGGCGGCTGGGACCGCATGGTCATCGAGGTCGCGCCCCGCGCGGACGCGATCCGCCGGGCCGTCGCGCTCGCCACGCGCGAGGACGTGGTCCTCGTCGCGGGCCGCGGGCACGAGGCGTGGCAGGAGGTCAAGGGGGTCAACCTCGCGCTCGACGACCGCGACGAGCTGCGGGCTGCCCTCGCCGAGCACGGATTCCGCCCCACGGGCGGAGAGTCGATAGAGTCCGGGGAAGAATGATCGAGTTCACTGCGGCGGAGATCGCCGAGATCACGGGCGGGCGCCTCGTGCCGGAGACGGCCGACCCCGCCATCGTCCCCACTTCAGTCGTCACCGACTCGCGCGAGGCGCGCGAGGGCTCGCTCTACGTGGCCAAACCGGGAGAGAACGCCGACGGGCACAGCTTCGTCGCCGCCGCCTTCGGGGCGGGCGCCGTGCTCGCCCTGTGCGAGCGGGAGGTGCCCGGAGCCGACGGCGCGGTGCCCCCGTCCGTCATCGTCCCCGACGCGGTCCTCGCGATGGGGAGCCTCGCGGCGGAGGCGGTGCGCCGCATCCGCACCGCCCGCGCTGCGCGAGGCGAGGCCTTCACGGTCGTCGGCATCACCGGCTCAGCCGGCAAGACCACGACCAAGGACCTGCTCGCGGGCATCTTCCGATCGACCCCGGAGGGCTCCGCCGGGCCGGGGGCGACCGTATGCCCGCAGGGCTCGTACAACGGCGAGGTCGGCGTACCGCTCACGGTCTTCGAGGCCGACGAGTCCACTCGGTACCTCGTGATCGAGATGGGCGCGACCGGGGTCGGGCACATCCGCTACCTGGCCGAGATGGTGCGGCCGGACATCGGAGTCGTGCTTGTCGTCGGCAGCGCCCATGCGGGCGAGTTCGGGGGTGTCGAGAACATCGCGCGCACCAAGGGCGAGCTCCTCGAGGCGCTCTCCGTGCACGGCGCCGCCGTGATCAACCTCGACGATGCGCGCGTGCGCGCGATGGAGCCGCGCACCACGGCGGCGCGCTGGTTCTTCACCGCACACCCCGAGGGATTCGCGGCGGAGGGGCAGCGGGGCACGCTGGTCGCCGCCCACCATGCGACGGTCGACGCCGAGGGGCACCCCGTCTTCGACCTCACCGTGGGCGGGGGTGCGTCCGTGCGGGTCCAGAGCCGCCTCATCGGCGAGCACCACACGGGCAACCTTCTCGCCGCGGCCGCCGCCGCGGCCGCCGCGGGCGTGGGCGCCCAGGAGATCGCCGCCTCGCTCTCGGCCCAGGGCCCGGGCAGCCGGTGGCGCATGGAGCGCACGGACCGCCCCGACGGCGTGACCGTGATCAACGACGCCTACAACGCCAACCCCGAGTCCATGCGGGCAGCCCTGCGCACGCTCGCGGACCTCGGACGGGGCCGGCGCACGTGGGCCGTCCTGGGGGCCATGCGGGAACTGGGCGAGGACACGATCGCTGCCCACACCGCCGTCGGAACGCTCGTGGTGCGCCTCAACATCGACCGGCTCCTGGTGGTCGGACGGGAGGCGCGCGCCCTCTACGTGAGTGCCGTCAACGAGGGATCGTGGGGGAGCGAATGCTCCTTCGTGGAGGACGCCGACGAGGCGTTCGAACTCCTCGAACGCGAGCTCCAGCCGGGGGACCTCGTCCTCGTCAAGTCGTCCAACGGGGTGGGCCTGAGGCACCTCGGCGATCGGATAGCATGGGCCGAGCTGCCCAGCCCCACGGCACACCCACGAACGGAGCTGACGTGATCGCACTCCTGATCGGCTCCGGCCTGGCCCTCGTCCTGGGGCTCGTCGGAACGCCGCTCTTCATCCGGTTCCTCGTCCGCAAGGGCTACGGGCAGTTCATCCGGGACGACGGGCCCACCACGCACCACACGAAGCGCGGCACGCCCACCATGGGCGGCACGGTCTTCGTCCTCGCAACCGTCGCCGCGTACTACCTCACGCACCTTGCCACCTGGCTCATGAACCCGGCGAGCGTCGGACCGACCATCTCCGCGGCGCTCCTGCTGTTCCTCATGGTCGGCATGGGCCTCGTGGGCTTCCTCGACGACTTCATCAAGATCTCCAAGCAGCGCAGCCTCGGCCTCTCAGCACGTGCCAAGCTCATCGGCCAGGGGCTCGTGGGGATCGTGTTCGCGCTCCTCGTCCTGCAGTTCCCGGATGAGCACGGGCTCACCCCGGCATCCACGCACATCTCGTTCCTGCGCGACATCCCATGGCTGGACCTCGCGTTCGGCGGGACGGTCATCGGGGCGATCCTGTTCGTCATCTGGTCCAACCTCATCGTCACCGCTGCGAGCAACGGCGTGAACCTCACCGACGGCCTCGACGGGCTGGCCGGCGGGGCCTCGATCATGGTCTTCGGCGCGTACACCCTCATGGGGATCTGGCAGGGCAACCAGGCGTGCGGGTCTGAGCGCGTCACGGGGAGCGTGTGCTACTCCACGCGGGACCCGATGGACCTTGCCCTCCTCGCGGCGATCATGAGCGCCGCGCTCGTGGGCTTCCTCTGGTGGAACACGTCCCCGGCCAAGATCTTCATGGGGGACACCGGCTCGCTCGCGATCGGCGCGGCCATCGCGGGCTTCGCGATCATGACCCGGACGCAGCTGCTCCTGGGCATCATCGGCGGCCTCTTCGTCCTCATCACGCTCTCGGTGATCCTCCAGGTGGGCTACTTCAAGGCCACCAAGGGCAAGCGCCTCTTCAAGATGGCGCCCCTCCAGCATCACTTCGAGCTGAAGGGCTGGGCCGAGGTGACCGTGGTGGTGCGGTTCTGGATCCTCGCCGGGCTGTGCGTCGCAGCGGGCCTGGCCGTGTTCTACGCAGAGTGGGTGGCCGGACTGTGAGCGCGTCGTCTCAGGCGGCAGGGCGCCTCGCATCGCTGACCTCGTGGGATTCCGACTGGTCCGGGCTCCGGGTCGTCGTGGCAGGGATCGGGGTCTCCGGCTTCGCGGCGGCGGACACGCTCATCGAGCTCGGCGCCGCCGTCGTCGTGGTGGACGCGTCCCAGACCGAGCGCGCGCAGGCGCAGGCCGACACGCTCAGGATCGTCGGCGCCCAGGACGTGCTCCTGGGCCCCGAGGCCGTCGCGCGCCTGCCGAAGGTCGACGGCGCATGGCCGGACCTCGTCGTGACCTCGCCCGGGTGGCGTCCCGACCAGGCACTCCTCGCGGAGGCCGCGTGCCGCGGCGTCGAGGTGTGGGGAGACGTGGAGCTCGCGTGGCGGGTCCGGCAGCGCCGTGGCAAGAAGACCGCGCAGTGGCTCGCGATCACCGGCACGAACGGGAAGACGACGACGGTGGGCATGGTCGAGTCGATGCTCCGCGCGGCGGGCCTCAGGGCCGTGGCCGTGGGCAACGTCGGCACCCCGATCCTGGACGCCATCCGGGAGCCCGTGGAGTACGACGTGTTCGCTGTCGAGCTCTCGAGCTTCCAGCTGCACTGGGCCCGTTCGGTGTCGCCGCTGGCCTCCGTGGTGCTCAACGTCGCCGAGGACCACGTGGACTGGCACGGCTCCTACGAGAGCTACCTCGCCGACAAGGCGCGCATCTACGAGAACACCCAGATCGCGTGCGTCTACAACGCCGAGCAGGTCGAGACCGAGCGCATGGTCGAGGACGCCGACGTCGTGGAAGGCTGCCGAGCGGTCGCCTTCACCACCCAGACGCCCGCCGTGAGCATGCTCGGCGTGGTCGAGGGCCTCCTCGTCGACCGGGCCTTCATCGAGGAGCGCCGCGACCACGCAGCCGAGCTCGCCTCGCTGGAGGACCTCGGCCCCGGCGCACCCCGGCACATGGTGGCCAACGCCCTCGCGGCCGCGGCCCTCGTGCGCGCCTGCGGCGTCGAGGCGGCCGCGATCAAGCGCGGGCTGCAGGCCTACGGCCCCGGTGACCATCGCATCCAGACGGTCGCGACGCTCGACGGCGTGGCCTGGGTCAACGACTCCAAGGCCACCAATCCGCACGCGGCGGCGGCGTCCCTCGCGGCCTTCAGACCGGTGGTGTGGATCGCCGGGGGGCTGTCGAAGGGGGTCGAGTACGACGACCTGGTCGCGCGGCACGCGGACCGGCTCAAGGCCGCGGTGCTGATCGGCCGGGACAGCTCCGCCCTCGCCGCCGCGCTCGCACGACACGCGCCCGACGTCCCCGTCATCGTCGTCGGGCCGGTCCACACTGAAGGGGATCGCCCGAGCGGCGAGGCTGTCATGGCCAGGGCCGTCGAGATCGCCGCCGAGCACGCCACCGCAGGGGACACCGTGCTCATGGCGCCCGCCGCGGCGTCCATGGACCAGTTCGAGTCCTATGCCCACCGGGGCGCCGCGTTCGCGGCAGCGGTCGCGTCGATCGGAACGGGCCGGACGGGCTCGGAGGACCGAGGCAAGGAGTAGGACATGGCCGGCACGGCTCAGCAGGAGCGGCCGTCGGGCAGCCCCCTGCGAACCCTCGCGGCCCTCTGGAAGCGCGTCGCCCAGACCGAGAACGCCAGCAGTGGCGCGAGCTACTACCTCATCCTCGGGGCCACCCTGGCGCTCACCGCGATCGGGATCCTCATGGTGCTCTCGGCGTCGAGCGTCGAGAACATCGCGGCGGGGGAGTCGCCGTACTCCGCGGCGGCCAAACAGGCGGTGTTCGGCGCCGCCGGACTCGTCCTGATGCTCTTCCTCTCGCGCATCAATGTGCGCTGGCTCAAGCGGCTCGCCTGGCCGGCGCTCCTGCTCGCGGTCGCGCTCCTCGGCCTTGTCCAGGTGCCCGGGATCGGCAAGTCGGTGCTCGGCAACCGCAACTGGATCGAGTTCGGCGGCTTCACGTTCCAGCCCTCGGAGGCGGCGAAGCTGGCGCTCGCGCTGTGGCTGGCAACGGTGCTCACCGCGAAGGCCCCGCTCCTGGCGAGCTGGAAGCATGCCCTCGTCCCCGCGGTCCCGGCCGGGTTCGGCATCATCGGCCTCATCCTGTGGGGCGAGGACCTCGGCACCGCCCTCGTCGTGATGATGATCGTCGCAGCCGGGCTCTTCTTCGCGGGTGTCTCGGGCCGGTTCTTCGTGGTCGCCGGGCTCGTGCTCGCCGCGGGGGCCGCCGTGCTAGCGGTGACGAGCCCGAACCGCATGTGCCGCATCAGCTCCTGGCTCGGGCAGGAGTGCGCGGGCGCCGACTCCGAGCAGATCAGCTTCCAGTCCACGCAGGGGCTCTTCGCCCTCGCCGAGGGCGGGTGGCTCGGGGTGGGCCTCGGCCAGTCCCGGCTCAAGTACAACTGGCTCCCCGAAGCCCACAACGACTACATCTTCGCGATCATCGGGGAGGAGCTCGGCTTCGTCGGAGCGCTCGTCGTGGTCGCGCTGTTCGCCGTCCTCGCCGTCTCGATCTACCGGGTCGTGGGACGCCAGGAGGACATGTTCCCCCGCATCCTCGGGGGCACCGTGATGGTGTGGGTGCTCGGGCAGGCCGCTATGAACATGGGCGTCGTCACCGGGCTCCTACCGGTGATCGGGGTCCCGCTGCCCTTCATCTCCTACGGCGGTTCCGCCTTAGTCATGACCCTCGGCGGCATCGGGGTCGTGCTCTCGCTCGCGCGCGAGGAGATGGCCGCCTCAGGGGCCGGGCCCATGGGCTGGATCCGCCTGCCCGGCCTGCCGCGGCGGGCGCCCGGCGGAGAGGCCCGGCCCCCTCGCAACCCCGGCCGCTCGGCCCCCGGACTCCAGCGCACCGGCTCCCAGCCCGCGGAATCCGCGCGCGCCGGGACACGCAGCGGCGGACCGGACGCCGGAGGCGCCCCGTCGGCGTCGTCCGCGCAGGCCACGGGCCCCGGCGCCCCGAAGCGCCCCGCACGGACCGGTGCACGCCCCGTGCCCCGTCCGCCCGCCAAGAAACGGAAGGCCGTCTGACCCGCATGTCCCCCCACGCTCCCTCTGGCCCGTCCCCGTCCGCCGGTGCCAGTCCGTCCGTCGTGCTCGCAGGCGGCGGCACCGCCGGGCACATCAGCCCGCTCCTCGCGATCGCGCGGGCCGTCCTCGACGCTGCTCCCGGAGCGAGGATCCTCGCGGTCGGCACGCAGTCCGGCATGGAGACCCGGCTCGTCCCGGAGGCGGGCTTCGAGCTCGCCACGATCGACCGCGTCCCGCTCCCACGCCGCCCGAGCCTCGACCTGCTGCACCTCCCGGGGCGCCTCCTGCGGGCCATCCGCCAGTCCGAGCGCATCCTCGAGGATGCGGGCGCGGACGTCCTCGTGGGCGTGGGCGGCTATGTGTGCACGCCCCTGTACATCGCAGCCCGCAGGCGCGGGGTTCCGATCGTGATCCACGAGGCGAACACGCGGGCCGGGATTGCCAACCGGGTCGGGGCGCTCTTCACGCGCCGGGTCGGCAAGGCGTTCGACCAGACGCCCCTGCGGCATGCGCGCCTCGTCGGCATGCCGATGCGCCGCGAGGTGGCGGGGCTCGACCGGGAGTCTGCCCGCGCTGCCGCCCGCACGGCGCTCGGCCTCGACCCGGACAGGCCCACGCTCGTGGTGACCGGCGGGTCGTCGGGGGCAGCCAGCATCAACCGGACGCTCGCAGCCTCGCTCGGCCGGCTCGCGGAGGCCGGGGTCCAGACCCTGCACATCACGGGCCGGGGCAAGGCGCTGGTGGGGCCCGACGGCGAGCCCCTCGCCGCGCCGGGCTACCGCCAGGCCGAGTACGTGGACGGCATGGAGACGGCCTACGCGGCCGCGGACCTGATCGTGTGCCGTGCCGGTGCCGGGACCGTGTGCGAGGTCGCCGCCGTCGGGCTGCCGGCGGTCTTCGTCCCGCTGCCGATCGGCAACGGGGAGCAGGCGCTCAACGCCCGCGGCCTCGTGGAGGCGGGGGCGGCGCTCATGGTCCGCGACGCCGGGTTCACGCCCGACTGGCTCGGAGGCGAGGTGCTTCCGCTGCTTGCCGACGCCCCCCGGCTCGCGGAGATGTCACGCCGGGCGGCAGGGCTCGGGATCAGGGACGCGGATGCGACGATGGCACAGATGGTGATGGAGGCGGCACAGGCATGAGCGGCGAGGCAATGGGCGGCACAGACACGGGCGCGGGGGCTCTCTCCCCCCTTGGACGGGTCCACTTCGTCGGGATCGGCGGCGTGGGGATGTCCGCGGTCGCGCGCGTCATGGTGGCCCGCGGCGTCCCGGTGAGCGGCTCGGACGCGAAGGACCTGCCGGTCATGCGGGACCTCGCCGCGCTCGGCGCCCGGATCGCCGTCGGCTACGCGGCAGAGAACCTCGAGGACGCCGAGACCGTCGTGGCCGGGTCCGCGATCCGTGCGGACAATCCCGAGCTCGAGGAGGCCCGGAGGCGCGGGCTCAGGGTCCTGCACCGGTCCGAGGCCCTCGCAGCCGCGATGGCGGGCAGCCGGGTGATCGCCGTTGCCGGCACGCACGGCAAGACCACCACCACCTCGATGGCGACGTGGATGCTGCGCGGCGCGGGGCTCGACCCGAGCTTCGCGATCGGCGCCACCGTCCCGGCCCTGGGCGTCAACGCGGCCGCGGGGAAGACGGACGTGTTCGTCGCCGAGGCGGACGAGTCCGATGCCTCGTTCCTCAACTACCGTCCCCTCGTCGAGGTCGTGACGAACGTCGAGGCAGACCACCTCGACCACTACGGCACCGAGCAGGCGGTGCACGCGGCGTTCGACGCGTTCGCCGCGCTCCTGCCCGCCGACGGCCTGCTCGTCGCGTGCGCCGACGACCCGGGCGCGCGGGCCCTCGCCGGCCGGGTGCGTGCGCTGTCCGGCGCGCCGCGCGTCCTGCTCTACGGCTCGGCGGACGACGCCGACATCCGGGTGCGCTTCGATCCCACCGGGTCCTCGCTCGAGTGGGAGGGCACCGTGCACGCCCTGCCGCTCTCCGTCCCCGGGCTGCACAACGTGCTCAACGCTGCAGGCGCCTTCGCAGCAGCCGTCGCGGTCGGCGCGGACCCTGCGCGCGCCGTGGCCTCGCTCGCCGACTTCACCGGGGCGTCGCGCCGCTTCGAGCCCAAGGGGGAGGAGCGCGGGGTCCGGGTCTTCGACGACTATGCCCACCACCCCACGGAGGTGCGTGCGGCCCTCGCTGCGGCCCGGGCCGTGGCGGGCGGGCACGGCGTGCACGTGCTGTTCCAGCCGCACCTGTTCTCCCGCACGCGCGAGTTCGCCCGGGAGTTCGCCGACGCGCTCGCCGCAGCGGACACCGTGCGGGTGCTGGACATCTACCCCGCGCGCGAGGACCCCATCCCGGGCGTGACGAGCGAGCTCGTGACAGCCCACCTCCCGGCCGGCGCCTACGCCGCGGACCCTGCACGGGCCGCGGCCGACCTCGCACAGGCGGCAGTCGCGGGGGACATCGTCCTGACGGTGGGCGCCGGGGACGTCACCTCGCGGGGACAGGAGATCCTGGAGGCGCTGCGTGGCCGGTAGCGGCCGGCCCCCCAAGGTCCCGCGCGTGGGCCTGGACCAGGACGAGGGCGCGAAGGTGACCCCCCTCAACCCGGGCGCCTCAGGCGGGGGCATCCCGCGCGCTGGCGTCCCCGCGGAGGGGCCTCCTGCCGAGGAGGCAGCTGCGGGCCGCAGCGCGCCGCCCGGCCCCGCGGGCCCTGCGGGCCCGGGCGAAGCGGACATCCTCGCGTTCCCGGAGCCTCCCGCCAAGCGCCGTCGGCGCCGGGCGCTCCTCGCCGCGGGTGTGGTGCTCGGCGTCGTCGGGGCCATCCTGGCCGTCGTCGTCTTCACGCCGCTCCTCGCGGTGCGCACCATCGCCGTCCACGGGACGCACCTGCTCACGCCCGCCCAGGTCGAGGCGAGGCTCGAGCCGGTCCGGGGACGCTCCCTCGCACTCGTGGGGGACGAGGAGGTGGCGGCGCTCGTCGGCGGGCTCGTCCAGGTCAAGGAGACGCGCACCCGTGCCGAGCCCCCGGGCACCCTCGTGGTGACGGTGGTCGAGCGCACGCCGGTCGCCCTCGTGCGGCAGGCGAAGACGCTGCTCGTCGTGGACGGCGACGGGGTGGTGCTGGGCAAGGCTGCCAAGCGCGCCGACTACCCGGTCCCGCTCATCGACGGCGCTGCTATGCCGGTCGGCAAGGAGGTCTTCCGGGCGGTCACCGGCGTGCTCTCCGCGCTCCCAGCCGATGTGCTCGCGAAGCTCGCGACCGCGTCGGCGGACTCGCCCGACTCCGTCCAGCTCAGGCTCTCCGACGGGCGCACGGTCGTGTGGGGGAACGCGGAGGACCGGGAGCTGAAGTCGCGCGTGCTCCAGGCGCTCATGAAGGCGGATGCGCGGCGTGCGGCGGGAGAGGCCCCGGTGAACGTCTTCGACGTCAGCGCGCCCCGCCATCCCGTGACGCGGTGACGGGACCGCAGGCACGCCCCGCTGGCCCGTGTGGAACCGCTCGGCCGGTGGCCCATGGCCTCTCCGGGCCGTGCAGGTGACGCATGAGCGCGAATGGCGCGACACGCCAGAGCGGTGTTTGCGCGGAAAACAGCGGCCCCATACCGTCTTCACCAAGAGCTACTTGACATAACTATAACCTTCAACCTGAAGGTTAAGGTTTTGGACTCCGGGCTTCTTGCAGAACCAGCAGGCATTCGAACAAGGGACACTCAACGTGGCAGCACCGCAGAACTACTTGGCCGTCATCAAGGTCGTCGGCATCGGCGGCGGTGGCGTGAACGCAGTCAACCGCATGATCGAGGTGGGTCTGCGGGGCGTGGAATTCATCGCCATCAACACGGATGCCCAGGCGCTGCTCATGAGCGACGCGGACGTCAAGCTCGACGTCGGGCGGGAGCTGACCCGTGGCCTCGGCGCCGGCGCGAACCCGGATGTCGGGCGCCAGGCTGCCGAGGACCACGCCGACGAGATCGAGGAGGTGCTCCGCGGCGCGGACATGGTCTTCGTGACGGCCGGGGAGGGCGGCGGCACGGGCACGGGCGGCGCGCCCGTCGTGGCCCGCATCGCCCGTTCGCTCGGCGCGCTGACCATCGGCGTCGTGACCCGTCCCTTCACCTTCGAGGGCCGCCGCCGGGCGACCTCTGCCGAGAACGGCATCGAGGCGCTGCGCGACGAGGTGGACACCCTCATCGTCATCCCGAACGACCGCCTGCTCTCCATCAGCGACCGCAACGTCTCGGTGCTCGACGCGTTCCGCTCGGCGGACCAGGTCCTGCTCTCCGGTGTCCAGGGCATCACCGACCTCATCACCACCCCGGGCCTGATCAACCTCGACTTCGCGGACGTCAAGTCCGTCATGCAGGGTGCCGGGTCCGCGCTCATGGGAATCGGCTCGGCGCGCGGCGAGGACCGCGCGGTCAAGGCCGCCGAGCTCGCGATCGCCTCGCCGCTGCTGGAGGCCTCGATCGACGGCGCCCATGGCGTCCTGCTCTCGATCCAGGGCGGCAGCGACCTCGGACTGTTCGAGATCAACGAGGCCGCGCGCCTTGTCCAGGAGGTCGCCCACCCCGAGGCGAACATCATCTTCGGTGCCGTGATCGACGACGCCCTCGGCGACGAGGCGCGCGTCACTGTGATCGCCGCCGGCTTCGACGACCTCAAGGCGACCTCGCCGTCCCTCGAGGACACGAAGGCCGCGCAGGCCGCGAAGGCCTCGGCGGCTGCCGAGCCGGGCCCGAGCGCTCCCGTGGCGCAGCCCGTGCAGTCCGCGCCGTCCCGACCAATGCAGCAGACGGCCGCCGCGCACGCGGGCCTGAGCCAGTGGAGCCAGCGCCCGAGTACGCCCGCCGATTCCGGCTTCGACGTCGAGCTGCCCTCGGTCGTCGAGCCTGACCTCTCGGGCACGCGCAGCGACGACCTCGACGTCCCCGACTTCCTCAAGTGACGCAGGGAGCGGGCGGCCTCTTCTGGTGGCGCCGGGACGTCCGTCCCGGCGTCACCGTCGCGTTCACCCACATGGGTGCTGGGAACCTCGCGTTCCATGTCGGAGAGGATGACGACGCCGTCCGCTCGCACCGCGCCCGCCTCGCCAGGGAGGCGGGGGTACCGCACTTCCGCTACATGAGCCAGGTCCACGGTGCCTCCGCCGTGTGGACGCACGACGCCGGGGAGGCGCCCACGGCGGATGCGCTCCTCTCGCGCGGCGAGCCCGTGGCGGTCATGGTGGCCGACTGCGTGCCGATCGTGCTCGTCGGCAGCCTGGCCGACGGCGGTCCCGTGTTCGGCGCCGTGCACGCCGGCCGGCCGGGCCTCGCCGCGGGCGTCGTGCCCGCCGCCGTCGAGCGCCTGCGCGAGGACGGCGCGGCCGGCCTCGAGGCCTGGATCGGGCCCAGCATCTGCGGCCGCTGCTACGAGGTGCCGGAGGCGATGCGGGACGAGGTCGACGCCCTCGTCCCCGGAACCGCTGCCCAGACCTCGTGGGGAACCGCGGCCCTCGACCTGCCTGCCGGCGTCCGAGCGCAGCTGGAGTCCGTGGACGTGCCTGTCCACGACGAGGCCGCAGCGTGCACGTTCGAGGAGCACGCACTCTTCTCGCACCGGCGGGCGCCGGGAGCCGGCCGCTTCGCCGGAGTGGTGTGGTCCCATGGCTGAGGGCGTGGGCGAGCAGGCCCGCCCGGATGGGCGCCGGGAGTTCCTCGCGGCGAACCTCGAGCGCGTGCGTGAGCGCATCCGCCGCGCGGCCGCCTCCGCGGGCCGCGCGGACGAGCCCGAGCTGATCGTCGTCACCAAGTTCCACCCGGCCTCGGACGTCCGGATCCTCGCCGGTCTCGGCGTGCGTTCGGTAGGGGAGAACCGGGACCAGGAGGCCTCGGAGAAGGCCGCCGAGCTCGCGGACCTGCCCCTCGCCTGGCACTTCATCGGGCAGCTGCAGACCAACAAGGCCAAGAGCGTGGCGCGGTACGCCGCGGCGGTCCACTCGGTGGACCGTGCCGGCCTGGTCTCCGCCCTCTCCAAGGCGATGGTCCAGGCCGAGCGGGAGGACAGCCTCGACTGCCTCGTCCAGGTCAACCTCGCGCTCGGCGCCGCTCCGGGGCGCGGGGGAGCGGTCCCTGAGGAGGTCCCGGCACTCGCGGATGCCATCGCCCAGGCGCCGGGCCTCCGGTTGGCCGGGCTCATGGCGGTCGCGCCCCTGGGCGAGGACCCGGCCGCGGCGTTCGCGCGCCTCGCCCAGGCGGCCGGTACGCTGCGTCAGGCCCATCCGGGGGCGTCGATGCTCTCGGCGGGCATGAGCCAGGACCTCGAGGAGGCCGTCGCCGCCGGTGCGACACACCTGCGCATTGGCACCGATGTCCTCGGCCGCCGCAGGACCGTGCGGTAGCGTCGAGGGTGTCGGGACCTCCTGGGCCGAGCAGCCCGACCCGTGTTCCAGAAGTCAGGCCCGAGGACAGGAGTCGAGCATGGCTGGCGCTCTGCGCAAGACGATGATCTACCTCGGTCTGGCGGACGGCGAAGAGCAGTTCGAGACCGAGGCCCAGCACGTACGCACGGAAGAGGACCACCCGTTGCACACCGACCGCGAAGACCGCCGCCAGACGCTGGCGACCCGTGAGCCGTCCGCTGACGAGGTCGAGGAGTACCGGGCACCGGTGACGCCGATCAAGCGCGCGGCGGCAGTCCGCGAGGACGGCTCCCTCCGCCAGATCACGACCGTGCACCCGCGCTCGTACAATGATGCGAAGGTCATCGGCGAGAGCTTCCGCGACGGCATCCCGGTCATCATGAACGTCACCGACATGGGCGAGGCCGACGCGAAGCGCCTGGTCGACTTCTCCGCCGGCCTGGTCTTCGGGCTCCACGGCAGCATCGAGCGGGTCACGAACAAGGTCTTCCTCCTGTCGCCGTCGTCGGTCGAGGTGCTCGGCGAGGACCGCAAGGCCGTCGAAGGCCAGACGAGCTTCTTCAACCAGAGCTGAGCAGGCTGTGGGCATTCTGTTGGGAGTGGTCTACCTCCTCCTCCAGCTCTTCTTCGTCGCGCTCATTGCGCGGCTGGTGTTCGACTGGGTCCAGGCATTCGCCCGGTCATGGCGCCCGAGGGGGGCAGCGCTGGTGGCGGCGAGTGCCGTCTACTCCCTGACGGATCCGCCGATGAAGCTCTCGCGGCGGTGGTTCAAGCCGCTTCGTCTGGGGTCGGTGAGTCTCGACCTCGGCTTCATCGTGCTGGCGATTGCGGTGGTGATTGCCATGGCGATCGTCGCGAATCTCGCGTAGGTTCGACCCAGCGGCGCCCGCATCCGTCGTGACGGATGCCTCGGAGGGCCCGGCTGGAGTGAAAGGTAACAGTTCAGATACGGTAGTCACGGTGGCGAAAGCTGCCTGACTGACTAGACCAATGAGGTGAGCAGATGGCTCTGACGCCAGAAGACGTTGTCAACAAGCGCTTCCAGCCGACCAAGTTCCGCGAAGGCTACGACCAGGATGAGGTCGACGACTTCCTGGATGAGATCGTCATCGAGCTCCGCCGCCTGAACCAGGAGAACGACGAGCTGCGCAAGAAGGTCGCGGAGCTCACGTCGAAGCAGGGCAGCGCGCCCGCTGAGAAGCCCGCGGCGCCCGAGGTCCGCGAGGAGCCGAAGCCGGAGCCCGTCAAGGAGGTCGCGCCGGCCCCGGTCGCCGCAGCCCCCGCCGCGCCGGCCCCGACGGCCCAGGGCCGCTCCACAGCGGACTCGGCAGCCGGCCTCCTCGCCATGGCCCAGCAGATGCACGACAAGCACATCCAGGAGGGCCTGGACCAGCGCGACAAGATCATCGCCGAGGCGCAGATCGAGGCGAGCAGCCTTGTCAACGAGGCGCAGGAGAAGTCGCGCAAGACCCTTGGTGCCCTCGAGCAGCAGCGTTCTGTGCTCGAGCGCAAGGTCGAGCAGCTGCGCGGGTTCGAGCGTGACTACCGTTCGCGCCTCAAGGCCTACATCGAGGGCCAGCTCCGCGACCTCGAGTCCCGCGGATCGGTCGCCGCAGGCGAGATCTCGGACAACGCCGAGGTCTGATCCCACATCCTTCACCCGAGGCCGGCGGCCGCCTTCAGGCGGACGCCGGCTTCGGGCTGCCTACGGAAAGCAGCATGGACACCACTCCCGACGAGGCCGCCCAGACCGCATCCCGCACGAGCACGAGGAGGCCTGCGGCGCTCCTCGCCGTGCTCGCCGTGCTCGCCTACGCGGCCGACCAGCTCACCAAGGCGTGGGTGACGAGCACGATGGTGGAAGGGGAGCGGATCCCGGTCCTGCCGCCGCTGCTCCACTGGCACTACATCCGCAACTCCGGCGCGGCGTTCTCGATCGGCGAGGACGTCACGTGGGTCTTCACGATCGTCATGTCGGTCGTCGCGGTCGGCATCGTCGTCTTCGCGCGCCGCGTGCATTCGCCCGCGTGGGCTGCGGGGCTCGGTCTCGTGCTCGGCGGAGCGCTGGGCAACCTGACGGATCGGCTCTTCCGTGAGCCCTCCTTCGGCATGGGCCACGTGGTGGACTTCATTGCGCTCCCGAACTTCGCGATCTTCAACGTCGCCGACTCCGCCGTCGTCTCGGGTGTGGCACTCGTGTGCCTCCTGACGCTGCGGGGGATCAACCCGGACGGCACACGGGCAGGCGGCAAGGACGGCACTGGCAGCGCAGGTGGCAGGCACGTCGCGGGCAGCGGGGGCGCAGGCGATGGCAACGCCCCCGAAGGCGGGACGGACGACGCAGGGGCGAGCCGGGATGGCGCCGGTGGCTGACGTGCTCTCCGTGCCGCCCGAGCACCCCGGCGGCCGGGCGGACGCTGTGCTCGCCGAGCTCCTCGGCGTCTCCCGCTCGACCGCGGCCTCTCTGCTCTCAGGCGGCCACGTGCTCCTCGCTGGCAAGGCCTTGGCCAAGTCCGCGCGCCTCGCACCGGGCGACGTCCTCGACGTCGAGGGCCCCGAGCAGACCGACCCCTTGGAAGTGGTGGCAGAGAAAGTGGACGGTCTCGAGATCCTGCTCGACGACGAGGACTTCGTGGTGGTGGACAAGCCCGTGGGCGTAGCGGCGCACCCCTCGCCCGGCTGGGTCGGGCCCACGGTCGTGGGTGGGCTCGCGGGGGCAGGCTACCGGATCACGACCTCGGGGGCGCCCGAGCGTGCGGGGATCGTCCACCGGCTCGACGTCGGCACGTCCGGCGCGATGGTGGTCGCCAAGACCGAGCATGCCTACACCCTCCTGAAGCAGGCGTTCCGCGACCGCACGGTCGAGAAGGTGTACCACGCTGTCGTCCAGGGCATCCCGGACCCGCTCGAGGGGACCATCGACGCGCCGATCGGCCGCCACCCCGGCTACGACTGGCGCTTCGCCGTGGTAGAGGACGGGCGTCCGTCGGTCACCCACTACGAGGTGCTCGAGGCGTTCGGCCGGGCGAGCCTCGTCGAGGTGCACCTCGAGACCGGCCGCACGCACCAGATCCGCGTGCACTTCTCGGCGCTGCGCCACCCATGCGCGGGCGACCTGACCTACGGGGCCGACCCGCGGCTCGCGGCGGACCTCGGGCTCACCAGGCAGTGGCTCCATGCCCACCGCCTCGCCTTCGCCCACCCGCGCACGGGCGAGCGCGTCGAGGCCGTGAGCCCGTATCCCGCCGACCTCGTCTTCGCGCTCGAGGCACTTCGCCACGGCGGTCCCTGAACCGGAGGGCCGGTGCTGCTTCCGGCCGTTGACCGCCTTTCCGGCTGGGCTTAGCCTGACCGGGGGAGGAGCCGGGACGGAGGCACCATGTCGCCTTCCGAGAACGCCGTGGGCAGGGCAGCAGTGACCGCCATCGGGGCAGCAGCGGTGTGGCTGGTCGGGATCACCCCGGTCCCGCGGGCCTACACCGAGCGGGACCCGGCGCGGCGCCTCGAGCTCCTCCGCGCAGGCCGCCGGTCCTGGATCGTCGGCGAGCACCTCGCCGCTGCAGGCACCGCGGCGGTTCCGGCGGCGTTCGCCCGCGCCGCCCTCGCACTCCCCGCCGGTCCGGCCCGCACATTCACGGGGGTCGCCGCAGGGGCCCTCGCGGCCGGAGCCCCCTTCTTCGTCTGGGAGATCGCGGTGCGCACTTCGGACATCGAGCGCTTCGCCTACCGCCGCATGGCCGGCTGGCCGTTCGAGGTCTATGCGTGGCTCCACGTCGCGGCACTGGGCTCGCTCGCTGGCGCCCTCTGGACCAGGCGCAGGAACCGCCGGGAGGCGGCGGCCGTCGGGGCTGTGGCGCTCGGCAGCGCCGTCGCGCTCGTCCGGACGGGGGACATGGTCCCGGCGGCGTTCTACCTCGCCGAGCAGGTCGCCGCCGCGAGCCTGCTGCGTCGCACGGACGAATGAGGCACGACGGCGGGGTCCCGCCGTCGTGCCTCGCGGCGCCCGGGCGGGGTCCCGCCGTCGTGCCTCACGGCGCCCCCGCGGGGTGGCGCCTAGACTGTTGCGGTGACTTCCAGCGGTTCGTTCGCCCATCTCCACGTCCACACCGAATACTCGATGCTCGACGGCGCGGCACGCCTCACCGACCTCTTCGCCGAGGCCGAGCGGCTGGGCATGACGGCGATGGCCACGACGGACCACGGGTACCTGTTCGGCGCGTTCGACTTCTGGAACAAGGCGACGCAGGCGGGCATCAAGCCGATCATCGGCGTCGAGGCATACGTGACCCCCGGCACGCACCGCACGGACAAGACCCGCGTTCGGTGGGGCGAGGAGCACCAGAAGTCGGACGACCTCTCCGGCGGTGGCGCGTACACCCACATGACCCTGCTCAGCTACAACAACCAGGGCATGCGGAACCTGTTCCGGGCGTCCTCGATCGGCTCGCTCGACTCGGTGTACGGCAAGTGGCCCCGGCTCGACCGCGAGCTCCTCGAGCAGTACAGCCCGGGCCTCATCGCCACGACGGGCTGCCCCTCCGGAGAGGTCCAGACGCGCCTGAGGCTCGGGCAGTACGAGGAGGCCAAGAAGGCTGCGGCGGAGTACCAGGACCTCTTCGGCAAGGAGAACTACTACTGCGAGCTCATGGACCACGGACTCGAGATCGAGCGCCGGGTCACCCAGGACCTCCTTCGCCTGGCCAAGGAGCTCTCGATCCCGCTCGTGGCTACGAACGACCTCCACTACACCCACGAGCACGACGCGAAGGCCCACGAGGCGCTCCTCGCGATCCAGTCCGGCTCGACCCTGCTCGAGCCCAGCTACGACCAGGGCGGCTCGCGCTTCGCGTTCTCCGGTTCGGGCTACTACCTCAAGTCCCCGCAGGAGATGCGCGAGCTGTTCCGCGAGCTGCCCGAGGCCTGCGACAACACCCTCGCGATCGCCGAGCGCTGCGAGGTCTCCTTCAACACGGATGCGAACTTCATGCCGAAGTTCCCCTGCCCCCCGGGCGAGGACGAGACCTCTTGGCTCGTCAAGGAAGTGGACCGCGGCCTCGAGTACCGGTACCCCTCGGGGATCCCGGACGATGTGCGCAAGCAGGCTGACTACGAGCTCGGGGTCATCACCCAGATGGGCTTCCCCGGCTACTTCCTCGTCGTGGCCGACTTCATCAACTGGGCGAAGGACCATGGCATCCGGGTCGGCCCCGGCCGTGGCTCGGGTGCCGGCTCGATGGTGGCCTATGCGCTGCGCATCACGGACCTGGACCCGCTCCGCCACGGCCTGATCTTCGAGCGCTTCCTGAACCCGGACCGCGTCTCGATGCCCGACTTCGACGTCGACTTCGACGATCGCCGCCGCCCCGAGGTCATCGAGTACGTCACACGCAAGTACGGCGACGAGCGGGTGGCGATGATCGTCACCTACGGCACGATCAAGACCAAGCAGGCGCTCAAGGACTCGGCGCGCGTCATGGGCCACCCGTTCAGCATGGGGGAGACCCTGACCAAGGCCCTCCCGCCCGCGGTCATGGCCAAGGACATCCCGCTGGCCGACATCGAGAACACCGAGGCCAAGCGCTATGGCGAGGCGGGCGAGTTCCGTGACCTCGTCGCCTCCGACCCGGCCTCGGCCTCGGTCTTCGAGACGGCCAAGGGCCTTGAGGGCCTCAAGCGGCAATGGGGGGTCCACGCCGCCGGCGTCATCATGTCCTCGGAGCCCATCATCGACGTCGTGCCGATCATGCGCCGCATCCAGGACGGCCAGATCATCACGCAGTTCGACTACCCGACGTGCGAGGGCCTCGGCCTGATCAAGATGGACTTCCTCGGACTGAGGAACCTGACGATCATCACGGACGCGATCGAGAACATCAAGGCCAACTGCGGGACCGACCTCGACCTGGAGCGGCTCGAGCTGGACGACACCGCCTCGTACGAGCTGCTCGCCCGGGGCGACACGCTGGGCGTCTTCCAGCTCGACGGCGGCCCCATGCGCTCGCTGCTCAAGCTCATGCGCCCCGACAACTTCGAGGACATCTCGGCCGTCCTCGCGCTCTACCGCCCGGGCCCTATGGGCGCGAACGCGCACACCAACTATGCCCTGCGCAAGAACGGGCAGCAGGAGATCACCCCGATCCACCCCGAGCTCGCGGAGCCGCTCGCGGACATCCTAGGCGGGACGTACGGCCTGATCGTGTACCAGGAGCAGGTCATGGCGATCGCCCAGCGGCTCGCCGGCTACTCGCTCGGCCAGGCAGACATCCTCCGCCGCGCGATGGGCAAGAAGAAGAAGGCCGAGCTGGACAAGCAGTTCGCGGGCTTCTCCCAGGGCATGCTGGACAACGGCTACTCGAAGGAGGCGATCCAGACCCTCTGGGACATCCTCCTGCCGTTCTCCGACTACGCCTTCAACAAGGCGCACTCCGCGGCCTATGGCGTCGTCTCGTATTGGACGGCCTATCTCAAGGCCCACTATCCGGCCGAGTACATGGCCGCCCTCCTGACGTCCGTGGGGGACGACAAGGACAAGTCTGCGATGTACCTCAATGAATGCCGGCGCATGGGCATCACGGTTCTCCCGCCGGACGTCAACGAGTCCTCGCTCACGTTCACCCCGGTCGGGCGGGACATCCGCTTCGGCATGGGCGCCATCCGGAACGTCGGCGCGAACGTCGTGCACTCCATGGTCGCCGCCCGGGAGGAGAAGGGCGCGTTCACGAGCTTCAGCGACTTCCTCCAGAAGGTGCCCGCGGTGGTGTGCAACAAGCGCACCATCGAGTCGCTCGTCAAGGCGGGCGCGTTCGACTCGCTCGGCCATCCCCGCCGGGCGCTCGCGATGATCCACGAAGAGGCCGTGGACGCCGTCATCTCGATCAAGCGCAACGAGGCCAACAACCAGTTCGACCTGTTCAGCGCCCTCGGCGGCGGGGACGGGCCGTCCGGCCTGCACGTCGACATCCCCGACCTGCCCGAGTGGGAGAAGAAGGACAAGCTCGCGTTCGAACGAGACATGCTGGGCCTGTACGTGTCCGACCACCCCCTCCAAGGGCTCGAGGGCGTGCTCGCCCAGCATGCCGAGACGGGCATCACGAGCCTCCTGTCCGAGGACGGCCCGGCGGACGGATCGATCGTGACGATCGCGGGGATGATCACGTCGCTGTCCCGGCGCATCGCGAAGGCGAGCGGCAACGCGTACGCCCGCGCTGAGGTCGAGGACCTGGGGGCCTCGATGGAGGTCATGTTCTTCGGCCAGGTGTACGGCCCCATTGCGACCCTCCTCGCGGAGGACCTCATCGTCGTCGTGAAGGGCCGGCTCCAGCGCAGGGACGACGGCGCAGTGACACTCAACGCGATGGAGCTCACCGTGCCCGACCTGACGGACGCGACCGGCGGCCCCATCGTCATCACGCTGCCCACCCACAAGGCCACCGAGTCGGTGGTCACGAAGCTCGGGGAGGTGCTCCGGACCCATCCCGGGCACAATGAGGTGCGCCTGCACCTCCAGGGGACCCGCAGCATCGAGGTCATGCGCGTGGGCGCGCACCTGCGGGTCAACCCCAACCCTGCCCTGTTCGGAGACCTGAAGGTCCTCCTCGGCCCGGCGTGCCTCGATGCGTGAGCGCCGCGGACACGGTCGCGCGCGGGCGTCGCTGCTGCGCTGGACGCTTGCCCCGACGGCGGCCGGGCTCCTGCTCGGTGTGCTGTGGTGGCTTGCGGCGCCCGGGGGGATCCTGCACGGCGACGGCAGCGACCTGACCTCGTGGGACGAGCGCGACCTCGTGTTCGCCGCCCTCGGTGCGGTGGCCGGCGGGGTCACCGTGACCGTCCTCGCCGCCGGTCGCGCGCGGAGCGGCCTGCCCGACCGCGGGCTCGCGGCCCTCGCCGGCAGCGTGGCGGGCAGCGCCCTCGCGGCCGGCATGGGCCTGGCCCTGGGGCGGATCGTGGGCTCGCGCGGGGCCGACGCCGCGGTTCCCGGCTCGGACTTCGGCCTCCAGGCCCTCAGCGCGGCCGCGGTGTGGCCCGCCGTGACGGCCCTCGGCGTCCTTGCCCTCACCACACTGTGGTGGCGGGACCCGAAGTAGACTGGTCGGGTGACTTCTCCCGCCTCCACGCTCGAGTTCCGCACGATCGACCTGCGCGGGCGCGCCCTCGGCCTCGCCGAGCTGCGCGCGGCCGTGCCGCGGCTCGCACCCTCTGACGGGGCCGACGTCGAGGGCACCGTGCGGGGGATCATCGAGGACGTGCGGCAGCGCGGCTTCGGGGCCCTGAGCGAGCTCGCGACGAGGTTCGACGGCGTGCAGCAGCGGCATCCGCGCGTGCCGGCCGGGGCGATCGCGGCGGCACTGGCCGGGCTCGACCCGGCGGTGCGGACAGCGCTCGAGGAGGCCATCGCCCGAGCCCGGCTCTTCGCCTTCGCGCAGGTCCCCGCGGACGTGACGGTGCGGCCCGCCGAGGGCGCCACCGTGACCCAGCGCTGGGTGCCGGTGGGGCGCGTCGGCCTCTACGTGCCCGGCGGGCTCGCGGTCTACCCTTCGAGTGTCGTCATGAACGTCGTCCCCGCGCAGGCCGCAGGGGTTCCCTCCATCGCCCTCGCGTCCCCGCCGCAGAAGGACAACGGAGGCCTGCCCCACCCGACCATCCTGGCCGCGGCGGCACTCCTGGGCATCGACGAGGTGTACGCGGTCGGCGGCGCGCAGGCGGTCGCCGCCTTCGCCTACGGCGTCCCCGAGTCGCACGACGACGAGGGCCGGCTCCCCGCCATCGCGCCCGTCGATGTCGTCACGGGGCCCGGCAACATCTTCGTCGCGACCGCCAAGCGACTCGTGAAGGGCGTGGTCGGCATCGACGCCGAGGCCGGGCCAACCGAGATCGCCGTCCTCGCCGACGCGACCGCCCGCCCCGCGCTCATCGCGGCGGACCTCATCAGCCAGGCCGAGCACGATCCCCGCGCGGGCTCGGTCCTCGTGACCGATTCCCCAGCGCTCATCGAGGCCGTGCGCACCGAGCTCGAAGCCCAGGCGGGGCGGACCAAGCACCGGGACCGCGTCCTCACGGCCCTCGCGGGCCCGCAGTCGGGTGCTGTCCTCGTGGACACCATCGACGCCGGCATCGCGGTGTGCGATGCGTACGCGGCCGAGCACCTCGAGGTCATGACCGCGGACGCGCGCGCGGTGGCCGCCCGCATCCGCAACGCCGGCGCGGTGTTCGTCGGGGAGTTCAGCCCAGTGAGCCTCGGCGACTACTGCGCCGGGTCCAACCACGTGCTCCCCACCTCGGGTACCGCGGCCTTCTCCTCGGGGCTCGGCGTTGCGACCTTCCTGCGCGCCATCCAGGTCGTGGACTACTCCGAGGCCGCGCTCGGCGGCGTGGCAGCGCACATCCGGAGCCTCTCGGACGCTGAGGACCTCCCCGCCCACGGCGACGCCGTCGACGTCCGCTTCGCGCAGTCCTGATCGGGCCGACCCCCACAGGTAGTCGACGCACTACTACATGTAGTGGTCTCGCCTTGTGGTTCGCGACGCGGGGTCACTAGACTCGATGCGTGTACTGCCCCTTCTGCCGCAACCCCAATTCGCGCGTGGTCGACAGCCGACTCCAGGACGACGGCGGCGCGATCCGTCGGCGGCGCCAGTGCCCCGAGTGCGGGCGGCGCTTCACGACCGTCGAGACAACGAGCCTCACGGTCGTCAAACGGTCCGGCGTGGGAGAGCCATTCAGCCGGATGAAGATCATCAACGGCGTCAGGAAGGCCTGCCAGGGCCGCCCGGTGACGGATGACGACCTGGCCCTGCTCGCGCAGGAGGTCGAGGAGTCGATCCGCGCCCTCGGTTCGGCCGAGATCCAGGCACACGAGGTAGGGCTCGCCATCCTCGGCCCACTCCGCAAGCTCGACCAGGTGGCCTACCTCCGGTTCGCGAGCGTCTACCAGGACTTCGAGTCCCTCGAGGACTTCGAGGCGGCGATCTCGGTCCTGCGCGCAGAGCAGGCGGAGGCGGCGGCCGCGAAGCCTGAGGGATGATCCGCCGCATGCCGGTGCCCGAGCGGCGCGCGCAGCGTCCGAACCGCGCAGAGCGTTGAGCAGAAGGGCCCCCGGACAGCGTCCGGGGGCCCCGTGCCTGCTACTTGGCGAGCTTGTGGTGGATGGCGACCTGGAGGGCGGCCCCCACGATCCCGGCCTCGTTCTTGAGCATGGCCGGCACGATGGGCGTCCGCAGTTCCATGAGGGGCAGGTACTCGTCCGATCGCTTGGAGATTCCCCCGCCCACGATGAAGAGCTCGGGGGAGAAGAGGAACTCCACGTGCGAGAAGTAGCGCTGCAGGAGGACCGCGTACTCGCTCCAGCCGAGCCCGGCCCGTTCCCGCGCCACCGCCGAGGCCTTCGTCTCGGCATCGTGGCCGTCCACCTCGAGGTGGCCGAGTTCGGCATTGGGGACGAGCTGGCCATTGAAGACGAAGGCGGAGCCGATCCCCGTGCCGAGGGTGATGACGAGGACGGTGCCGTCCACGCCCTTGCCGGCGCCGTAGCGGACCTCGGCGAGGCCGGCAGCGTCGGCGTCGTTGATGACCTCGACGGGACGGCCCAGTCGATCGGTGAAGAGCGCGTCGATCCCGAAGTCCAGCCACGACTTGTCCACGTTTGCCGCCGAGCGCGAGACGCCGTGCTGGATGATGCCCGGGAACGTCACGCCCACAGGGGAGTCCCCTGCGGGAGCGCCGTCGCGCCGGCCGAGCTCGTCCACGATCTGGGCGACGACCTCGGCGACGGCGTGCGGCGTCGCAGGCTGGGGTGTGTCGATGCGCACGCGATCGCCCACGAGCTGGCCCTTCTTGAGATCGACGATCCCGCCCTTGATCCCGGTTCCGCCGATGTCGACGCCGATGACGTACCGGGCCTTCTTCTCGCTCTTGGGCATGCGTGTCCTACTCTCGTGCAGTCTGGGAGGAACGGGGATGGGTGGAGCGCGGGGCGGCTCAGGGGAGGGTGAGGACCTCAGCGCCGCTGTCCGTGACGACGAGCGTGTGCTCGAATTGGGCAGACCGCTTCCGGTCGCGGGTGACGACGGTCCAGTCGTCCTCCCACATGTCCCACTCGATGCCGCCGAGGGTGAGCATCGGCTCGATCGTGAAGACCATTCCGGATTCCATCACCTGGCTGTAGCCGGGTGCGGCATCGTAGTGGGGGATGATGAGACCCGTGTGGAAGGCCTCGCCCACGCCGTGGCCGGTGAAGTCCCGCACGACCCCGTAGCCGAAGCGACGGGCGTAGGACTCGATGGCTCTGCCGATCACGTTGATCTCGCGCCCGGGGGCCACCGCCTTGATGGCGCGGCGGAGGGACTCCTTCGTCCTCTCCACGAGGAGGCGGGACTCCTCGTCGACGTCGCCGACCAGGAACGTGGCGTTGGTGTCGCCGTGGACGCCGTCCTTGAAGGCGGTGATGTCGATGTTCACGATGTCGCCGTCGGTGAGCACGGTGGTGTCGGGGATGCCGTGGCAGATGACCTCGTTGACCGAGCTGCACAGGGACTTCGGGAAGCCACGGTAGCCGAGCGTCGAGGGGTAGGCGCCGTGGTCGAGGAGGAACTCGTGGCCGATCCGGTCCAGCTCGTCAGTGGTGACCCCCGGGCGGATGTGCTGGCCGACCTCGACGAGGGCCTGCGCGGCGATGCGGCCTGCGGCGCGCACGCGCTCGATCGCCTCGGCGCTGAGAACGTTGGGGCCCGTGTAGGGGGCGGGGGCCTTCTTCCACGCGTACTCGGGTCGGGGGATCGAGTCCGGGACGGGCAGCACGGGGCTGACGGCTCCACGGACGAGCGTGCCCACGGGTGCCGTGGTGGGGGTTGAAGGCATAGGGTGAGTGTACTAGCAGGAGGCCTCGGCAGGAGCGTCCATTGCGGGACATGCGGCGGTGGCCGGCACGCGGGCCGGTGCACCTCCCTGCCGGCCCGGACGGAACAGGAGGACGCCATGGTCGAGTACTGGTACAACGTCGTGACCCACGAGGTCGAGGAGGACGCCCAGAGCGACTGGACGCAGCTCCTGGGCCCGTTCAAGACCCGCGAGGAGGCCGAGAGGGCGCTCGAGAAGGTGCGGGAGCGCAACCGGGCGTGGGATCCCTCCGATGCCGACGGCGACGGGTGGAGCGACCAGGACTGAGGCGGGCCGCCGCCGGAGCGGTGCTGCCTATCAGGAGCCGGTCAGAAGGAATGCTCGGAGGCCGGGAAGGTGCCGGTGCGCACGTCCTGCCCATACTGCCTCGCGGCTTCTAGGAGAGTCGAGCGGAGGTCTGCATAGCGCTTGACGAACTTCGCGACCCGCACGCCTTCGCCGCCCCGGAGTCCCATGGCGTCCTGCCAGACGAGCACCTGCCCGGTGGTCGCGTTCCCGGCCCCGATCCCGATCGTGGGTACGGACACGGCCGCGTCCACCGCGGCGGCGGTCTCCGCCGGGACCATCTCCATGAGCACGCAGAAGGCGCCCGCAGCCTCGAGCGCCCGCGCGTCGTCGATGAGGCGCTGGGCGTCGTCGCCCCTGCCCTGGACGCGGTAGCCGCCGAGCACATGCTCTGACTGCGGCGTGAAGCCGATGTGGGCCATGACCGGGATGCCGGCTTCGACCATGGCCCGGACCGTCGGGGCATAGTGCGCGCCGCCCTCCATCTTCACAGCATGGGCGAGGCCCTCCTTGAGGAAGCGGACGCCGGTCGCCACTGCCTGCTCGGGCGAGACCTCGTAGCTGCCGAAGGGGAGGTCTGCCACGACGAGCGAATGCCGTGCCGAGCGCGCCACGGCACGCACGAGCGGGAGCAGCTCCTCCACCGTCACCGGGAGGGAGGTCTCATGGCCGAAGACGTTGTTGGCGGCGGAGTCGCCGACGAGGAGGGCTTCGATGCCCGCCTCGTCGAAGATCTGCGCGGTGTACTGGTCATAGGCCGTCAGCATGGCGAAGCGCTCGCCGCGCTCCTTGGCCTGCGCGAGATGGTGGACGCGGATGCGCGGCCTCGGTGCGGTCCCGGCCGGGCCGCTCCCGTAGGGCGCCGGCAGCTCGGAAGGCCGCTGCTCAGGATTGCGCTCGGGCATGTTCGTGGGGGCCATGGACGCCAAGCCTAGCCGACGGCGCGCGGCGATCCTCAGATGCCGCTCGCTTCAGTAGAGTGGGAGACGCCGGCATGGCGCTTGCCCGTGGCGCCGGCACCCACCCACGGAAGGCGAGGGAGACGCCCCATGAACCGTCAGCAGGAGTTCGTGCTCCGCACGATCGAGGAACGCGACGTCCGCTTTGTGCGGCTGTGGTTCACCGACGTCGTGGGGTCCCTCAAGTCGGTCGCGCTCGCTCCGGCCGAGGTCGAGAGCGCCTTCGAGGAGGGCCTGGGGTTCGACGGCTCCTCGATCGAGGGGCTCGCGCGCATCTCGGAGTCGGACATGCTGCTGCAGCCGGACCCCTCGACCTTCCAGATCCTCCCATGGCGCGGCGAGACCGAGCCGACGTCCCGGATGTTCTGCGACATCCTCACCCCGGACGGCGAGCCCTCGCCAGCGGATCCGCGCAATGTCCTCAAGCGGACGCTCGCCAAGGCCGCCGAGATGGGCTTCACGTGCTACACCCATCCGGAGATCGAGTTCTACCTCCTCGAGTCGGACCGGCTCGGTCCGGACGGCGCGCCGGTCCCCGTCGACCAGGGCGGCTACTTCGACCACGTTCCCGGCGGGGTCGCGCAGGACTTCCGGCGCACGGTCGTGAACATGCTCGAGTCGGTGGGCATCTCGGTCGAGTTCAGCCACCACGAAGGCGGTCCCGGCCAGAACGAGATCGACCTGCGGTACGCGGACGCGCTCCAGACCGCGGACAACATCATGACGTTCCGCACCGTGGTGAAGGAGGTGGCCCTCCAGCAGGGCGCCTACGCGACCTTCATGCCCAAGCCGTTCACGGCCCACCCGGGCTCGGGGATGCACACGCACTTCTCGCTCTTCGAGGGCGACTCCAACGCCTTCCACGAGCCCGGCGCGCAGTTCCAGCTCTCGAAGACGGCGCGGCACTTCATCGCCGGGCTGCTCAAGCACGCGAACGAGTTCACCGCCGTCACCAACCAGTTCGTGAACTCCTACAAGCGGCTCTGGGGCGGCGGCGAGGCCCCGAGCTACCTCAGCTGGGGGCACAACAACCGCTCCGCGCTCGTCCGTGTCCCGCTCTACAAGCCGGGCAAGAACCAGAGCGCCCGCGTCGAGTACCGCGGCATCGACTCGGCGACCAACCCCTACCTCTCCTACGCGGTCCTCCTCGGCGCAGGGCTCAAGGGCATCGAGGGGGAGTACGAGCTCGCCCCGGCGGCCGAGGACGACATCTCGTCGCTCACGAGCGCCGAGCGCCGCATCCTCGGGCACTCGCCGCTGCCGGCGAGCCTCCACGACGCCATCCACACCATGGAGGACTCCGAGTTCATGGCCGAGATCCTCGGCGAGCAGGTGTTCGAGCACTTCCTGCGCAACAAGCGGCAGGAGTGGAACGAGTACCGGATGGAGGTCACCCAGTACGAGCTGCACCGCAACCTCGGCATCCTCTGAGCACCCATGGCGCCGAGCCTTGCCCGCAGACTGATCGCCCTCGGCTCCTCGGACCCCGAGCGGGCCGAACGGTTCCTCGCGGCGGACGAGCTGGCCGGGATCGACCCGGGCCTCGTCCTCGAGGGCCTCGCGTTCGCCCCTGACCCGGACACCGCCCTCCTGGCGCTGGTCCGGCTCCTCGGGCGACGACCGCAGCTCCGCGCGCTGGTGGAGGGAGGGCCCGAGCGCAGCGAGGCGGTGTTCAGGCTCCTCGGCGCGTCCGAGGCCCTGGGCGAGTTCCTGTTCCAGCATCCCGAGCACGCAGACGTCCTCGAGGGGAGCCTCTCGGCCGAGCCCCAGGGGGCGGACCCGGGGGCCCTCCGTGCAGGCCTGCTGCGGGCCGTCGGGGCGGACCCCCGGACGGCGCGCCCGGTCGCGGGAGTGACCGGGCCCCCGGCCTACGAGGCGCTCCGAGTGGCGTACCGGCGCCGTCTCTGCGATCTCGCGCTGCGGGACCTGGGCGCGGCGTCTCCCACGGACTTCCTTCCGGCCGCCGCTGCCGAGCTCTCCGACCTGGCGGCTGCCGCGCTCGAGGCTGCCCTCGCCGTCTCCCGTGCCGAGGCCGCCTCCGGATTCCCGCCCGAGGAGGTTGCCGCCGTCGGCCTCGCCGTGATCGGGATGGGCAAGTGCGGAGCCCGCGAGCTGAACTACATCTCCGACGTCGACGTGATCTATGTGGTCGAGCCGGACGTGCAGGGGCCCGGCGGCGCCGGGAGGCTCGACGACACGAGGGCAGTCCAGATCGGCACCGCGCTCGCCACCGGGATCGCGCGCGCCGTGTGGTCGCCCGGCCGCGAGCCCGCGCTGTGGCAGGTCGACGCGAACCTCCGTCCCGAGGGCAAGGACGGCCCCCTCGTGCGGACGCTCGAGTCCCACATCGTGTACTACAGCCGATGGGCCGAGAGCTGGGAGTTCCAGGCGCTGCTCAAGGCCCGGAGCATCGCGGGGGACGCCGAGCTCGGGGCCCGATACGAGTCTGCCATCGCACCGTTCGTATGGGCGTCCGCGGGCCGGGACGGCTTCGTCGACTCGGTCCAGGCCATGCGCCGGCGCGTCACGGACAACATCCCGGCCGGGGAGGCCGAGCGCCAGCTCAAGCTCGGGCCCGGCGGGCTGCGCGATGTCGAGTTCACCGTCCAGCTCCTCCAGCTCGTGCACGGCCGCTCCGACGAGACGCTCCGCGTGCGGGACACGACCTCGGCGATCGCGGCGCTCGCTGCCGGGGGGTACATCGGTCGCACGGCGGCTGCGGAGTTCGACTCGTCCTACCGCTACCTGCGCGTCCTCGAGCACCGCATCCAGCTCTTCCGCCTGCGCCGCACGCATCTGATGCCCGTGGGCGAGGACGCGCTCCGAGCGCTCGCCCGCTCGAGCCAGGGCGTCCTCGACGTCGGCAGGGCCACCCCCGACCAGCTCACCGAGCGCTGGCAGCGCACCAAGCGCAGCGTCCGCGAGCTCCACGAGCGCATCTTCTACCGCCCGCTCCTGAACACGGTGGCCAACCTGAGCCCTGACGAGGCCCGGCTCACCCCGGAGGCGGCCCAGGAGCGGCTCGCGGCGCTCGGCTACCGTGATCCCCGGGGTGCCATGCGGCACATCGAGGCCCTCACGGCCGGCGTGAGCCGCCGGGCGTCTCTCCAGCGCCAGCTCCTGCCGGTCCTGCTCGGGTGGCTCGCCCAGGGCGTGGACCCTGACGGCGGGCTGCTCGCCTTCCGCCGGGTGAGCGAGGCGCTCGGCACGACTCATTGGTATCTGGGCCTCCTGCGCGACTCGGCGGCGGCGGCGGAGCGCCTGTGCCAGGTCCTCGCCGATTCACGGCTCATCGCGGACCTCCTCGAGGTCTCGCCCGAGTCCGTCGCGTGGCTCGGAACCGATGCGGAGCTCGCGCCGATCCCGCTCGAGGCCCAATTGCAGGAGATCCAGGCGAAGCTCGCGCGGCATGAGGACCCGTCCGCCGCAATGCGGCTCGTGCGGCTCATCCGCAGACGGGAGATCCTCCGAACGGCCCTCGCAGACCGGGCGGGCCTGCTGGACACCCAGACGGTCGGGCGCGCGCTCTCGACGGCGGACGAGGCTGCCGTGCGCGGCGCTCTGCAGCTTGCCGAGGCCAAGGCAGAGGCCGGCGGCCCCCTCCTCACGAGGGTGCTCGTCGTCGCGATGGGCCGACAGGGCGGCCGCGAGATCGGCTATGGCTCGGACGCGGACGTCATGTACGTCCACCGGCCGCTCGAGGGCGCGGACCCCGAGGCCGCGCAGCGCCAGGCGTTCGAGATCGTCGGAACGCTCTCGGCACTGCTCACCCAGCCGCTCAAGCCGGCCGTGCAGGCCGAGCGCGTCCTGCAGCTCGACGCCGACCTGCGGCCCGAGGGCAAGAGCGGACCGCTCGTCCGCTCGCTCGACTCCTTCGCCGAGTACTACCGCCGCTGGGCCCTCGTCTGGGAGGCGCAGGCACTCCTGCGCGCCCGGCCGATGGCGGGGGACACGGCCCTTGCCGAGGACTTCATGGCCCTCGTCGACACAGTCCGGTATCCGCAGGAGCTCCCTGCGGCGGACGTCATGGAGATCCGCCGGATCAAGGCCCGCGTGGAGTCCGAACGGCTGCCGCGGGGTGCCGACCCCTCCCGGCACGTCAAGCTCGGCCGCGGTGGGCTCAGCGACGTCGAGTGGCTCGTCCAGCTCCTCCAGCTCCAACACGCGGCCGCGCATCCCGCCCTGCGGACGACGGCGACCCTGCCGGCGCTCGACGCGGCGGCGGAGCTCGGACTCGTCCCACGCGACGAGGCGGAGCTCCTTGCCGAGGCCTGGACCCTGGCCACACGCGTTCGGGGAGCCAACGTCGCCTGGTCAGGCCGCGCGTCGGACCTGCTGCCGTCCTCCCGGCAGGACCTCGAAGCCGTGGCGCGCTGGTGCGGATATCCGCCCGGGAACGCGAGCGCCCTCGAGCAGCACTACCTTAACCTCACGCGCCGTGCGCGCCAGGTCTTCGAGCGCCGCTTCTCGGGCAGGGAGGCGTGAGCGGCCCGCGGGCCGCACGCTGCGCACGACGACGCCCCCGCCTTCCGCTGGATCCAGCGGAAGGCGGGGGCGTCGTCGTGCGGCGGAAGAGCCGGGGGCCGCGGGCGCGGCCGCTGGCGGCCAGCGGGGGGGCTGGCCGCCAGTGTGGATCACACGCCGTAGTAGAGCTCGAACTCGTACGGGTTCGGGCGCAGTGAGAGGGGGGCGATCTCCTTCTCGCGCTTGTACGCGATCCAGGTGTCGATGAGGTCCTGCGTGAAGACGCCGCCGGCCTGGAGGAACTCGTTGTCAGCCTCGAGGGCGTTGAGGGCCTCCTCGAGCGAGCCCGGAGCCTTCGGGATGTCGCGGGCCTCCTCGGCGGGCAGCTCGTAGAGGTCCTTGTCGATCGGCGCCGGCGGCTCGATGCGGTTGCGGATGCCGTCGATCCCTGCCATGAGCTGCGCGGCGAAGGCGAGGTACGGGTTCGACGAGGGGTCCGGAGCGCGGAACTCGATGCGCTTGGCCTTCGGGTTCGAGCCCGTGATCGGGATGCGGATGCCGGCGGAGCGGTTGCCCTGCGAGTACACCATGTTCACCGGGGCCTCGAAGCCCTTGACGAGGCGGCGGTACGAGTTGACGGTCGGGTTCGTGAACGCGAGGACCGCGGAGGCGTGCTTGAGCAGGCCGCCGATGTACCAGCGGGCCGTGTCCGAGAGGTTGGCGTAGCCCTTCTCGTCGTAGAAGAGCGGCTCGCCGTCGTTCCAGAGGGACTGGTGGCAGTGCATGCCCGAGCCGTTGTCGCCGAAGACCGGCTTGGGCATGAACGTGACGGACTTGCCCCACTCGAGCGCCGTGTTCTTGATGATGTACTTGAACTTCTGCAGATCGTCCGCCGCGCGGACGAGGGTCGAGAAGCGGTAGTTGATCTCGGCCTGGCCAGCGGCGCCGACCTCGTGGTGGGAGCGCTCGACCTCGAGGCCCGCGGCGTCCAGGTTCAGGCACATCGCGTCGCGCAGATCGGCCTGGTGGTCCACGGGGGCAACCGGGAAGTAGCCGCCCTTGAACGGGGTCTTGTTGCCCAGATTGCCGCCCTCTTCGGCGCGGCCCGAGTTCCACGGCGCCTCGATCGAGTCGATCTTGTAGAACGAGCCCTGGGGGGAGGACTCGAACTGGACGTTGTCGAAGACGAAGAACTCGGCCTCGGGGGCGAAGAACGCGGTGTCGGCGATGCCGGTCGAGGCGAGGTACGCCTCGGCGCGCTCGGCCACGCCGCGCGGGTCGCGGTGGTACGGCTCGCCCGTGCGCGGGTTGACGATCGAGAAGTTGAGGGCAAGGGTCTTCTCGACACGGAAGGTGTCGATGAACGCCGTCGTGACATCCGGGATGAGCTGCATGTCCGACTCGGCGATGCCCTGGAAGCCGCGGATCGAGGAACCGTCGAACAGCTGGCCGTTCTCGAAGAAGTCCGCGTCCACCGACTTCGCCGGGATGTTGAAGTGCTGCTGCACGCCGGGGAGGTCGGTGAAGCGGATGTCGACGAACTTGACGTCTTCATCCTTGATGTACTTGAGGACTTCGTCCGCAGACTTGAACATCTATGCTCCTTACGCAAGGGGGGTGGCAGTCGGTCCGGGCGCTCTCTTCGGCGCACACGTGCCTGCGCGGCGCCGGACGCCTCGCTGCAACGGATCCCAGACTACGAACGCGGGATTACCCGACCGTGTCCGCATTGTTTCCGGGACGTTACAGGAGTCGCTTCGGCATTCAACGCTAGCCGCAGGCCCTGCGCGGGTCCATGCCTGCCCGGATGGTGGCCATCGGCGCCCCTCCGGCCGAGCCTAGAATGGACGGGTGATCGAGCGAAACGACCTGGGCTCCTGGCTCACCGGCCCCACCCCGGGTGAGGGGGACTATCCCGGACGGCGTCTCGGGATGCCCCGGACAGGCCCGGGTTCCATTGGGCGTCCCGGCCGTCGCGTCCTCGCACTGTGCATCGACTGGGCCGCATGCTCGGCGATCGTGTGGGCCTTCTTCGGCGGGAGCTCGCTCGCCATCCTCGGCGTCTTCGCCCTCGAGCAGGTCCTGCTCGTCGGCCTCGTGGGCACCAGCCTTGGCCACCGGATCGCGGGGCTGCGGGTGCAGCGCCTCGACGGGGGGACGGTCGGTCTGCCAGCGGCGGCCGTGCGCACGCTCCTCGTGTGCCTCGTCATCCCTGCAGTCGTCTTCGACCCGGACCAGCGGGGACTCCACGACAAGGCCGCGGGCACCGTGATCGTCCGCCGCTGATCTGGCCCGGGCCTGAGGCGTTCCTGCCGGCTCCCTGAAGCGAAGGCAGCTCTGATCGGCGACAACACGCCAGACAGCGGGGATACGGCGGATCTGAAAGAGCACAGCCGACCGGCGAGGGCGCGGCGAATGGGCGGGAATGCGGCCCACCGGCGAGTCTGGGGTGTTTCCGCCGGTTCCCTGCAATGACGGGGGTTCTGACCGGCGGGAATGCGGCCCACCGGCGAGTCTGGGGTGTTTCCGCCGGTTCCCTGCAATGACGGGGGTTCTGATCGGCGGGAATGCGGCCAGCCGGCGAGGGCGCGCCGGCCGGGGGGTGCGGCCAACCCGCGGGTCTGGGGTGTCCGCCGCGTGCGAGGGCCCTGCAGCCTGGGGGATACAGCAGACACAGGGTCCCCCGGGCTGCTGCCCGGGGGACCCTTGGATGATGCAGTTGACGTCTGTGCAGGTGACGTGCAGGCTCAGCGGCCCCGCATGGCGCGCCGGTCGGGACGGACCCGCATCGGGTCGACGCCCTTCGGGACCGGCAGGCGCGGAGCGAGGGACGCCATGCGCTTGGCGACGGCCGATACCTCCGTCTTGGTGAGCTCGGGCTTGAGCTTCTGCAGCTTCCGCGCCACACCCTGCAGGGGCGTCTGGCCCTCGTCGCGCCCGGTCTCGACGACGTGGACGGGCACGTTGGGGAGGATGCGCGAAAGTCGCTTCCGCTCGCCGTCGGCGAGCGCACGGACGCGGCTGCTCGGGCCCTCCGTCACGAGGATGACGCCCGGGCGGCCGATGGCACGGAAGACGACGTCCTGGGTGCGCGGGTTGACAGCGACCGGCTGCTCCTCCACGATCCAGCCCCGCCGCAGCGTGCTCAGGGCGGCTCCGGCCGCACCCGGCTGGCCCTCGATCTGTGAGAACGCTGCGCGCTCCGCACGCCTGCTCAGGATGAACACGGCGCCCAGGAGCCCGAGCGGGATGCCGACCAGCAGGCCGGTGACCCAGTTGTCCAGGAGGAACCCGATGAGGAGGCTGAGTCCAGTGACCCCGAGGAACACGAGGACCATGAGCCACACAGCATTGGGGTCGGCCTTCCGGGTCATCTGGAAGACTTGGAGGAACTGCCGGAAGCCGTTGGTCTTCTTCGCCTTCTTCGGAGCCTTGTCCGCAGGGGTGTCGGTGCGCTTCGCCATAGTCCCTCAATTCTACGTGACGCTCGGACCCCGGGAGGCCCGTGGTGCGCGTCGACGCCCGCCCAGGCACTCAGGGCCGGAGCGGGCGTCGATGCACGCATGCTCGCGTCAGGCGTTGCGGGCGGCGAGGAGGGTTGCGGCCTCCTGGCGGGTGGTGCCGGAGCTCTCGATGTGGGCCAGGTGGGCGGGGATCTCCAGGCCCTTCTTGCGCATCGCGGTGGCCCAGAGCCGGCCGGCGCGGTAGGAGGAGCGCACGAGCGGGCCGGACATGACCCCGAGGAAGCCGATCTCCTCGGCCTCGGCGGAGAGCTCGACGAACTCCTCGGGCTTGACCCACCGCTCCACGGGGTGGTGCCGCTCGGAGGGGCGCAGGTACTGGGTGATCGTGACCAGGTCGCAGCCGGCCTCGTGGAGGTCGCGCAGGGCCTCGGAGACCTCCTGACGGGTCTCGCCCATGCCCAGGATGAGGTTGGACTTGGTGACCATGCCCCGGTCCCGGCCCTGGCTGATCACGTCCAGGGAGCGCTCGTAGCGGAACGCGGGGCGGATGCGCTTGAAGATCCGCGGGACGGTCTCGACGTTGTGCGCGAACACCTCGGGGGCGGAGTCGCAGATCGCGCCGATGTGCTCGGGCCTGCCGGAGAAGTCGGGGATGAGGATCTCCACGCCGGTGCCGGGGTTGAGCTCGTGGATCCTGCGGACCGTCTCGGCGTAGAGCCAGGTGCCCTCGTCCTCGAGGTCGTCCCGGGCCACGCCGGTCACGGTCGCGTAGCGCAGCCCCATGGACTGCACGGAGCGGGCGACCTTGGTCGGCTCGGAGCGGTCCAGCGGGGAGGGCCGGCCGGTGTCGATCTGGCAGAAGTCGCAGCGGCGGGTGCACTCGGAGCCGCCGATGAGGAAGGTGGCCTCCTTGTCCTCCCAGCACTCGAAGATGTTCGGGCAGCCGGCCTCCTCGCAGACCGTGTGCAGGCCCTCCTTCTTCACCTGGCCCTTGAGCTGGACGAACTCCGGGCCCATCTGGACCTTGGCCTTGATCCAGTCCGGCTTGCGCTCCACCGGGACCTGGGCATTGCGGGCCTCGACCCGCAGCAGGCGGCGGCCTTCAGGGGCGAGCGTCATACGAGGGCTCCTTC
>NZ_JBDFRB010000002.1:340467-357933 GCF_039615075.1 Sinomonas halotolerans | reverse complement strand
TGTACCCGGCCATCAGGTTGGTTGCAGTCGGCTGGTCGGGGGCTTGCCTCCGAGTGCGCTGTGGCTACGTTGAGTGTTGTAGTGCTCGAGCCAGGGTGCAAGTGCTTCGGTGCGTTGGTCGTTGCTGGTGAAGGGCTGGCGGTAGGCCCACTCGGTCTGCAGGGTGCGGTTGAGACGTTCCACCTTGCCGTTCTGCCAGGGGCAGTGGGGCCGGATGAACTTCTGGCGGATGCCATGCCTGGCGCAGACCTCGCCCAGGGAGTACCGGTAGGCGAAGGCGTTGTCGGTCATGAGCCGCTCGATGCGGGCGATCCCGTGGGCGGCGAAGTAGGCGACCGCCCGGTCGAGGAAGCCGGCACAGGTGGTGCCCTTCTCGTCCGGGAGGATCTCGGAGTAGGCCAGCCGGGAGAAGTCGTCCACGAGCGAGTGCACGTAGTCGAAGCCGATCGGGCCCTTCTTGTGCTTGTGGGCCACGGTCGCTTCCCTGCCGAGGGCGCGCCAGCCTCCTCCGTCCGGGATCCGGCCGAGCTTCTTCACGTCCATGTGGACCAGCTCGCCGGGCCGTTTGCGTTCGTAGCGCACGGCTGTGGCCTTGCTGGAGCGGATCAGCTCTCCGCTCATCGGGTCGAGCGCTGCCAGGGGCGGCAGGCCGTTGCGGGCCAGGAACCGCGAGACCGTCCGGGGCGGCACCTCGAGCTGGGCCCCGATCCAAGCGGGCCCACGCCGTTCGCTCTGGCGCAGGTCGATGATCCGCTGCTCGAGCTCGGCGCTGGTCTTTCTCGGGCAGCTGTGCGGACGGGAGGAGCGGTCGTGGAGGCCGTCCTCGCCCTCCTCGGCGTAGCGGTCGATCCAAGTCTTCACGCACTTGCGCGAGATGCCCATCGCCGAGGCGAGGTGGGCCTGCTTCCACCCCTCGAGATGGCGGCGGACGATCAGCAGGCGGCCATGGAAGGTCAGGCGGGCGTTACCGTGGGACAAGAGAGCCTCCGGGGTCAGGTGAAAGCCTTCGACAAGCCACACCCCACCCGGAGGCTCTCCCTACGTCAACACGACTCGCCTGCCACCAACGTCATGACCCGGTACACCTAGCCGGTCCAGACGACCGTTTCGGGGCTAGGGTGGCGGCATGGACGAGTACGCGGTGTTCCTGCGCGGTGTCAACGTCGGCGGCGTGACCCTGAAGATGGCCGAGGTGCGCGAGGCATTCGCCGCGCTCGGCGAGGGCGTGCACACCCTCCTCGCGAGCGGCAACATCGTGCTCTCCTCGGACAGGGGTGCCGCAGAGCTCAAGGCTGCTGCCGAGCGGACGCTGAGGGACCGGTTCGGCTATGACGCCTGGGTCGTGGTCCTCTCGCGCACGGAGCTCGACCAGATCGTCTCCGCCTGCCCGTACCCCGCCGACGACGGGTCCACGCACTCCTACGTGACGCTGGGCTCCGACCCCGCGGCCCTCGACGCGCTCTGGGAGGCCACGGGCCCGGACTCCCCGGGGGACGGCACCGACGAACGCCGACGGCTCTCCCCCATGGCCCTCGCCTGGCGGTGCCCGAAGGGAGCGACGCTCGAGTCGCCCCTGTCCAAGGCCACGGCGAAGCCGAAGTTCAAGGCCACGACCACCACGCGCAACCTGCGCACGCTCCTCAAGGTCCAGGCAGCCTTCGGCTGAGTCCCCTGCGGGCCCCCGACGTCCCCGGCGGCCTCGCCGCCCTCAGCCGCGGGCGCGGGCGAGCGCTGCGCTGAAGGCCTCGCAGCGGGCCACCTGCTCCACGACCGGCGCAGCGACCTCCCGCTCGGCGACGGCACGCACCGCCTCGGCGAGCCTTCGGCGGGCCCTGGCGGCCCGGCGTCGTGCGCCCAGCGCCGCGACCGGCGCGAGCGCCAGCCCGAGGACGATCCCTAGCAGCCCCCCGCCCGCGATCATGAGGGTGGGCACGGGCCAGTCCTCCACGCGCGGCGCGGCCGGGACCGGGAGCTGGAGGTAGCCGAGCAGCGCAAGCACCCCGAGCCACGCGGCACCGCCGAGAGCAGTCACGAGCGCGAGCCACTGGAGCACGTTCGCGAGGCCCCACCACCACGAGCGGCGGCGGGCGCCGAGGTCCGTTGACGCGACCGCCTGGTCGAGAGCGTCCGGCAGGCCTTCGCGGCCGTCGCGGGCGGCAGCCCGGATCGCGGCGCGCCACGGCCCGGGGGCGCCCTCCGAGGCAGCGTCCGCGAAGGCCCTGACAGCCGCATCGGTGCGGGCGCGGCCCGCCGCCGTCTCCGCAGGGAGGGACGTGCGGTGCACGTGCGGCGCGTCCTCCACCGGGCGCAGGCCGAGCCGCTGCAGGGGATCGCACCCGAACCGGCCGAGCCAGCGCGTGACCGGCCAGCCCGTCCGGCGCCCGGCCTCGCGCCGGTACGAGGCGCGCACGGCATCGACCACGAGGGGCACGTTCGCGGCTTCGGCGAGCTCGGCCGCGAGCCGCTTCGACGCATCGCCGCGCACGCCAGCCGGGCGACCGGTGCCCGACGCCTCGGCAAGCTCCGCAGCAGTGGAGGCGACGTCCGCCTCGAGCCGCTCGGTCGCGGCACGCCGCGAAGCGGCCACCCGGGCAATCGCAGCGCGCACCTCCCCCACTCCCGCGCCCGTGGCCGCGGAGGCGGCGATGAGGGGTACCCGCGCCAGGCCTTCGGAGGCGAGGAGCGACGAGAGGGACTCGACGACGGGAGGCAGCTCGGCGGCCGCGAGCCGGTCGGTCTGGTTCAGCACAGCGAGGGTCACGGCCCCGTGGCCGCCGAACCGGCGCAGGTAGCCGGTGTGCAGGGCGTCATCGGCGTACTTCTGGGGGTCGAGCACCCACACCATGACGTCCACCATCCCGACCATGCGCTCGACCACGTCCCGGTGCTCGAGCGCCGTCGAGTCGAAGTCGGGCAGGTCCAGGAGGATGAGCCCGGTCGCGTCGTCGGCGAAGCCCTCCACCGGCGCTGCCGCATGGCGGCGCCCGACGCCGAGCCAGTCCAGGAGCGCGTCGCTCCCCTCGGTTCCCCACACGGCGGCGAGGGGCTCGCTCGTGGTGGGGCGCCGTGCGGCCGCGGTCGCGACGGGGGCGCCCAGGACGGCGTTGAACAGGGACGACTTGCCGCTGCCGGTCGCGCCGAAGAAGCCGACCACGGTGTGAGCGGCCGAGAGGGACCGGCGGGACGAGGCCCGGTCCAGCACGCGGTAGGCGCCCTCGAGGACTTCCGGCGGCAGCACGCCCTCAGCCAGCCCACGGGCCTCGTTGAGGGCGTCGAGCCGCTCCCCGAGGACGGAGGCGCTGCGCTTCCCGCGGTGCCGGCTCATGCACTCCTCCCGAGCGCCGCGATTCGGCGGGCCGAACCCCTGAGCGCCTCGACGGCGTCGGACGAGTCCACTGCCTCGAGTCGGCCCTCGAAGCGCGCGAGCTCACCGGCCAGGAGCCCCTCGCAGCGCGCCGTGAGGTCCTCGCGGGCGATGCGGGCGAGCCTGCGCACCGTGTCCTCGCCGAACACCGCCTCGAGGACCTTCTGCCCCACCACCGCGGTACCGGCCGCGATCCCGCCCTCGACGAGGGTGAGGCCGCCGGTCGTGGAGAACACGACGACCATGAGCGATGCCCCGAGGCCGTTGATCCCGAAGGAGAGCCAGCGCGCCCGCATGCGCTTGCCCGCGCCCTCCCGGCGGATCAGCTCGAGGAGGCCCGCCTGCCACGCGCGGATCTCCGCGGACGCCCGGTCCGCGAACCCGGGCGAGACGCCGGAGAGGTCCTCCGCGCCCAGGAGGGCACGGCCGGCCGGGTCAGCGCGCCAGCGGCGGTCGGCGTCCTCGGCGGCGGTGGCCGCCTCGTCGACGATGACCGCGAGCAGGCCGGTGCCGATCGCCACCTCGATCTGGACCGTGGGCTGCGGGTCGCCTCGGAAGAAGGCCCCGAAGCGGTCCCGCATGCGCCCGATCCGCTGTTCGACCCCACGGATGAACTCGCCGGTGCCCACGAAGTCCTGCCACCTCGCGAGCACCTCCCCGCGGAGGAGGGCGCCGTCCCGGGTCGAGGCCCCGACCCGATCGAGGGCCTCCCGGTAGGCGGAGGCCGCGTCCCCGGACAGTGCCGCGGCGGCAGCGCGCTGGGCATCCGCGGCGTCGGCCACCCCTGCGGCGCGCTGCGCGAGGGCGCGCACGGCGCCGTCGAGGGTCTGGCGTGCGACGGCGGCTCGGCCGGCCGCGTCTGCGGCGAGCCCCGAGAGCCACGCGCGCAGGGGCGCCACGGAATCCTCGGGCAGCATGCCGAGGCCGTCGAGCCCCGTCTCACGGACGACGAAGAGCCGCGCCGAGCCGAGTCCCTGCCGTGCGAGCATGGCGGCGAGGTCCTCGCGGACCTCCTCTTCGGCGTCGGCCGGGACCCTGTCCAGGACGACCGCGACGGTGATGTCCCGTGCCGCGGCGTCGGCGAGCAGGCGCCAGGGCACCGCATCGGCGTAGCGGTTGGCGGTCGTGACGAACACCCAGAGGTCCGCGGCGGCAAGGAGCTGGCCGGCGAGCGCGCGGTTCGCCTCGGAGACCGAGTCGACGTCTGGGGCGTCCAGGAGGGCGAGCCCGCTGGGGACGCTGTCCTCGGCTAGGAGCACGATACTGCCCATGGCGTCCGGGTCCGGGGCGGGCCCCGCCTGGGCGGCCGGCACCGAGACTTCGGCCCTCGCCCCCCGGACGCGTGCTAGGCCGGGCAGGACGCGGGTGCCCTCGAACCAGGCAGCGTCATCGGGATGGTGGACGAGGAGGGGCTGCCTGGTGGTGGGGCGCACTGCGCCTGCCCTCGTGACGGGATGGCCCACCAGGGCGTTGACGAGCGTCGACTTGCCAGCGCCGGTGGAACCGCCGACCACGGCCAGCAGCGGCGCCTCCAGACTGCGGTAGCGGGGCAGGACGTAGTCCTCGAGCTGTGCGAGCGCGGCAGCAGCATCCCGCCGCGCAGCCTCGGCACCTTCAGCCGCGAGCGGGAGCCGCAGCCCGGCGAGGGCGCGGCCGAACTCCTCCAGGAGGGCGAGGGCCTCCGCTGGCGGCGGGCTGTCAGACGCTGTCGTGGGGGAACTCACGCCCCCCATCATGCCGGATGCGTCACTCACCGGATACCGGCGGGTTGGGTTCGGGGATCATGGCCCAGGCCCGGGCCACGCGGCCCGCGGCTGGCCGCGACGCGGCAGGATCCACTGGGGCCGGAACGCGAAAAGCCCCCGGCCGCGAGGACCGGGGGCTTGTTCGTGACCCCAGCGGGATTCGAACCCGCGTTACCGCCGTGAGAGGGCGGCGTACTAGGCCGCTATACGATGGGGCCTTGCACTGTCCTGCCCGAGGGCAGGACCCCTGCCTCCCTGAGGAGGACTTCCGCCTCCCTGAGGAGGACCTGTGGCCGGCACCGGATTGCTCCGGACCGATCCGTGACCCCAGCGGGATTCGAACCCGCGTTACCGCCGTGAGAGGGCGGCGTACTAGGCCGCTATACGATGGGGCCGAGGTACTTTGCCGACTGCCGGACTGGATTCCCGAGAGGGTTCCGCATCCGCGCGTTCTCCATCAGGCCGTGAAGGCCTTCCGGAGCTGGGATACCAGGACTCGAACCTAGAATGACGGTACCAGAAACCGTAGTGTTGCCAATTACACCATATCCCACTGCGTTCCAGGCCTCGGCGCTTGCCCTCTCGGACCCGCTCCGTGCCCTTCAGCACGAGTAATTACTGTACCCGATGCTCTCCCGGCCGCCAAATCGACCGGAGGCGCTCGGCCCGTCGCCGCGGACAGCCCTTGCGCATGTGACCCAGGTCATGTTTACTCTGGCGAAGTTACTGCACAGTAACAAGCCGTCGCACTGGCAGCGCCCTGCCAGCAGCGTCTCTGGAGAGACCGTTCCGCCCTCCCCGTGCCGGCAGCGCCGCCGGCCAGAGCCGAGAGGACCCCATGACCCTCCGAACCCTTCTGCGCCCCGCACCGTCGGACCGCGCGAGCACCAGCCCAAAACGCCCTGCACAGCTCGCCGGCGGGTCGCCGGCTCGGCCGCGGAAGGCCGTGACCGTGGTCCTTGCCGTGCTGCTCGTCGCCCTGGCGGCCTTCTACACTCTCCTCACCGCCAGGGTCGCCGACGGCGCATCCCAGCTGAGGACAGGCACCGCCGCCGCGAGCGAGGGCGCAGCGGCGCTGGACGACGGCGCCTCCACGGCGGCCGCCGGCTCGGCGGCTCTCGCCGACGGGGCAGCCAAGGCCGAAGCCGGGGCCGGGAAGGCCTCCGAGGGCGCCACCGCACTCGCCAACGGCGCAGCACGCCTCCGCGACGGGATCCAGGACAGGCTCGCCCCCGGGACCGGCAGGCTCGTCGAGGGCGCACAGCGGCTCGCCACCGGCACGGAGAAGGTCCGCGCCGACGTCCGCAACAAGCTCGCCCCCGGGGTGTACAGGGTGGACGCCGGCGCCCAGAGGATCAGCGCCGCGACCGCACGGCTCGGAGCCGTCCTGACGCCCTCGGCCTCAGGGAACACCCCCGGCAACCTCGCCGACGGAGCCGCCCGCCTCGCTGACGGCGCCTCCAAGGTCTCGGCAGGCGCAGCGCAGCTGCGCGGCTACCCCGGCCCCGGCGGCGACGCGACGCAGGGCAGCGGCTCCGCGGCGCTGGCCCAGGGGCTCGCGGCACTCCTCGCTGCAGCGGAAGGACCGGAGGGCCTCGTGCCGCTCGGCGTGGTCAAGGACAAGATCGCCGCGCTCGCCGGGGGCGCCGCCCGCCTGGATGCGGGCGCAGCCCGTCTCGCCGACGGGGCGGCACAGCTCGACGGGGGCGCGGCTCGGCTCCGGGACGGGGTGGGAACCCTGAGTGCGAAGGTCACGGGCCGCAGCCCCGACTCCCCCGGCCTTGTCCTGGGAGCGGAGATGCTCGCCGAGGGGACGCGCGCCGTCGTCGTGGGGATGGACGGCGTGCCCGGGAACCCGGAGCGCCCCGGGCTCCTCAAGGCGACCGCCTCGCTGAGCGAGGGCAGCGCCCGCCTCGCCGACGGTGCGGGGCAGCTCCAGACCGGCATCACCGGAGCCGGGAAGGACCCCGGCCTGCTCGGCGGGGTAAAGGCCCTCGCCGACGGCGCCGCCCGCCTCTCCGACGGGAATGCCGCGCTCGCCGCTGGCGCCGTGAAGATCAAGGGCGGCGCCGACAGACTCGCGGACGGGACCGAGAAGATCGCCGACGGTGCAGGGAGGCTCTCCGGTGGCAGCACCCGGATCGCCGAGGGCACCGTGCGCCTCCATTCAGCGGTGGCCAGTGCCTCGCCCACCGGGGACGGCGCTCCTGCCGCCCTCGCGATCGTCGGCGCCCTTGCCGTGGCCGCAGCGGTGGCCGCCCTCGTGCAGGCAGGCGCGCGCCGCCGCCCGGCAACGGCAGCCTGACCGCCAGGGACCCCACAACCGGCCGGCAGGGACCCCACAACCGGTCGGCAGGGACCCCACAACCGACCGCCAGGGACCCCACAGCCGATACGGGGTCCCTGGCGGCTTGGTACGGGGTCCCTGGCCGCTCGATGCGGGGTCTCAGCCGAGGCCGAGCAGGGCCGGGACCTCCGCGAGGCTCGCGACCTGCCGGGGCACGGCAGCCGCAACGTCCTCGGCGAGGACGGCCTCGCGGCGGTTGAGCCAGATGCCGCAGAGCCCGGCGGCGGCCGCTCCGATGACGTCGTGGGCCGGGTTGTCGCCCACGTAGACGGTCTCTGACGCGCCGGTGCCGAGCTGGCGCAGGCCCTCGTGGAAGATCGCCGGATCGGGCTTCGCGGCCCCCACTGCGTCGATCCCCACGAGGGTCCGGACCCGGTCCAGGCCCGCGTGGTCGAGCTTCGCCCGCTGGTAGTCGTGGACGTTGTTGCTCACGGCGCCGTACGCGATCCCGGCCGAATCGAGGACGTCCAGGAACGGCACCACGTCGTCGAACGCGGCGACGTAGGCAGGCTGGGCGCTCTCGTAGGCGGACAGCCATGCAACCGCGTGGTCCGCCGACTCGAATTCCGCGCCGAAGTGCGCGAGGCACCGCTCGGCCCGGAGGATCCGCTGCTGCGCGAAGGTGATGGCACCGGCGATGTACTGGGCATAGATGTCGTCCGAGCCGCGCGTGAAGATGCGGCAGAACGCAGCCCACTCCTCCTCGCCGAGGCCGGGCAGGAGCGGGCCGGTCACCTCGCGCAGAGCACGGTCCATCGCGCCCTCGAGGTCTACGAGCGTCTCGTCGATGTCCAGCAGCACGCCGCGCACGGTCTGGGGCACGGGCACGACGGCGGGTGCGCCCCCGCCGTCGTCCGCGCGGTCGGTCTGCACGGCCTCAGCCACGGAATGCCCGGAGCCGGGCGAGCGAGGACTCCTTGCCCAGGATCACCATGGACTCGAAGAGCGGCGGGGAGACCCGGCGCCCCGAGACGGCGACCCGGACCGGGCCGAAGGCCAGACGCGGCTTGATGCCGAGGCCGTCCACGAGCGCGGCGCGCAGGGCGTCCTGGATGGCCTCAGCCGTCCAGTCCGCGGTCGGCTCGAGCGCGGCGAGCGCGGCGTCGAGGACCTCCTCGAGGTTCGCGGGCAGGCCCTTGCGCGCGTCGTCCGCGACGGTGATCTCGGAGTCCTGCGCAAAGAGGAAGCCGAGCATCTCCGGCGCCTCGCCGAGCAGCGTGATCCGCTCCTGGATGAGCGGCGCAGCCTCGGCGAGGATGGCCTCCTCGCGCTCCGTGAGCGTCTCCCCCACGATCCCGGCCGCGCGCAGGTACGGGACGAGCCGCGCCCGGAAGTCCTCGGGCTCGAGCATGCGCACGTGCGTTCCGTTGATGGCCTCGGCCTTCTTCACATCGAACCGGGCCGGGTTGGGCAGGACCGAGGAGATGTCGAAGTTCGCCGTGAGCTGGTCGACCGTGAAGATGTCCTCGTCCGCGGAGAGCGACCAGCCCAGGAGTGCCAGGTAGTTCAGGAGGCCCTCGGGGATGAACCCGCGGTCGCGGTGGTGGAACAGGTTGGACTCGGGGTCCCGCTTGGACAGCTTCTTGTTGCCCTCGCCCATGACGTAGGGAAGGTGGCCGAAGAGCGGCATGTAGCCCGCGACCCCGACCGCGTGCAGGGCCGAGTAGAGCGCCACCTGGCGGGGGGTCGAGGAGAGCAGGTCCTCGCCGCGCAGAACGTGGGTGATGCCCATGAGCGCGTCGTCGACCGGGTTGACGAGCGTGTACAGGGGCGAGCCGTCCGCGCGGACCACCACGAAGTCCGGCACGGAGCCTGCCTTGAACCGGATCTCGCCGCGGATGAGGTCGTCGAAGACCACGTCCTCCTCCGGCATCCGGAACCGGAGTACGGGCTCGCGGCCCTCGGCCCGGAAGGCAGCGATCTGCTCGGCCGTGAGGTCGCGGTCGGAGTTGTCGTAGCCCAGCTTCGGGTCGCGGCCGGCGGCCTTGTGGCGCGCCTCGATCTCGGCAGGGGTCGAGTAGGACTCGTACAGGAAGCCGGCGTCCTTGAGCTTGGCGGCCACCTCGCGGTACAGGTCGAGGCGCTGCGACTGGCGGTACGGTGCGTGGGGGCCGCCGACGTCGATCCCCTCGTCCCACGTGAGGCCCAGCCAGGTGAGGGCCTCCACGATCTGCTGGTAGCTCTCCTCCGAGTCGCGCTGCGCGTCCGTGTCCTCGATGCGGAACACGAACGTCCCGCCCGTGTGGCGGGCGTACGCCCAGTTGAAGAGCGCCGTCCGCACGAGGCCCACGTGCGGGGTGCCGGTCGGCGACGGGCAGAAGCGCACGCGCACCGGCGTGTCCGGCGTGACGGACGGGATGGACGAGGACGGGGCAGCAGCGAGCTCGGCGGAGGAAGTCATAGTGGCACCATTCTAGGGCGCGCACGACCGGGTTGGACAGCGTGCCGAGCCCCTCGATCTCGACCTCGACCCGCTGCCCCTCGGAGACGATCCCGACGCCCGCCGGGGTCCCCGTCATGATGACGTCGCCCGGCAGGAGGGTGAAGGCGCTCGAGACGGCCGCGACGAGCTCGCGGACTCCGAAGACCATGTCCGCGGTGGTCCCGTCCTGCCGGACCTCGCCGTCCACGCGCGTGACGAGGGCGAGGTCCTCGGTGTCCAGGTCGGTCTCGATCCACGGACCGAGCGGCTTGGACGTGTCGAAGGACTTCGCACGCGCCCACTGGAGGTCGGTGCGCTGCCTGTCCCGGGCCGTGAAGTCGTTGCCCACGGTGTAGCCGAAGATGACATCCGCCGCCTTCTCGGCCGGCACGTCCTTGCAGATGCGCCCGATGACGACGCACAGCTCGCCCTCGTAGGAGACCTCCTCGCTCCACTCGGGAAGGACCACAGGGTCTCCGGGGCCCACGACCGCGGTGTTGGCGACGAGGAACATCGACGGCTCGCCCGGCACGTCGTTGCCCATCTCCTTCGCGTGGTCCGCGTAGTTCCGGCCGATCCCCACGATCTTGCTGCGGGGGATGATCGGGGCGAGGAGGCGGACGTCCTCGAGGGCGTGGGTGACGCCCGTGGGCTCGATCCCGGTGAAGAACGGGTCGCCCTTGATGACGGCGACCCGCTCGCGCCCCGGCTCGCCCTGGACGACGCCGTAGAAGGGGGCCGAGTCATCGGCAGAGGTACTGACACAACGGGCAATGCGCATGGCCCTACCCTATCGGCCTGCCTCCCGGGATGAGCGCGACGGCGCGTCCCCGCCTACTCGTCCCCGAGGCCCGTTCGCGTTGTCTGCTCTGGCAGCGTGTCCCAGAACGAGGCATCGACCGTCTCGATCGATCCGTCGGCGACCGCCCGGGCCGTGGCGCCCAGGGCGAGCACCGTCTGGCGGATGAGGTAGCCATTGCTCTTCTGGCCGAGCGCGTAGGGCTCGTAGAAGTGGTCTGACATGCCCCGCATCTCGAACAGGAGGGTCGAGATGCCGTACTCGCTCGCGATGCCGTTGCGGCTGATCGTGTTCGCCGTCCCGCCGATGTACTTGCCCAGATGCCCCCAGCCCGTGGGCTGGATGGCGTTGTACACCACTGCGCCCAGGCGCTTCGATCCCTCGACGACAGCCGGATCGACGGTGGGCGAGGTCGGGTAGAGGATGGAGCCGGAGACCAGCTTGCCGTCCACCTCGCTCTGGGTGCCCTGGTGGTGCAGGTCGATCATGTAGTCCACCGCGTACTTCGCCATGACGTTCTCGTGCAGAGCACGGGTCTCGGGCTGGAGCCTTGTCACATGGTCACGGTTGAGGTCGACCCCCACGGCGTTGTATCGGGTGAGGTGGCGGCCGCCGTCGGCCACGTAGTCGTCAAGGGGGAAGTCGACGTCGCCCATCGCCCCGTCCGGGTTGAGCATCGGCACCACGAGGATGTTGACGCCCTCGAGGACGCCGGATGTGCTCGCGGTGCCGAGGCTCCGGATGAACGCCAGGGCGCCCTCGGTGGTCAGCTGCTCGTTCCCGTGCTGCTGCGTGAGGTACAGGATGGTCGGCTTGGAGGGGTCCGAGATGTACTTCGCGAGGTAGAGGTCCCGCCCCTTCACCGATTGGCCGATCACCTCGAGCTCCATGGCCGGCTGCTTCGCATCCTGGGCCATGAGCTCGGCGACCATCGAGTCGTAGGTGTGCAGTGCGGAAGTCTGGATGGACCCGTTGCCCGGGTTGGGGCCTTCGCCCACGGCGCGCGCGGCTCCCGCCCCGACGCCGCCGATCGTGAGGAGTCCTGCAAGTACTGCTGCCGAGAGCCGGCGGGGGATGGTCGTGTGCATGTGGTGCTCTGCCTTCCTGGCGCCCCGAGCGGCGCCGGTGGGGCATCCATCGCGGATGCGCGTGACACGTGTCACGCTAGCAGTCACACGGGATTCATGAAACGAAGGCTGCACGACTTGCGCTGAAATGTCGGGCGCCTGCCCCCCGCTGGCCGCAACGTCCCTCGCCGGCCGCGCCATCCCGTGCGGGAAGAGCGCGACGGCGCGTCCCCCGCTGAGTGGGGGACGCGCCGTCGTGCTGAGAACGCGTTGGCGCCAGAGGCTCCGGGCTAGGCGAGCTGCGTGAGCCAGCCGTGGAGGTCCTCGACCGCGCCCGTCTGGATCCCGAGCAGCTGCTCGCGGATCGCCATGGCGACCGACTCCCCTTCGAGCGTCGGGGTGACGAGCGAGCCGTCCTTGGTCTTGAGCTCCCCGATCGGCGTGATCACGGCGGCGGTGCCGCACGCGAAGACCTCCGTGAGCGTGCCGTCGGCGAGGGCCTGGCGCCACTCGTCGATCGTGATCCTGCGCTCCTGGACGGCGAGGCCGCGGTCCGCCGCGAGCTGCATGACGGAATCACGCGTGACGCCGTGGAGGATGTTGCCGTTGAGCGCCGGGGTGACGAGCGTGCCGTCCTTGAAGACGAAGAAGATGTTCATGCCGCCGAGCTCCTCGACAGCGAAGCCGTCCGTCGGGTCGAGGAAGAGCACCTGCTTGCAGCCGTTCGCCTCTGCCTCGAGCTGGGCCGCGAGCGAGGCGGCGTAGTTGCCGCCGCACTTCGCCTCGCCGGTGCCGCCGTGGCCTGCACGGGCGTAGTTCTCCGAGAGCCAGATGGAGACCGGCTTGAGCTCCCCGCCGAAGTAGTTCCCGGCCGGCGAGGCGATCACGCGGTAGGAGACCTCGCGGGCGGGGCGGACGCCGAGGAAGGCCTCCGTCGCGATCATGAACGGGCGCAGGTAGAGGGACTCGCCCTCGCCGTCCGGGACCCAGTCCCTGTCCACGGACACGAGCTGCTTGAGCGACTCGATGAAGACCTCCGGCGGGAGCTCGGGCAGCGCGAGGCGACGGGCCGAGCGGTTGAACCGGGCCGCGTTGGCCTCGGGACGGAACGTCCAGACGGAGCCGTCGGCGTGGCGGTATGCCTTGAGGCCCTCGAAGATCTCCTGCCCGTAGTGCAGGACGGAGGCCGCGGGGTCCATCGCGATGGGGCCGTACGGCTCGATGCGGGCGTCATGCCACCCGCCCTTGCCCTCCGAGTCGACCGTGTAGTCGACGACCGCGGTGTGGTCAGTGAAGTGGTTGCCGAATCCCGGGTTTGCCAGGATGGCCGCACGCTCCTGCGGGGTCTTCGGGGTCTCCGAGAGCCGCTTCGCGAAGTCAACGCCGAGGGCGTTCTGAGTCATGGTTCCTCCACATCATGCCGAGCCGGGAAGCAGCGCTGCTTCCGGCGTCGGGGCTGTCAGTTCCTACAGCTTACGCCCGCCTCCGGGGCGGGGAAGCCCGGCGCACGACGGCGATCACAGCGTCCGCCGTCGTCCTCGCTGCCGTCCGTGCTGCCGTCCGCGCTGCCGTCCTCGCCGTCGTGCGTGCTGCCGTCCGCACCGTCGCCCTCGCTGGCCGGGCGCCGCTAGAGCCGGGCGGCGATCGCGTCGCCGACTGCCGCCGTCGTGCGCGCCTCGCCCGGGGTGCGGGACTCGACGTCGGCCGTGACCGCCGCCTGAATGCGTGCCGCCGCCTCGGGCTGGCCGATGTGCTCGAGCAGGAGCGCGGCTGAGAGGATCGCGGCGGTCGGGTCGGCCTTCTGCTGGCCCGCGATGTCCGGGGCCGAGCCGTGGACGGGCTCGAACATGGACGGGGCCGTCCCGTCGAGGTTGATGTTGCCCGACGCGGCGAGGCCGATCCCGCCCGTGACGGCGCCGGCGAGGTCGGTGAGGATGTCGCCGAAGAGGTTGTCCGTGACGATCACGTCGAAGCGTGAGGGGTCCGTGACGAGGAAGATCGTCGCGGCGTCGACGTGGAGGTAGTCGTGCTCGACCTCGGGGAACTCCGCGGCGACGGCCTCGACCGTGCGCTTCCAGAGGTGGCCCGCGTAGACGAGGACGTTGTGCTTGTGGACGAGCGTGACCTTGCGGCGGCGTCCCTGTGCGCGGCGGAAGGCGTCGCGGACCACGCGCTCGACACCGTGTGCCGTGTTGACCGAGACCTCGGTGGCGATCTCATGCGGCGTGCCCACGCGGAGCGCGCCGCCGTTGCCCGTGTAGGGGCCCTCAGTGCCCTCGCGGACCACGACGAAGTCGATCTCGCCGGGGTTGGCGAGCGGGCTTCCCACGCCGGCGTAGAGCTTGGACGGGCGGAGGTTGACGCAGTGGTCGAGCGTGAAGCGGAGCTTGAGCAGGACCTCGCGCTCGAGGATGCCGGACGGGATGCGCGCGTCGCCGGGAGCCGCGCCGATCGCGCCGAAGAGGATCGCGTCGCGGCCGCGGATGTCGGCAAGCGTCTCCTCGCTGAGCGTCTCGCCGGTCGCGAGCCAGTGCTCGGCGCCGAGGCTGTAGCGGGTCTCCTTGAGCTCGAGGCCCGTGCCCTCGAGTGCCTTGTGGAGGACCTTGAGGGCCTCCGCCGTCACTTCCGGGCCGATGCCGTCACCGGGGATCACTGCGAGATCGAGCTGCGTCTGGGTCATGGCAGCAGGATATCGGCGCCATCCACATGCTGGGCATCTGGGTCTCACATTCCGGACCCGCTCCCGCCGAAATGGGGGTCTTGGCCGCCGAGATGGGGGGGCCATTGGTCCTCCACAGGCGGGCCGACACCGTGGAGTTGTCCACAATCTCCCCCGCAGCCGCCGGATCCGGCTCCCGTCACGCGAGACTCCCGTCATGGACCTGAACCTGAACCCGGACGCCCGGCAACGCATCGACGCCCTCGCGAGCCACACGCCGTCGCCCGTCCAGCTGCTCACCGCGGCCGACCTCCTCGCGGCCGGCATGGACCGGGCCGCGATCCGGCGCCTGGTCGATGCCAAGGAGCTCAGCCGGCACGAGCGCGGCATCTACGCACCCAACCTGTCTGGGACGCCGGACCCGATGGTGGTGCGGATCTGCGCGCACAGTGCCGCCGCAGCCGGGGCTTCGCACGTGTACAGCCACACCTCTGCAGCCCTCCTGTGGGGACTGTCCGTGTGGCGCGCCCGGCCCGTCGTGCACGTGGCCCATGCGAGTCGCGCAGGCGAGGCCGGCGCCCACGGGGATGTCGTCCGGCACAACCAGACCATCCCGGACCGCGACATCCGGATCCGCAATGGCATGCGGGTGACGTCCCTCGAGCGGACGGTCATCGACTGTGCACGCATTCTGCCGTTCGAGCTGGCCGTGATCATCGCCGACTCGGGCCTCGCCCACGGCGCCGAGCCCGAGGAACTGCGCCGTCTTGTCGTCGAGGGGAAGGGCACACGCGGGATCCGCCGGGTCCGCGAAGTCCTCGCCGGGGCGGACGGCCGGGCGGAATCCCCCGCGGAGACGCGCCTGAGGCTGCTCCTGGCCGAGTGGAACCTGCCGGAACCCGAGCTCCAGCTGTGGATCGCGACGGAGGGCGGGCGCGAGCGCGTGGACTTCGCGTGGACAGCGCGACGGCTCGTGATCGAGGTACACGGATTCGCCAAGTACTTCGACCATGGCCTTCCCGACGCAAAGGTCGCGGCCCAGCAGGCACGCGAGGCCCGGCTCGTCGCAGCAGGGTGGCGAGTGCTGAACATCTACTGGCCCGAGCTGGATGACCCGGAGGCACTGCGGGCCAAGGTGCGGTCGTTCCTCACGAGGCCACAGGCGCTCGGCTCGGTCGCATGAGGCGCACCGCACGCGGCGGGATGGACGCACGACGGCGAGTGGTCGCCGTCGTACGCCATGCAGCCGGCCAGGTCCCCCACCTCGGCGGTCCAGACCCCCACCTCGGCGGACAAGTCCCCCATTTCGGCGGACAAGTCCCCCATTTCGGCGGTCCAGACCCCCACCTCGGCGGTCCAGTCCCCCATTTCGGCGGACAAGTCCCCCATTTCGGCGGGGTCAGGGGGCGACGGGCTCCTCGTAGCGCGGGAAGATCGGGGCCGGGGCGGGCAGCTGCGCACCGGGCGCGATGGGAGCGGTGAGCGCCGTGAACAGCCGCGCCTCGCCCTCGGGCTGGCCCAGGGCGTCGAGCAGCCTCGCCGCGGACTCCGGCATCACGGGCTGGACGAGCAGCGCCACCCGGCGCACGACCTCGAGCGTCACGTACAGGACCGTCGCCATCCGCGCCGGATCAGTCTTGCGCAGGACCCACGGCTGCTGCTCGGCGAAGTAGGCGTTCGTGTCCCCGAGCACGCCCCAGACTGCCTCGAGCGCACGGGAGAACTCCTGCTTCTCGAAGGCCGCGCGCACCGATCCGAGCAGCCCAGCGGCCGCGTCGAGGATGGCACTGTCGGCGTCGGCGAGCTCACCCGGCTCCGGCACGACGCCTCCGAGGTTCTTCGCGACCATCGAGAGGGAGCGCTGGGCGAGGTTGCCCAGGTTGTTCGCGAGGTCGGCGTTCATGCGGCCCACGATCGCCTCGTGGCTGTAGGAGCCGTCGGCGCCGTAGGGGACCTCGCGGAGCAGGAAGTAGCGCATCGTGTCGAGGCCGTACTGCCCGATCATGTCCCGGGGCGCCACGACGTTGCCGAGCGACTTGGACATCTTCACGCCGTTGTTCTGCAGGAACCCGTGGATCATGACGCGCTTGGGCAGCTCGAGCCCCGCGCTCATGAGGAAGGCGGGCCAGTAGACCGCGTGGAACCGCGAGATGTCCTTGCCGATGATGTGCACGTCCGCGGGCCAGTACTTCCGGAACGCCTCGGACTCGGTGTCCGGGTAGCCCACGCCCGTGAGGTAGTTGGTGAGCGCGTCCACCCACACGTACATGACGTGGCTGTCCGACCCCGGGACCGGCACGCCCCAGTCGAAGGAGGTCCGGGAGATGGAGAGGTCCTCGAGCCCGCGCTTCACGAAGGAGATGACCTCGTTGAACCGGTAGCCCGGCGCCCCGAACTCGGGGTGCGACTCGTAGTACGCGAGCAGCCTGTCCTGGTACGCGGAGAGGCGGAAGAAGTAGCTCTCCTCGGCGGTCCACGTGAGCTCGGTGTCGGTCTCCTTCGAGTACCGCACGCCGTCCCGCACCACTGTGTCGTCCTCGGGGTAGAACGCCTCGTCGCGGACCGAGTACCAGCCCTCGTACTTGGAGAGGTAGATGTCCCCGTTGGCCTCCATGCGCTTCCAGAGGTCCTGCGCGGCGGCGTAGTGGTCCTCGTCCGTCGTGCGGATGAGGCGGTCGAAGCTCGTGCCCACGAGGGCGTGGACCTCGCGGTACACCACGGCCTGGCGGTCCACGAACTCCTTCGGCGTGATGCCCGCCTTCTGCGCTGTCTGCGCGATCTTGAGGCCGTGCTCGTCGGTGCCGGTGAGGAAGAAGACGTCGAACCCGTCGAGCCTCTTGAACCGCGCCATCGCGTCCGCCGAGATGTACTCGTACGCGTGGCCGATGTGCGGCTCGCCGTTCGGGTACGTGATGGCGGTGGTGATGTAGAACGGGGTCTTCGGCTCTGCTGGCGTCACCCTAAGAAATTACCCTAGGCGCGCCCTGCGCGGCGAACGGCGCTGTCGTGGTGGGTCACGCACCGCATTGCAGACGACGGCGACCCCCACCGCGGTCGGTGGGG
>NZ_JBDFRB010000002.1:0-340457 GCF_039615075.1 Sinomonas halotolerans | reverse complement strand
GGGGGTCGCCGTCGTGCGCTGCCCGCCCGGGGCGATGCCCGGAGCAGCGGCCGGCCCGGTGGCCCGGATCAGTCCGCCAGGTCGATCTCGCGCACGATCGTAGCGCCGATCTCGCCCTTGACCGTCTCGAGGACGGTGGTCGGGATCGCGGAGTCCACGGTGAGCAGCGCCATGGCGGTGCCGTTCGTGTCCGCCCGGGCCACCTGCATGCCGGCGATGTTGATCTCGTTCATGCCCAGGATGTGGCCGATAGTGCCGATGACGCCGGGGCGGTCCGAGTAGAACATGACCACGAGGTGCTCGGTGATGGGCATCTCGATGTCGTAGCCGTTGATCCCGACGATCTTCTGGATCTGCTTCGGGCCCGTGAGGGTACCGGCCACGGAGAGCTGCGACCCGTCGGAGAGCAGGCCGCGGATGGTCAGGACGTTGCGGTAGTCCTCGGCCTCCGTGGTCGTGAGGAGGCGCACCGCGACGCCGCGCTGCTCGGCGAGCACCGGGGCGTTGACGTAGGAGACGTTCTCGGACACGACGTCGGTGAAGACGCCCTTGAGCGCGGCGAGCTCGAGTGCCTTGACGTCCAGGGCGGCGATCTCGCCGGCCACCTCGATGTCCACCTGGGTCACGGAGTCGTGGGCGAGGGCCGTGAAGATCCGGCCCAGCTTCTCGATGAGCGGGATGCCGGGGCGCACGTCGGGGGCGATCACGCCGCCGGCCACGTTGACGGCGTCCGGGACGAGCTCGCCGGCAAGCGCGAGGCGCACCGACTTGGCGACCGAGATGCCGGCCTTCTCCTGCGCCTCGTCCGTGGACGCGCCCAGGTGGGGCGTCACGACGACGTTCTCATTGCCGAAGAACGCCAGGTCCGTGCTCGGCTCCTTCGAGAAGACGTCGATGCCCGCGCCCGCGATCTCACCGGCCTCGAGGGCCGCGTGGAGGGCATCCTCGTCGACGAGGCCGCCACGCGCGACGTTCACGACGTAGGCCGTGCTCTTCATCTTCGCGAACGCGTCCTTGCCGAGCATCCCGAGGGTCTCGGGGGTCTTCGGCATGTGGATCGTGATGAAGTCGCTTTCGGCGAGCAGCTCGTCGAGCGTGACGAGGCGGACCCCGAGCTGGGCGGCGCGCGCTGCCGTGACGTACGGGTCGTAGGCCAGGACCTCCATCTCGAAGGCCTGCATGCGGGCAGCGACGAGCGCGCCGATGCGGCCCAGGCCGATCACGCCGAGCTTCTTGTCCAGGAGCTCGGTGCCGGAGTACTTGGAGCGCTTCCACTCGCCGCCCTTGAGCGCAGCGTTGGCCGCGGGGATGTTGCGGGCGAGGGAGAGGATGTGGCCGCACGTGAGCTCTGCCGCGGAGACGACGTTCGACGTCGGCGCGTTGACCACCATCACGCCCGCCTGGGTGGCGGCCTTGATGTCGACGTTGTCGAGGCCGACGCCGGCGCGGGCGATGACCTTGAGCCGGCCGGCCGCGGCGATCGCCTCGGCGTCGACCTGGGTGGCGGAGCGGACGAGGATCGCGTCGACGTCGGCGATCGCCGACAGGAGCTGCGCGCGGTCCGCACCGTCGGCGTGGCGGATCTCGAAGTCGGGACCGAGCGCTTCGACGGTGGCGGGGGAGAGTTCTTCGGCGAGGAGGACGACAGGCTTGGTCACGGGCAGGGGCCTCTCGGGTCTGGGGCGGGGCGTAGGGGCGGGGTGGTGCGGGGCGCGCGGTGCTGGCGGGGTGCGGGCGCCGGACGCGCCAGCAGCGGTGGGCGCGCGTGGCGCCCACCGCTGCGGGGGTGGCTAGCGGGCTGCGGAGCCCTCGGTGTAGTCAGCGTCCTGCTGCTTCCACGAGAAGTGGGAGCGCAGCGCGCGGCCGGTGGCCTCGATCGGGTGCTGGGCCTCCTTCTCGCGCAGCTCGAGGAACTCCTTGGCGCCGTTGTCCTGGTCGTCGATGAAGCGCTTGGCGAACGCACCGGACTGGATGTCCGCGAGGATCTCCTTCATCGATTCCTTGACGGCCGGGGTCACGACGCGCGGGCCGGAGACGTAGTCGCCGTACTCGGCGGTGTCGGAGACGCTCCAGCGCTGCTTGGCGATGCCGCCCTCCCACATGAGGTCGACGATGAGCTTGAGCTCGTGGAGGACCTCGAAGTAGGCGATCTCCGGCTGGTAGCCGGCCTCGGTCAGGGTCTCGAAGCCCGCCTGGACGAGGTGCGAGACCCCGCCGCAGAGCACGGCCTGCTCGCCGAAGAGGTCCGTCTCGGTCTCCTCGGTGAACGTGGTCTTGATGACGCCGGCGCGCGTGCCGCCGATGGCCTTGGCGTAGGACTTGGCGATGTCCCACGCGGCGCCCGAGGCATCCTGCTCGACCGCGATGATGTCCGGGATGCCGCGGCCCGCGACGTACTCGCGGCGAACCGTGTGGCCCGGCGCCTTCGGGGCCACGAGGATGACGTCGACACCGGCCGGCGGCTGGATGTAGCCGAAGCGGATGTTGAAGCCGTGGCCGAAGACGAGGACCTTGCCCTCGCTGAGCGCGGGCTCGATGTCGTCCTTGTACAGGTGGCGCTGCACCTGGTCCGGGGCGAGGATGACGATGACGTCGGCCTCCCCCGCCGCCTCGCGGGCGGTCAGGACGCGCAGGCCCTCCTCCTCGGCCTTCGGGCGGCTCTTGCTGCCCTCCTTGAGGCCCACGCGGACGTCGACGCCCGAGTCGCGGAGGTTGAGGGCGTGGGCGTGGCCCTGGCTGCCGTAGCCGATGACGGCCACCTTCTTGCCCTGGATGATCGAGAGGTCGGCGTCGTCGTCGTAGTACAGCTCAGTCACTTGGATGTCTCCTTGGCTTGCGTTGGAAGGATGGGAAGTTTCAGCCCGCGCGGAGGGCGCGGTCGCTCATGGACCGCGAGCCGCGGCCGATGGCGAGGGTTCCGGACTGCACGATCTCGCGGACGCCGAACGGCTCGAGCACGCCCAGGAGCGCGCTGAGCTTCTCGGTCGTGCCGGTCGCCTCGACGACAACCGAGTCGGTCGAGACGTCCACGATCGACGCGCGGAACAGGTCCACGGCCTGCGTGACCTGCAGGCGCGTGACGGCGTCGGCGCGGACCTTGATCAGCAGGTGGTCGCGCTGCACCGAGCTCTCCGGGAGGAGTTCGACGATCTTGATGACGTTGATGAGCTTGTTCAGCTGCTTGGTGACCTGCTCGAGCAGGTCGCCCTCGGCGTCCACGACGACGGTGATCCGCGAGACGCCGTCCACCTCGGTGGGGCCCACCGCGAGCGAGTGGATGTTGAAGGCCCGGCGGGCGAAGAGGCCGGCGACGCGCGTCAGGACGCCCGGCTTGTCCTCTACCAGAACGGACAGGGTATGGCGGGACACGCTCAGTCCTCCTCTTCCCAGTCGGGGGTCGAATTGCGGGCGACCTGGATGAGGTCGTTGCTCACTCCGGCGGGCACCATGGGCCACACCATCGCGTTGGGGCTCACGACGAAGTCGATCACGACCGGCCGGTCGTTGATCTCGAGCGCCGCCTGGATGACGTCATCGATCTGGTCCTCCCGCTCGACCCGGAACGACGCGCAGCCGTAGGCCTCGCCGAGCTTGACGAAGTCGGGGATGCGCACGGTCTCGTGCCCTGTGTGCAGGTCCGTGTTCGAGTAGCGGCCGTCGTAGAAGAGGGTCTGCCACTGGCGCACCATGCCGAGGGAGGAGTTGTTGATGACCGCGACCTTGATCGGGATGTTGTTGAGCGCGCACGTCGCGAGCTCCTGGTTGGTCATCTGGAAGCAGCCGTCGCCGTCGATCGCCCAGACCACGCGGTCCGGATTGCCGACCTTGGCGCCCATCGCCGCCGGCACCGAGTAGCCCATGGTGCCGAGGCCGGCCGAGTTGAGCCACGCGTGGGCGCGCTCGTACTTGATGAACTGGGCGGCCCACATCTGGTGCTGCCCCACCCCGGCCACATAGACGCCCTCGGGGCCCGTGAGCTGGCCGATCCGCTGGATGATCCGCTGCGGCGCGAGGAGCCCGTCCTCGGGCTCGGTCCAGCCGAGCGGGTAGTCGTCGCGGAGCCTGTCCAGGAACGTCCACCACGCACTCAGGTCCGGCGCACCGTCCTTCGCCGCGCCGGCGCGCACGGCCTCCGTGAGCTCGGGGATGATCTCCTTGACCGAGCCGACGATCGGGACGTCCGCCACGCGGTTCTTCGAGATCTCGGCGGGGTCGATGTCAGCGTGGATGACCTTGGCGTTCGGGGCGAACGAGCTCAGCACCCCCGTGACGCGGTCGTCGAAGCGCGCACCGAGGGTGATCAGGAGGTCCGCCTGCTGGAGGGCGGTGACCGCGGCCACGCCGCCGTGCATGCCGGGCATCCCGACGTGCTGGCGGTGCGAGTCCGGGAACGCCCCGCGCGCGGTGAGGGTCGTGACCACCGGGGCGCCGGTGGCCTCGGCGAGCTCGAGGAGCTCGGCGGACGCGTGGGCCTTGACGACGCCGCCGCCCACGTAGAGCACGGGCTTCGAGGAGGCCGCGATCAGCCGGGCGGCCTCCCGCACCTGCTTGCTGTGGCCGCGGGTCACGGGGCGGTAGCCGGGCAGGTCGATCCTGGGGGGCCAGCTGAACGTCGTCCTGGCCTGCTGGGCGTCCTTCGTGATGTCCACGAGGACGGGGCCCGGCCGCCCGGTCGAGGCGAGGTGGAAGGCCTCTGCCAGGACGCGGGGGATGTCCTCGGCGCGGGTCACGAGGAAGGAGTGCTTCGTGATCGGCATGGTGATGCCCACGATGTCCGCTTCCTGGAACGCGTCCGAGCCGATGACGGCGCTCGAGACCTGGCCGGTGATTGCAACGAGGGGAACGGAGTCCATGTGCGCGTCGGCGATCGCGGTCACCAGGTTGGTGGCGCCGGGGCCCGACGTCGCAATGCAGACTCCCACACGTCCCGTGACCATCGCATAGCCTTGGGCTGCGTGGCCGGCGCCCTGCTCGTGGCGCACCAGGACGTGGTTGATCTTCGAAGCCATCAGAGGGTCGTAGGTCGGCAGGATCGCGCCGCCCGGAAGACCAAAGACATCGTCCACGCCCAGTTCCTCGAGCGAGCGGACAATTGCTTCAGATCCAGTCATCTCTGTGGGCCCGACCGTACGGTTGGGCCCCAGGACGGCAGAGGCAGAGTCGACGGTGTCGACAGGATCCGCGGCCTTGGCCGCGGACGGCTTCGAAGCCATCAGCGATGGGCTGATCGGCGTCCCTTTGCTCATCAGTCTCTTCCTTAGGATCTTCGTGGCGAAGTGGCGTGCTCAAACGAAAACAACCCCTCAGCCTGACGGCGTTGCGAGGGGTTGCGCGTGACAGATCGTGCCAGGACGGGCTCAGTGAGCCACGCGCTTGGCAAGGACGACGACATCGAGCACCATGCCGGTCGGAACGGTCTGCATGCCCACAGTCTTCAGTGCGGCCGCTCAGGGTGTCAATTTGGATGACGGCCGTCTCATCATGCGGACCCTCTTCCAGAAAGTGAGACGGGCCACGTGTCCGGCCCCACGCTGGGCGGCCACGACGTCCGCGGCAGCCGTGCGGCTCAGCCCACCACGGCCCCCTCGCTCGCGGAGTGCACGAGCTTGGCGTACTTGGCCAGGACGCCCTTCGTGTACCGGGCCGGGAGCGGGGCCCACCCCTGCCGGCGCCGGTCGAGCTCGTCGGGGTCCACCAGGAGGTCGAGGCTGCGCGCCGCGATGTCGACGCGGATGCGGTCGCCGTCGTGCACGAGGGCGATGGGCCCGCCGTCGACCGCCTCGGGCGCCACGTGGCCGATGCAGAGGCCCGTGGTGCCGCCCGAGAAGCGCCCGTCGGTGAGGAGCAGGACGTCCCGGCCCAGCCCTGCACCCTTGATGGCGCCGGTGATGGCGAGCATCTCGCGCATCCCCGGCCCGCCCTTGGGGCCCTCGTAGCGGATCACGACGACGTCCCCCGCCACGATCTGCCCGGCGTCGAGCGCGTCGAGGGCGCCCTGCTCTCGCTCGAAGACCCGCGCAGTGCCCTCGAACACCTCGGCATCGAAGCCAGCGGTCTTGACGACCGCCCCCTCGGGGGCCAGCGTTCCGTGCAGGATCGAGATGCCGCCGGTGCGGTGGATGGGGTCGTCCAGGGCGCGGAGGATCTTGCCGTCGAGGTCGGGCGGGTCGATCGCCGAGAGGTTCTCGGCCACCGTCCTGCCGGTGACGGTGAGGGCATCGCCGTGGAGCAGCCCGGCGTCGAGCAGGGCCCGCATGACCACCGGCACCCCGCCCACGCGGTCGACGTCGGTCATCACGTACCGCCCGAAGGGCTTGAGGTCGCCGAGGTGCGGGATGCGGTCGCCGATCGTGTTGAAGTCGCGCAGCGTCAGCTCGACCTCGGCCTCGCGGGCGATCGCGAGCAGGTGCAGGACCGCGTTGGTCGAGCCGCCGAACGCCATGACCACTGCGATCGCGTTCTCGAACGCGGCCCGCGTGAGGATGTCCCTGGCCGTGATGCCCTGGCGCAGGAGCTCGACCACCGCCTCTCCGGAGCGCCGGGCGAACGCGTCCCGGCGCCGGTCTGCCGAGGGCGGCGCGGCCGAGCCCGGCAGTGACATCCCGAGCGCCTCGGCAGCGCTCGCCATCGTGTTCGCGGTGTACATCCCCCCGCACGCGCCCTCGCCGGGGCAGATCGCCCGCTCGATCCGGTCGAGGTCAGCGCGCGACATCCGCCCCGCAGCGCACGCACCGACCGCCTCGAACGCGTCGATGAGCGTGACGTCCTTCTCCGTGCCGTCCTCGAGCTTGACCCAGCCGGGCATGATCGATCCCGCGTAGAGGAAGACGCTCGAGACGTCGAGGCGCGCGGCGGCCATGAGCATCCCCGGGAGGGACTTGTCGCAGCCGGCGAGGAGCACCTGCCCGTCCATCCGCTCTGCCTGCATGACGGTCTCGACCGAGTCCGCGATGATCTCGCGCGAGACGAGGGAGAAGTGCATGCCCTCGTGGCCCATCGAGATCCCGTCGGATACGGAGATCGTGCCGAACTGCATGGGGAAGCCGCCTGCGGCGTGCACGCCCTCCTTGGCCGACTTCGCGAGGCGGTCGAGCGAGAGGTTGCAGGGGGTGATCTCGTTCCACGAGCTCGCGATGCCGACCTGCGGCTTCTCGAAGTCGTCGTCCCCGAACCCGACCGCGCGGAGCATGCCGCGCGAAGGGGCGGCATGGATGCCGTCCGTGACGGCCCTGCTGCGCGGCTTGACGTCTGCGCCCTGGGCCGCCCGGGCCCCGGGAGCCGCCCGCCCGTCCGGATCCTGGGCTCCGGGCCTGCTCGCGCCGGGCCGGCTCGCCTCGGGACTGCCGGCATTGGGCCTGCTCGCATCGCTCATGGGTGCAGTCTAGGACCGCCAACCGGGTCCTCGTCGAGGATCCGCGCAGCCTCGGCGTGCACCATGTCCATGACTTCACGGACCGTCGGCCGGGCCGCAAGGTCGGCGCGCGCGATCAGGACGATGCTCCGCCGGGCGTGGACGCCGACGAGGGGCCTCAGCACGAGACCGTCGCGCATGGCCCGGTGCGCGGTGAAGCGCGGGAGGAGGCTCAGTCCGTGGCCGCCCCGCACGAGTGCCTCCATGACGCGCAGGTCCGGCAGGAGCTGCGTGCGCTCGATCCCCCGGCCCGCCTGCAGCTCTATCTGCCTCAGGACGGTCTCGAAGGGGAAGCCGGCGGGCACGCCGACCCACGGATAGGCGGCGACGTCCGCCGCGGCGAGCTCGGCCCGGGATGCTAGCGGATGGCCCTCGGGAAGGGCGACGTCCAGCGGCTCGTCGAGGAGGTGCTCGACCACGATCCCGGGACGGGCGAACTCGGCCGGCCCGTTGACGGAGTGCCCGAGGACCATGTCCACGTCCGCGGCGAGGTCCACGAAGCCGGGCACTGCGGGGTCCGCGAGCCTCGCGACGAGGCGGAGGCGCGGCACTGCGGCGACGCGGTCGAGGAGGCCCGGCAGGAGCATCTCCCCCGCGCTCGGGAAGAAGACGGCGGTGACCGTGGCCTGGTTGCCCTTGCGGTAGCCGTCCGCGGTGGCCTCGGCGCGCGCCATCGCGACCGCCACGTCCGCCCCTGCCGCCGCGAGCGCCTCCCCCGCCTCGGTGAGCCTGACGCCACGGCCCTCGCGGGCGAGGAGGACGACGCCGAGCTCCTCCTGGAGCGCCTTGAGCTGCTGTGAGACGGCCGACGGCGTGATCCCCAGCGCCTCCGCCGTCGCGCCGATGGTCCGGCGGTCGGCGAGTTCGCGCAGGAGGAGGAGTCGGCGGAAATCCATGCGCTCAGCGTAGTGGCCCCCGCCGTGGCGCGTCTTTCGTAGACTGGGGGGCGGCGAAAGGAGCCCGACGGCGTGAGCAGCGACGTGAGCACGACACCGACCGGCGGCACGGCCGCGGACCCCGACAGCAGGCTCAAGGCGGCCCTGCACCGGGTGTTCGACAGCCAGATCCCGAACTACGGCGACTACAACCTCGTGTGCTCCACCGAGTGCGGGGGCACGGTCGCGGGCCCGGTGCCCGGCCCGCCGCCGGCACTGGGCTTCGTGATCGGCTACCGTCGCCGTCCGGTCGAGCTCGTGATCGCCCCCTTCGAACGCGCGACCCTTGCCCCCGCTGGCCAGCCGACGACCGTGGACCTGACGAACCTGGCCTATGCGGCCGAGCCGCTCGAGGGGTCGTTCGACGTTGCCACGAGCACGGGCAGGGTGCTCACCTTCACCGTGCACGGCGAGTGCATGCTCCCCCTCGAGGGCGAGGACCAGCACCTCGCGCAGGAGGACGACGCTGCAGACCTGCGCGCTTTCCTCGACGAACTCGGCGCACTCGGTTCGTCTGTCTGACTCCAGACCGTCTGGCTCGCGCTGCTCCGCCCGACTCCCGGCCGCACGCCTGGCCCCGGCCGCACGCCTGATTCCCGCCCCGTCCGGCTCTCCCCGTCTGTGGGGCGGGCGTCGCCAACCCTCGACACGATTAAAAAACGGGCGTTCAATAAACCCATCGCCCCGGAGCGCCGGGGCACGCCTGGGAGGTGATGGCCATGGAATGGCTCGTGATCGCAGTCTCCGTCTGCATTGCGGTCGGACTCGGCACCTGGATGGCACTCCACGAGGACGTCTCCACGGCCGGACACGGCCGCCACCGCGTGAGCCCCGCCTATGTCCGCGTCCGCCGGTGAAGGCGGAGGCAGCCGATACTTCGGCGCCGTGCGAGTGCGGCGCTTCGGCGGCCGCGCACAGCCGAGCCCGCGAGCAGGGCAGACAGGAGACGCACGAAGGGCTCCGGCATCAGCCGGAGCCCTTCGTCTCTCCCTCGGTGCGCCCCCCGGGACTCGAACCCGGAACCCATTGATTAAGAGTCAATTGCTCTGCCAATTGAGCTAGAGGCGCATTCCGTGCGTGATCCGTCGGCGTCCCTTCCGGTCCGTCTCCGTGCCCCGCAACGACATGTAACTCTACACGAGAACCTGCGAGGAGTGAAATCGGCATCGGCCCCGCTCTGGGTGACCTCAGTCACGGACCAGCGGACGCCATCGGGCCCCTCTGCGAGCGGCGCTAGTGTGGCCGGATGACCTCCTCTACTGCCCCCCTCCGCCTCGCGAACGGCGATCCCGCACCGGACTTCACCCTCCCCGATTCGGCCGGGGGCACGACCTCCCTGGCAGACTTCGCGGGCCAGCGCGTGGTCCTCTACTTCTTCCCCCAGGTGGACACCCCCGCATGCACGCAGCAGGCGTGCGACTTCCGGGACAGCCTCGACGCGCTCACCGGGGCCGGCTACACGGTCGTGGGCGTCTCCCCCGACCCCGCCGAGGCCGTGCGGAAGTTCGCCGCAGAGCAGGCCCTCGGCTTCACGCTCCTCGCGGACGAGGACCACGCTGTCGCCGAGCGGTACGGCGCGTGGGGCGAGAAGGTCAACTACGGGCGCACGTACCAAGGGCTCATCCGGAGCACCTTCACGGTCGAGCCCGACGGAAGGATCGGGCTGGCCCAGTACAACGTGAGGGCGAAGGGCCACGTGGCCAGACTGCACCGCGACCTCAGGGTCGCGGCGTCCTGAGCCGCCGGCCTCGTCCGGCCGGGCGCAGTCCCTTCCAGCTAGACTGGTCGGGCTGCCCGCCGCGGCGGGCCACGCGCGAGTGGTGGAATTGGCAGACACGCAGGATTTAGGTTCCTGTGTCTTCGGACGTGAGGGTTCAAGTCCCTCCTCGCGCACTCCATCGAACCCGCCCCGGCCCGGCAGTGCCGCCCGGGGCCCGCACGGAAGGCCCGCAGTGCCCCAGCACGCAGATCCGGAGTCGGCGGCACCGACGTGTGGAGCCCTCGCACGCAGGAACCTGCTCCAGGCGGCAGCGGCGGCACTCGTCCTCTCCGGGTGCACCCCGGAACCGCAGCCCGCCCCCACGCCCAGCGCGACGGCGTCGTCCGGGAAGCCCACGGCCGCCTTCACGTTCGCGACAGCGGCAGCGCCCTCCACCCTCGACCCCGCCGCGACGAGCGACCTCGAGTCGTGGCGTGTCACGCGCCAGGTCCTCGAGGGCCTCGTGGAGGCCGACCCCACGACGTCGGAGCCGGCTCCCGCGCTCGCGGTGTCCTGGAAAGCGGACGACGAGCGCCGGGTCTTCACGTTCACGCTGCGCAAGGGCGTGGCCTTCCACGACGGCACACCCTTCAACGCAGCGGCCGTCAAGGCGAACTTCGACCGCTGGTTCGCCTTCACTCCGGCCTTCCGCTCCGCCAACCCGACCACGGCGTTCACCTCGGTGTTCCGCGCGCATGCCGACCAGGACGAGCTGTCCCTGTTCAAGTCGTGCACGGTCCTGGCGGAGGACGAGGTCCGGATCGAGCTCACCCAGCCCTTCACCGCATTCCTCAAGGCCCTCACGATGCCGGCCTTCGCGATCTCGTCCCCGCGCGCCCTCGCGCGGGGCCGGGCCGACGTGCTCGACCAGCGGCTGCGCAGCGGCAGGGTCTCGAGGTACGGGCTCCATCCCGTGGGCACCGGGCCGTTCTCGTTCGTCTCCCGCTCCGAGGAGAAGGTGGAGCTCACGGCGAACCCGCGGTACTGGGGCGAACGCGGGCAGATCGCGAAGCTCTCCTTCGTGGTCTACGACACTGCGCGGAGCCGGCTCCAGGCCCTCGCCGACGGGCGGATCGACGGATTCGACTCGGTCACCGTGGACATCATCGACGGCCTCGTGCGGCGCGGGCTCCCCATTGCCCGCCGCGACCCGTTCTCCGTCTTCTACCTCGGCATGAACCAGGCCGCCGCTCCCCTGCAGAACGAGCGGATCCGCCGCGCCATCGCGGCCGCCATCAACAAGGACGCCATCATCCGGCGCTTCTACCTCGACGACACGTCCTCGGCCGGGCAGTTCGTGCCCCCGCGCCTGAGCGGCTTCAACTCCTCGGCCGACTTCCCGGGCTTCGACCCCGAGCGCTCCAAACGGCTCCTCGCAGAGGCGGGGTACAAGGGCGAGGAGCTCCCCTTCTGCTACCCCCTCAACGTGAGCAGGTCCTACCTCCCCACCCCGGAGAAGGTGTACGCCGAGATCAGCGCGCAGCTCACCCGCGTGGGGCTGAACATCAAGCCCGTCCCGATCGAGTGGTCGGACGGCTACCTCCAGCGCGTCACGTCCCCCGGCGACCATGCGCTCCACCTGCTGGGCATCAACGGCTCCGCCCCGGACCCGGACAACTTCCTCACCACCATGTTCGGGGCGAAGAACGGCGAGTTCGGCTACTTCGACGCACAGGTGTTCAGCAAGATCGACCGCGCGCGGCAGCTGCCGGACGGCCCCGAGCGGCAGGAGGCGTACCTGGACATCAACCGCCAGCTCGCCACGACCGTGCCCGCCGTGCCGATCGCCTACCCCATCTCCGCGGTGGCGACCTCCGCCCGGGTGGCGAGCTACCCGACGTCGCCCGTCCTGCACGAGACGTTCAACCGGGTGCGCCTTAATACATAGCGTCAAGGTCTTGACTCAGGCATGGTCTGGGATTTAGCGAACGGCCCACGCAGCGATATTCTGCCTCTGGTCCATTTGCGCAGGGAGACTTCAGTGACCTTCATTTCCACCACCCGGTCCGCCGACGTCGTCTTGATCGGAGGCGGCGTCATGAGCGCCACGCTGGGGGCGTTCCTCAAGAAGCTGGAACCGAGCTGGAGCATCGTGCTCTTCGAGCGCCTCGACGACGTGGGGCTCGAGAGCTCGGGCCCCTGGAACAACGCCGGAACGGGCCACGCGGCCTACTGCGAGCTCAACTACACACCCCAGGCCAAGGACGGCTCGGTGAACCCCGCGAAGGCGCTGGGCATCAACGAGGGGTACCAGCTCTCACGCCAGTTCTGGTCCCACCTCGTCACGGACGGGAGCATCGGGGATCCCTCCGGCTTCATCCACACTGTCCCGCACATGAGCTTCGTCATCGGCGACGCCCATGCCGACTACCTCAAGGCACGCTACGAGGCGCTCAAGCCGCACACGCTGTTCGCCTCGATGGAGCACAGCGAGGACCCCGCGACGATCGCCGAGTGGGCGCCGCTCGTCATGCGCGGGCGCGGCGAGGGCCGCGTGGCCGCGACCCGCGTCGGCGAGGGCACCGACGTCGACTTCGGCCGGCTCACCCGCGAGCTCGTGGCCTTCCTCGACCGCAGCGGCGTCGAGATCAACTACGGGACCGACGTCACGGGCCTCGACCGGGCCCGCGGCGGGTGGGACGTCTCGACCAAGCACCTCGGCTCGGGCGAGCGCGGCAGCATCCACGCGAAGTTCGTGTTCGTGGGCGCGGGCGGCGGGGCGCTCCACCTCCTCCAGGACTCGGGCATCCCCGAGAGCAAGGGCTACGGCGGCTTCCCCGTCTCGGGCCAGTTCCTGCGCGCGACCGACGACTCGGTGGCCGAGCAGCACAACGCCAAGGTGTACGGGCAGGCCTCGGTGGGAGCGCCGCCCATGTCCGTCCCGCACCTTGACACGCGCTACGTCGACGGGAAGCGGTCGCTCCTCTTCGGCCCCTACGCGGGCTTCTCGACCAACTTCCTCAAGAACGGGTCCCTCCTGGACCTGCCGCTGTCCATCCGGCTCGGCAACATCGTTCCCATGCTCGCCGTCGCCAAGGACAACATGGACCTCACGGCGTACCTCGTCAAGGAGGTGCTCCAGAGCCGGGACAAGAAGATCGGCACACTGCGCGAGTACTTCCCGCAGGCCGAGAGCGACGGCTGGGAGCTCATCACCGCCGGGCAGCGCGTGCAGATCATCAAGAAGGACCAGTCCAAGGGCGGCATCCTCCAGTTCGGCACCGAGGTCATCACCTCCCGTGACGGCTCGGTCGGCGCCCTTCTGGGCGCGTCCCCGGGCGCCTCGACGGCCGTGCCCATCATGCTCGAGCTCATGCGCCGCTGCTTCCCGAAGAACTTCAAGGGCTGGGCGCCGAAGCTGACCGAGATGATGCCCGGCTACGGCGTCAAGCTGGACGAGCATCCCTCCCTCGCAGCAGAGATCGCCGCGAGCACGGCGGCGGCGCTCCAGCTCACGGCCCCGGCCCAGTAGCACCGCCCAGCAGCACCAGCCCACCACCAGCAGCTCGAAACACCCGGGGGCCCGATGTTCCGCCTCGCCCACCTGTCCATGGCGAACAGGGCGCTCATCGCGCTCATCACGGTGTGCGCCGCGGCCTTCGGCATCATCACGGCGGGGAGCCTGCGGCAGGAGCTCATCCCGTCGGTCGAGTTCCCGCAGCTCACGGTCGTCTCCACGATGCAGGGAGCCTCCCCCGAGGTGGTCGACCGGCAGGTGGGCGAGCCCGTTGAGAAAGCGCTCCAGGGCGTCGAGGGCCTCGAGAGCACCTCCTCGACCTCCCGCACGGGCGTCTCGACCGTCCGGCTCTCCTTCGCCTACGGCACGAATCTCGACCGCGCGCGCAACCAGGTGGACCGTGCGATCTCGACCGTCGCGCCCCGGCTCCCGGACGGCGTCGAGCCCCAGACCGTCGCGGGCAGCATCAGCGACTTCCCCATCGTCTTCCTCGCCGTCTCCTCGGACCGGCCGCTGAGCGAGCTCAACACGCACCTGGCCGAGCTGGCCGTCCCCCGTATCCAGCGCATCGAGGGCGTCCGCGGCGCCGACGTGACCGGCGGCGCGACCCGGCACCTGCAGATCACGCCCAACCCGGCCGCGCTCGCCGCCCGGGGCGTCGACGTCGCTGACATCCGCCGCGCGCTCGAGGACAACGGCGCGCTCATCCCGGTGGGAACGGTGGCCGAGGAGGGCCGGACCCTCTCGCTGCAGGCGGGCAGCCCGCTCGAGTCCCCCGACGCCGTCGCCGCCCTCCCGCTCACCGGCGGCCGCCAGCCGACCGCCATCCGGGACGTCGCCGCCGTCGCGCTCGAGGACGACGCGCCGACCTCGATCACACGGACGGACGGCGTCCCGACGCTCGCCATCTCGGTCACGAAGAAGCCCGAGGGCGATGCCGTGGCGATCTCGCATGCGGTGCGGGACCTCGTCCCGCAGCTCGAGGAGGAGCTCGGCAGCGGCGCCCGCCTCACGACAGTCTTCGACCAGGCTCCGTTCATCGAGACCTCCATCAAGGACCTCACGACCGAGGGGCTCCTGGGGCTCGGGTTCGCAGTCCTGACGATCCTCGTCTTCCTGCTCTCCGTGCGGGCGACCCTCGTCACTGCGGTGTCGATCCCGCTCTCGCTGCTCGCGACCTTCATCGGCCTCTACGCCGCGGGGTACTCGCTGAACCTCCTGACCCTCGGCGCCCTCACCATCGCGATCGGGCGGGTCGTGGACGACTCGATCGTGGTCATCGAGAACATCAAGCGGCACCTCGGCTACGGCGAGGAGAAGACGACGGCGATCCTCGCCGGGGTGCGCGAGGTGGCCGGGGCCGTGACGGCCTCGACGCTCACGACCGTCGCGGTGTTCCTGCCCATCGCGTTCGTCGGGAGCCTCGCCGGGGAGCTCTTCCGGCCGTTCGCGCTCACGGTGACGCTCGCGCTCCTCGCGTCCCTGCTCGTCTCGCTCACGATCGTGCCCGTGCTCGCCTACTGGTTCCTCGGGCACTATGCGGCCCGCGCCGGCGCGGACGCCGCGACAGATGCCGGCGCCGAGGGCGCCCCGGACCGGGAGAGCATCCAGGAGAGGGAGAAGGCGGGCCGCCTCCAGCGCGGCTACCTCCCCATCCTGCGCGCGACGCAGCGGCATCCGGTGTGGACGGTCGTTGCCGGGGTGCTCGTGCTCGCGGCGACGCTCGGCGCGACGCCGCTGCTCGCGACCAACCTCCTAGGCAGCTCCGGCGAGAACAGCTTCACCGTGCGGCAGTCGCTCGCCCCGGGGACGAGCCTCGAGGCGGCGTCCCGCGCAGCGGAGAAGATCGAGGGCGTCCTGACGGCGACCGAGGGCGTGAGGACGGTGCAGGCGACCGTGGGCACTTCGTCGTCGGGCTTCAGCGCGTTCCTCAATCCCGGCGCGTCGAGCGCGACGTTCACCGTCATCACCGACGAGCGCAGCGACCAGGAGGCGCTCCAGGCCCAGGTGCGCGACGCCGTCGGCCGCCTCGAAGGGGTGGGCACCGTGACAGTAGGCCGCCCGCAGGGGAGCTTCGGGAGCTCCTCGACCGTGGACGTCACCGTCACTGCGCCCGACGCCGAGTCCCTCGCCGCCGCGGACGCGGCCGTTCTCGCCGCGCTGCGCGACGTGCCCGGCGCGAGCGGGGCGGAGAGCAACCTCGCGGGCGGCCAGCCGGTCGTCGAGGTGAAGGTGGACCGGGCCAAGGCCGCAGCCGCGGGGCTCAACGAGCAGCAGATCGGCGCCGCGCTCGCCGCCACCGCGAGCCCCGTTCCCGCGGGAACGGTGCGCTTCGGCACCACGGACTACCCCGTGAGGATCGGGCGCGGCACGGCGTTCGAGGGGATCGAGGAGCTGCGGTCCCTGCGGATCCCCGGCGCCCCCGGCGGCCTGCGGCTCGGAGCGATCGCCTCGGTAGAGGCCGTGGACGTTCCCGTGAGCGTCACGAGCACCTCCGGCCAGCGGACCGCGACCGTCTCCGTCACGCCAGGCCCAACGAACCTCGGCGCGGTGAGCGCGGAGGTCCAGCGGCGTGTGGACGGCCTCGACCTGGCCCGGGGCGCGACCGCGAGCGTCGGCGGCGCGAGCCAGCAGCAGGCCGAGTCCTTCGAGCAGCTGGGGCTGGCGCTCCTGGCGGCGATCGTGATCGTCTACGTCATCATGGTGGCGGCGTTCAAGAGCCTCGTGCAGCCGCTCATCCTCCTCGTCTCGATCCCCTTCGCCGCGACGGGCGCACTCATCGCGCTGCTGGTGACGGGGATCCCGCTCGGGCTGCCGGGGCTCATCGGCCTGCTCATGCTCGTGGGCATCGTCGTGACGAACGCCATCGTGCTCATCGACCTCATCAACCAGTACCGCCTCCCCGGCCCGGGCCGGCCCGCCTTCCCGCTGGACGAGGCGATCGAGCGGGGCGCCCGCCAGCGCCTGCGGCCCATCCTCATGACGGCGCTCGCCACCGTGTTCGCCCTCGTCCCCATGGCGCTGGGGCTCACGGGCGGAGGCGGGTTCATCGCCCAGCCGCTCGCCGTCGTCGTGATCGGAGGCCTCGTCTCCTCGACGGCACTCACCCTCGTCCTCGTCCCGGTCCTGTACCGGCTCGTCGAGGGCAGGATCGAGCGGCGCCGGCTCCTGCGGGACCTCAAGCGCACTCCCGCGGGCCCCGAGGACAGGGCACGCCCGGAGGATGGGGCACGCGCGGAGGATGGGGAGAAGGACGGCGACTGGACGACCGGCGCCGTTCCGAAGGTCACTGGGCGCCGCGCAGCGAAGGCCTGACCGGCTCGGGCGGACGGGCCGGGCCGGAAGAACGGGCCGGACCGGAGGAACGGGCCCGGCCGGAAGAACGGGCCCGGCCGGAAGAACGGGCCCGGCCGGAGGCACCGCCAGTCGTTGCGGGAATGATCCGGCCGCACCGCCCGTTGGGATAGATGCAAACGCATTTATCTCGAGGCCGGCGCGAGGCCGGCTGCACCTGCAAGGAAGGCCCCACGATGCAGTTCGGAATCTTCAGCGTCGGCGATGTCACGCTCGACCCCACCACCGGCCGCATGCCCACCGAGGGCGAGCGCATCCAGGCCATCGTGAAGATCGCCAAGCACGCCGAGGAAGTGGGCCTGGACGTCTTCGCCACCGGCGAGCACCACAACCCGCCCTTCTACCCCAGCTCCCCCACCACCCTCCTCGCGTACATCGGCGCCCAGACGGAGAAGCTCATCCTCTCCACCGCGACCACGCTCATCACCACGAACGACCCGGTCAAGATCGCCGAGGACTTCGGCATGCTCCAGCATCTCGTGGGCGGCCGCACCGACCTGGTCCTCGGCCGCGGCAACACGGCGCCCGTCTACCCGTGGTTCGGCAAGAACCCGCAGGACTCGCTCGAGCTCACGGTGGAGAACTACGCGCTCCTGCGCCGACTGTGGGACGAGGAGACTGTGACGTGGAACGGCAAGTTCCGCACCCCGCTGCACAACTTCACCGTGACGCCGCGCCCGCTCGACGACGTGGCCCCGTTCGTGTGGCACGGTTCGATCCGCACGCCGCAGATCGCCGAGCTCGCCGCGTACTACGGCGACGGCTTCTTCGCCAACAACATCTTCTGGCCCAAGGAGCACTACATCCGGCTCATCAACCTCTACCGCGAGCGGTTCGAGCACTACGGGCACGGCAGGGCGCACCAGGCGATCGTCGGACTCGGCGGCCAGTTCTTCATGCGCAAGAACTCGCAGGATGCCGTCAACGAATTCAGGCCGTACTTCGACAACGCCCCGGTCTATGGGCATGGCCCGTCCATGGAGGACTTCACGGCGCAGACGCCCCTGACCGTGGGCAGCCCCGCGGAGTTCCTCGAGAAGACCCTCGCCTTCCGCGACTACTTCGGCGACTACCAGCGCCAGCTGTTCCTCGTCGACCATGCCGGACTGCCGCTCAAGACCGTCCTCGAACAGCTGGACCTGCTCGGCGAGGTGCTCCCGCAGCTCAAGGCAGGCTTCGCCGAGGGCCGTCCGGCAGACGTCCCCGAGGCGCCCACCCACGCCGCCCGGGTCGCGGAGAAGGCGGGCGAGCAGGCAGGCGAGCGCGCGCAGGAGCAGACCGAGGTGGCCCCGTGACCTCCCCGGGGCCCGCACCCACGGAAGCCGGTCGGACGCCCTCGGTGCGCGAGACCGCAGAGGCCTGGGAGTCCCTCTTCCGGGCCCAGGTCGCGGTGATGCGCCGCATCTCCCGAGACCCCGCGTTCCGCACCCTCGGAATCACCGAGTACGACGTGCTCTTCACCCTCAGCACGTGCCCGGACGGCCTGCGGCTGAACGAGCTCAACGACCACGTCCTGCTCGCCCAGTCGAGCCTCTCGCGGCTCGTCGAGCGGCTCGTCCGCCAGGGCCTCGTCAGCCGGACCAGCGCGCCGGGCGACGGGCGCGGCGTCGTCGTCCGCCTCACCGAGGCGGGCCGCGGGCTCCAGCGCGAGGTCGGGCGCGCGCACGTGCGCGAGATCGCGAGGGTGATGGGGGACGCGCTCGACGCCGACGAGCTCGCCGAGCTCACCGCTCTCACCGGGCGGCTGCGCGAGCACGTCGTCACCCACCACCCCCTCTGACCCCGCTTCGGGTACAGCTAAAAGCGCCCTGACCCGTTTCGGGTACGGATAAAAGCGCCCTGACCCGTCCCGGGTACACCAGATGGGCGCGCGGGGCCCTCCGGGCAGCGCGGCCTTCCGGGCGCGACAGCTCCGCGTGAAGCACGACGGCGCGCGGCGAGAGACAGCCGCGGACGCACCGTACGCCGTCGTGCTTCTGGGAAGGCCCCCACGAGGGACGTTCCCGCTGGGTGCGTGGGCGTACCCGAAACTGCCGAAACGGCGTCCTATGTGTACCCGAAACGACGTGGGGTGACGTCACGTGCACCCGGAACGGGCCTGGTCACCCGAGGCGGACGAGGGCGTGGGGGTCCTCGGCGGGGAGGCCGCCCTCGGCCTCCGCGGTGACGGTGAGCCGGCGCAGCGTGAGGCGGCCGCCCACCGTCGAGAGGAACGCTGTGTCCGAGGAGTCCCGCCCGGCGGTGATGCGGAGCATCGCTGCCCGGGGGGCGAGGCCTGTGGGGTCGATGACATGCCAGGCCCCGTCCACGTAGGCCTCGGCCACCGCGTGGAAGTCCATGGGCTTGAGGCCGGGCGCGTACACGGCGGCGAGGCGCGCGGGGACATCCTTGGCGCGAAGCAGCGCGATGGCCAGATGGGCGAAGTCCCGGCACACTCCCCGACGGTGCAGGAGGGTCTCGACCGCGCCGTCGGTCCCGCGGGAGGAGCCGCTCACGTAGGCGAGCTGCCCGTGCACCCAGTCGCGGACGGCCTGGACCAGCTCGGGCCCGCCGAGCGAGCCGAACTGGGCGTAGGAGGTTGGGAGGATCCGGTCGCTCTCCGCGTAACGGCTGGGCCGGACGTACCGGATGAGCTCCATCTCGTCCATGGGCGCGGGCTCGGCCGTCCCGTCCACAGTGGCGCGGTAGGTCACCTCCACCTCGGCAGGCTCGGGGAACTCGAGGACGTGGAACCGCCCGCCGTGGCCGTCGAGGAGCTCGCGCGGCTCGAGGCGCTCCCCCTGCGCCGTGACCACGAGTTCCTCCTCGAACGAGGTGTATCCGGGCAGCCGTGCCGCCGCGACGGCCATGGCGAGCTTGGTCCGCGCCGTGGTCGTGAAGGCGAGGTGGGCGCCGACAGAACGCTGCAAGGGGTCTCCAGACTAGGGTCGGGCGGTGAACTCCAGCGACATGATCATGCGCTGGACGTCGGCGAACTCCGTGGACTCCTCCACGTAGGTCGACGCCTGAGCAAGGGTATCGAACATCGTCCGGGTGCTGCCGTACTGCTCGCTGCCGGGGATGACCTTGGGCTGGTCGCCGAACCAGAAGCCCCCGGTGGCCTCGGGCCCCGAGACCTCGTTCTGCAGCTCGCAGACCTTCCCGTCCACCGCCGTGGGCATGGTGGTGATCCCGTATGAGCCGACGAACTGCCGGCCCTGGACCACGCGGAACACGAAGCGCGGCTCGATCGCGCCGGGGATGTCCGCGAACGGCACGTCGACCGGTTCGCTCACGAGCACGGTGTAGGGCTTGCGGTCCTTCGCGGCGCACGGCTTCGAGAACGCAACCGGGACGCCTGTGTGCAGGGTGGCGACGTGCTCGCCGTCCGCCGTCTTGACGTCGAAGCGCTGCGCGTCCTGCTTCGAGCCCTCGTCCGGTGCGGCGGTCTGCACGATCCATGCCTCGGGGAGCTCGAAGCTCAGGGTCTTCCGAGCGTCCGTGAAGGTCTTCCAGCTCGCCGAGGTGGGCCGCGGCGATGCCGTGCCGCCGGCGGTCCCGGAGGGCGACGCCGATGCCGGCCCCGCGCTCTTCCCTCCAGACGGCGTGGCCCCGGCAGTGCCCGACGCGACCCCTGTCCAGACAGGGCTGGCGGGCGCGCCGCCGCATCCCGAGAGGAGGACGACGCCGACGAGGGCCGCCGCCGTCAGCGGCCACCGGCGAGGCCTCGCGGAGCGTCTGGGCCTCGAGGGGCGCGCGGGGCTCGTGGAGCGGCAGGCGGATCCGGATGCGCGCGAGCGGAGAGCGTCCATGCGGCCCACCCTAGCGAATCGCCCCGGCACCAGGGCGGCCTGGTGCGAGCACGCGCAGGGCCGAGGGTGGCCGACTGCGATCCGGCCTTCCGCTCTGTCCGGAGAGCCGCCGTGCCGGCCGAGGTCCCGGGGGGCGGACCGGCTTGACACCCTGCTGTGACCGGTGCCATAGTCGGTGGCGTGAACCTGTCAGACAGCTTGACACCTCGACAGCCTGAAGGGCTCCTTGGAACCTCCGGACGGCGCCCCCTCGCCCGGCTGAGCGCTGCGGAGGCGGTCCTCGCGGACATCCGCGCCGACATCGAGTCCGGGGCCTCCCCGGTTGGGTCACGGCTCCCCTCCGAGGCGGCCCTCGCCGCGCGCTACGGCGTCAGCCGCTCAGTGGTCCGCGAGGCTCTCCGTTCCTGCGCCGCCCTCGGCCTCACGGAAACGCACACCGGCAAGGGCACCTTCGTCGTCTCGGGCCGGGTCTCCGGCGACCTCGTCCTCGGCCGGTACTCGGCGCGGGACCTCACGGAGGCCCGCCCCCACATCGAGGTCCCCGCTGCAGGGCTCGCGGCCATGCGCCGTACCGAGGAGGACCTCGCAACCCTCAAGGGGATCATCGCGGACATGGCCCTCGAAGACGATCCGGCCGCGTGGGTCGCACTCGACGCGACCTTCCACGGCCACATCGCCCGCACGAGCGGGAACAGGGTGTTCGAGTCCGTCGTCGCCGACCTCCGCGATGCCCTCGCCCACCAGTCGGAGACGCTCAACCTCGTCGCCGACCGGCAGCGCGCCTCCGACCTCGAGCACCAGAAGATCGTGACCGCCATCGAGGCCGGCTCGCCCGAGCTCGCGAGCGCGGCGATGGCAGAGCACCTCGAGGCCGTGGGCCACGCCCTCGGGTCGCTCGCGCCGAAGGCCTGAACAGGCCGGCAGGCGGCCGGCACCCGACGCCCCACCGACCCTCGACGCCCAACGCGCGACGCCCAACGTCCCCACCAGCCACCATCGACACGCCAGGAACCATGACGCCCTCCCCCGTTCCCGCCCACGCCACCCGTTCCGACGGCGCCGTGCCCGCCGCACCCTCCAACGGCGTCGTGCCCGCCGCACCCTCTGCCGCTCGCGGCCACGACGCCGCAGCGCCCGCGGCCCTCCCCGCGCACGTCCCCCTCGCCGTCCAGTCGCGCGGGGGCCTCGTGGAGAGCGTGCACTACGGAAGCATCGCGGCCACCGGCTCGCCGGATGCAGGCGGCAGCATCCTGTGGCAGGCCGGCGACCCCGGGCCGTTCTACCCCCGCTCAGCACTCAAGCCCCTCCAGGCCGTCGCGCTCGTCCGCGCAGGCCTCCGCCTCGAGGACCGCCTGCTCGCCCTCGCAGCGGCGAGCCACAGCGGCGGTCCCGAGCACCGCGACGGCGCCCTCGAGATCCTCCGGCTCCACGGGCTCGGCCCCTCCGCCCTCGCCAACACGACGGACCTGCCCTACGGCGCGGCAGAGCGCGAGGCATGGCTCCGCGCCTCGGGCGGTCCCGACCAGCTCTGCCAGAACTGCTCCGGCAAGCACGCCGCCATGGCCGCGGTCTGCACGCTCAACGACTGGCCGATCGCCGGCTACCTCGATCCGGCCCACCCGCTCCAGCGGCTCGTCGCCGCGACCGTCGCGGAGCTGACCGGGGAGACGCCCGAGGCCTGGAGCACGGACGGGTGCGGCACGCCGGTGCCCGCCGTGACGCTCGCCGGCATGGCCCGCGCCTACGGCCTCATCGCCCGCGCCGCAGCGGGCACTGGTGCACGTGCCCACGACGGCGACGCCGTGCACCCGGGCGCGGAGGCCGCCGTCGGCCGCCTGAGCCCTGAGGCCGCCGTGGGCCGCGCAATGCGCACGCACCCCGAGATGGTCGCCGGCGAGGACCGCGACGTCACGGCCCTCATGCGCGTCCTCCCCGGCGCAGTGGCGAAGGACGGCTTCGAGGGCGTCCAGCTCGTCGGCCTCCCCGACGGCCGGGCCCTCGCCCTCAAGGTCGCCGACGGCGGCGACCGCGCCCGCATGCCGATCACCGTGCGCGCGCTCGCCGCGCTCGGCGTCCCCGAGGCACTCGACGGCGGGGCCCTGGTCCCGCTCGCCCGTCCCGTGGTGCTCGGCGGCGGCCGGCCGACGGGGAGCCTCGTGGCGCTCGACGACGCGTTCCCGGCCCAGTGACAGGCAGCCCGCGCCCGCTCTCCGCACCCGGCGATCCCGCTCCCCCAGCCCCAGGCCCGAGGGCCGCCCCAGACCCGAAAGGCGACGCCGCCATGACCCAGTCCACCATCCCGCTCGAGCACAGCCGGGCGGACCGCGCGTGCCGGACCGACCACGACCTCCTCGGCGACCGGGACGTCCCCGCCGAGGCCTACTGGGGCGTCCACACCCTGCGGGCCGTCGAGAACTTCCCGATCACGGGGCAGCCGCTCTCGACCAACGGCCACCTCGTGCGCGGCCTCGCGGCCGTCAAGCTCGCCGCGGCGCGGACCAACCGCGAGCTCGGCCTGCTCGACGACGCACGGGGCGAGGCGATCGAGGCCGCGTGCCGCGAGATCCTCGCCGGGCACCTCGTGGACCAGTTCGTCGTCGACGTCATCCAGGGCGGTGCGGGGACGTCGTCGAACATGAACGCCAACGAGGTCATCGCCAACCGCGCGCTCGAGCTGCTCGGGCACGCGAAGGGCGAGTACACGCACCTGCACCCGAACGACCACGTGAACCTGAGCCAGTCCACGAACGACGTCTACCCCACGGCAGTCCGGGTCGCGACGGTCGCGGGCATCGAGGACCTGCTGGGCGCGCTCGCCCGGCTCGAGGACGCGTTCGCCGAGAAGGCGGCCGAGTTCCGCACGGTCGTGAAGATGGGGCGCACGCAGCTCCAGGACGCGGTGCCCATGACCCTGGGCCAGGAGTTCGGCACCTACGCCATCACGATCGGCGAGGACCGCGAGCGCCTGCGCGAGGCCTCGCAGCTGATCCACGAGATCAACCTCGGCGCGACCGCGATCGGCACGGGGCTCAACGCCCCTCCCGGCTACGCCGAGGCCGCCTGCCGGCACCTCGGCGAGACCACGGGCCTGCCCCTCGTGACCGCCGTCGACCTCATCGAGGCGACCCAGGACATGGGTGCGTTCGTGCACCTCTCGGGCGTGCTCAAGCGCGTGGCGGTCAAGCTCTCGAAGATCTGCAACGACCTGCGGCTGCTGGCCTCGGGGCCGCGCGCGGGGCTCGCGGAGATCAGCCTGCCCGCAGTGCAGTCCGGATCCTCGATCATGCCAGGGAAGATCAACCCCGTCATCCCCGAGGTGGTCAACCAGGTCGCCTTCGAGGTCATCGGCAACGACGTGACGATCACGCTCGCGGCCGAGGGCGGCCAGCTCCAGCTCAACGCCTTCGAGCCGGTGATCGTGCACAGCCTCCACAAGAGCATCACGCACCTCACCGCGGCCTGCGAGACCCTCACGGAGCGCTGCGTCCGCGGCATCACCGCGAACGAGGAACGACTGCGCGAATCGGTCGAGCAGTCGATCGGCCTCGTCACGGCCCTCAACCCCTACCTCGGCTACGCGGCCGCGACGTCCATCGCGCAGGAAGCGCTCGCGAGCGGCCGCGGCGTCGCCGAGCTCGTGCTCGAACGCGGCCTCCTGACCGCCGAGCGGCTCGAGGATCTCCTGCGCCCCGAGCGCCTCGCGAACCTGAGCCGGTAGCGCAAGCCGCGCGAGGCGTCGTCGTGCGCCTCATCCTGCCGCCCTTCCACCTGCCGCCACGTCCCCTGCCAGCCCGCACCACCCCCTGCGGGCCGGCGCCCACCCCCCAGTCCGCGGGCGACCACCCCTGCCCGCCGACGCCCGAACCTGCCCCCTCACCCTGAGCCTCCACCCACCTCGAAAGGGACACCGATGTCCGCATCCCAGCCTGCCCGGCCCCAGGGCGACGCCATCCCGGACCACCTCGAAGACCACGGCCACGCGCATGCGGCCGACCACGTCCTCCACGCCGAGGACGCCGGCTACCACAAGGGCCTCAAGGGCCGTCAGATCCAGATGATCGCGATCGGCGGGGCGATCGGCACCGGGCTGTTCCTCGGCGCCGGCGGCCGCCTCGCGGTGGCGGGCCCCTCGCTCGTGTTCGCGTACGCGATCTGCGGCGTGTTCGTCTTCTTCATCCTCCGTGCCCTGGGCGAGCTTGTGCTGCACCGGCCGTCGTCGGGCTCGTTCGTCTCCTACGCGCGGGAGTTCTTCGGCGAGAAGGCCGCGTTCGCCTCCGGCTGGTTCTACTGGGTGAACTGGGCCATGACCACGATCGTGGACATCACCGCCGCAGCCCTCTACATGGACTTCTTCGGACGCTATGTGCCGTGGATCGGGGCCGTGCCGCAGTGGGCCTGGGCGCTCATCGCCCTCGTGGTCGTCCTGGCGCTGAACCTGGTCTCGGTCAAGGTCTTCGGCGAGATGGAGTTCTGGTTCGCGCTGGTCAAGGTGGCCGCCCTCGTGACGTTCCTCATCGTGGGGATCTACTTCGTCGCGTTCGGCACCCCGACGGGCGACCCGACCGGATTCTCCCTCATCGCCGACAACGGGGGCATCTTCCCGAACGGCCTGCTGCCCATGATCCTGCTCATGCAGGGCGTCGTGTTCGCCTACGCCTCGGTCGAGCTCGTCGGCACCGCCGCCGGCGAGACCGAGAACCCGGCCAAGGTCATGCCCAAGGCCATCAACTCGGTCGTGTTCCGCATCGCCGTCTTCTACGTCGGCTCGGTCGTCCTGCTCTCCCTCCTGCTGCCCTTCACCGCGTACGAGAAGGGCGTGTCCCCCTTCGTGACCTTCTTCGGGTCGATCGGGGTCCAGGGCGTGGACGTCATCATGAACCTCGTCGTCCTCACCGCGGCCCTGTCCTCCCTCAACGCCGGCCTCTACTCCACGGGCCGCATCCTGCGTTCCATGGCCGCCGCCGGCTCCGCTCCCCAGTACGCCCTCCGCATGAACAAGGCCGGCGTCCCGTACGGCGGCATCGCCATCACCGCGGCCGTGTCCCTCCTCGGAGTGCCGCTGAACTACCTCGTGCCCGGCGAGGCCTTCGAGATCGTGCTCAATGTGGCCTCGGTCGGCATCATCACGACATGGGCCACCATCGTGCTGTGCCAGATGCAGCTCGCACGCTGGGCCAAGCGCGGCTGGACCGAGCGCCCTGCCTTCCGCATGCCCGGCGCCCCCTACACCGGCTGGGCCACCCTCGTGTTCCTCGCCGTCGTCCTGACCATGGTCTTCGTCGACTCGCCCTGGACCCTCGCGGCGACCGCGGTGGCGTGCGTCCTCATGGTTGCCGGCTGGTACGCCTGCCGCGACCGCATCCGCGCCATCGCCGAGGAACGCGACGGGTACACCGGACAGGCTCCCGTCGTGGCGGAGCGCACCACCTCGGTCAGCTGAGGCGGGGCGCCGACTCGGCCCGCCTGCCCGCCTGCCGGCCTGCCCGCCGCCTGCCCGCCTGCCCGCCTGCCCGCCTGCCCGCCTGCCGGCCACGAGCGGGCCGGCGGAGCATGAAAGGCTGGACCCATGGACCAGCACAGCACGTCCCGAGAGGCCCCGACGAGGCCGGAGCTCCAGGCTCCGGAACGTCGGGGCCTCCGGCCGCGCAGGGGGTGGCCGAGGGCCCTTGCGGCCCCGGGGGTCCTGTGGCGTTTCCCGCTCATCCGGCAGCTGACCAGGTTCACGGGCGTCGGCGTGGTCTGCACGCTCAGCTCTCTTGCCCTCTACGCCCTGTGCAGGCCCTGGATCGGGGCACAGGCTGCCAACGCGGTGGCGCTCATCGTCACCTCCGTCATGAACACCGCGCTCAACCGGCGGTTCACCTTCAAGGTGCGGGGATCGACACGGCTCCTGGAAGACCATCTCAACGGCCTCGTGGCGCTTGGGGTGGCCCTCGCCCTCACGGCGGGAAGCCTCGGCGTGCTGCACTGGATCTCGCCGGACGCCACGGTGGTGCAGGAGCTGTGGACGACGACGATCGCCGGTTGGGCCGCCACCGCCGTGCGCTTCACCCTCTTGCGCCATTGGATCTTCCGCCGCGCACGCAACGCCTGAGGCGTTCGTGAGGCGCGACGAGAAATGTCGGAGGTGCGTTCTAGTCTTGGTACATGTCATGGGAACGCGGATTCGAGGACTGGCCTGAGGCTGATCCCGCGTGGTCCGCCGCCCTGACGGGCTCCCGTGACGCCTGTCCCCCAGAGCCTCCGGGCTGGCTCGTCGCCGAGTGGGCCGCAGCCGACGCCTGTGAGCCAGAACCGCTTCCTCCCGGCCCTGCCCCTCCCGACAACCGCGGCGCACATGAGCCTCACGCGTCAGCGCCGCCCCGTCCGCAGCAGGACGCAGGTCTGCCCTCCCCCGAAGCGCTCGCGGCGGACCTGCAGACCGAGACCGCGGACCGGCTGGTGGAAGAGCTCACGCTGCTCGAGTCGGAGGAGGCAGCGCTCGCTGCACGGCGCGCGCTCACGCTGCAGGCTCTGGCCGGCGCGCTGGGCGGGTGGAGTGAGGATCGGTTCGAGCGGGCGGAAGCACCTGCCGTAGCGGCGTCGGAGGTAGCGGCCGCGCTGCGCATCCCCCAGCGCCGCGCGACGGCGATGGTCGCCGAGGCGCTCACCCTCACGGACCCCGTGTGGTTCGGCGTGCTGGGGGCGCTCGCTGCGGGTCGCCTCACGCGCCAGCGTGCCCTCTCGATCGTCGACGCCGGCATCCCGGTCCCGGGTCCCGGCACCGGGAGTTCGCAGAGGCCGCCCTGGCGATGGCCGTGCCGGACGACCCCGACTGCGTGCCGAGCCAGGGCGCCCTGACCCGGCGTCTGCGGCGGCTCGCCGAGAAGTATGCGGCGGAACCTCTCGAGGCCAGGCACGCCAAGGCGGTCACGGAACGCCGAGTGGACCTCGAGCCTGCCGGGGATGGGATGTGCTGGCTCACGGCCTACCTCCCCCTCGAGGTGGGCGCCCGCGTGGACACCCAGCTCGAGTCCCTCGCACGTTCGCTCCAAGCCCCTGACGAGGACCGCACCATCAATCAGCTCCGCGCAGACGTCCTCGCCGACCTGCTGGCGGGCCCAGAAGGCCCTGAGGCGTGGGGCCGCCGCCCGTCCGGCGGGGTACGGACAGAGCTGGTCGTCACGGTCCCGGTCGCGACACTCGCGGATGACGGCCACGCACCCGGCGAAGTGATCGGCTACGGGCCGATCGGACCGGACGTGGCCCGGCGTCTGGCGGGCGAGGCCACGAGCTGGTCGAACCTCTGGGTCGACTCCGGATCCGGCGCGCCGCTCGCGGTCGGCCGTCGCCGCTACGCGCCGACGCTCGCCCAGCGCAGGTTCCTCGGCGCCCGGGACGCCACCTGCCGCTTCCCAGGCTGCGACAAGGCCGCCGCCGCCGCGGAGGCCGACCACACCCGGGAGTGGTCCCAGGGCGGCAGCACCGACGTCGGCAACCTTGCGCTCCTCTGCCGCCAGCACCACCGGCTCAAGACCCTCGGCCATTGGAAGGTGCGGCAGGCATCAGCGGCACACGCGCCAGCAAGCCAGACGCCGACCAGCCAGATTCCGGCGGCACCGGACCCTGACCCGCCTCCGGGGACGCTCGAATGGACGTCACCCGCAGGACGTCGCTACGTGACGTATCCGGAAGGAGAATCACCGCCGCCCTTCTAGGGAGGACAGCTCGCGGGCCCAGCGAGCGAGAGCACGGCGCCATACGAGTCGGCGAGGGCGGCAGCGGCTGCGTCGAGCTCCTCGGATGTGACGGTCGCGGGCAGGGTGAAGCGCACGGCAGTCTGGGCCACCTCGGGAGCCAGGCCGAGCGCGGTGAGGACGTGGGAGGGCTCGCTCGAGCCGGCCGCGCAGGCCGAGCCGGACGAGCAGACGACCCCCCTGCGTTCGAGCTCGAGGAGCACTGATTCGCCGCTCACCCGCGGGAAGCAGAAGGAAGCGCTGCCGGGGAGCCGTTGCGTTGGGTGCCCCGTGAGGAGCGCGTCAGGGACGAGGGCGAGCACCCGGAAGACGAACCTGTCGCGGAGCTCCCCGACGCGTGCGGCGGCGGCGGCACGCTCGGCCTCGGCAAGCCGCAAGGCGGTCGCGAAGGCCACAGCCCCGGCCACGTTCTCGGTGCCGGAACGGAGGCCGCGCTCCTGGCCGCCGCCGTCGACGACGGGCTCCACCGTGACGCGTCCGGCCACGTAGAGCGCGCCGACGCCCTTCGGCGCGCCGAGCTTGTGGCCGGACAGCGAGAGCGCGTCGGCCCCGAGGGCGCGGACGTCGAGGGGCAGCCACCCGGCCGCCTGGACGGCGTCGGTGTGGAAGAGGACTCCGGCCGCCCGGGCCGCCCCGGCGAGCTCCGCGACCGGCTGCACGGTCCCGACCTCGTTGTTCGCGTACATGACGGAGGCCACCGCGGTGTCCGGACCGAGTACCCCGGCGAGCGCAGCCGGTTCCACGGCGCCGTGGCCGTCCACGGGCACGACGTCGACGGCGAACCCGTGCAGGCGCGCAAGGCTCCGCGCGGACTCCAGGACCGCAGGATGCTCGACGGCGCTCACCGCCACGCGCGTGCGGCCCGGGTCCGCCGCACGACGGGCGAGGGCGATGCCCTTCACCGCAAGGTTGTCGGCCTCGGTCCCGCCGGAGGTGAACACCACCTCGGAGGGCCGGCACCCGAGGATCCCGGCCACCTCGGCCCGAGCGCCCTCGAGGCCGTCCCGGGCCCGCGCGCCCAGCTCGTGGTGGCTCGAGGCGTTCCCGAACTCGCCCGTGAGCCAGGGCCACATCGCCTCGAGGACTTCGCGGCGCACGGGGGTCGTGGCGGCGGCGTCGAGGTAGATCACGGTGTCACCTGGGTGGGACGAGGACGAGGCTGCGCGCCCGCCCCGGCGTCCAGCGTCACGTCCAGCCCGAGGTCGAGGTTGACCACGGAATGGGTCAGCGCGCCGACCGAGATGACGTCCACGCCGGTCGCGGCGATCTCCGCCACGGTCGCGAGGATCACACCGCCACTGGCCTCGACCGTCGCGCGGCCCGCCACGAGCGCGACCCCCTCGCGCAGCTGGGCGGGGGTGAAGTTGTCGAGCATGATTGTGTCCACGCCGGCGGCGAGCACGGGCTCGATCTGCGCGATCCGGTCCACCTCCACTTCGAAGCAGGTCGTGTGCCCGAGTCGCTCCTTCGCCGCACGCAGGACGCCAGTGAGCTTCGAATCGTCCCCGCCCGTGAGGACAGCGAGGTGGTTGTCCTTGGCCATGACGGCGTCGGACAGGCTGAAGCGGTGGTTGCGGCCCCCGCCGCAGCGAACGGCGTAGCGCTCGAGCTCGCGCAGGCCGGGGGTGGTCTTCCGCGTGTCCACGATGCGGGCGCGCGTCCCGGCCGTGAGCGCCACGTACTGCGCCGTGAGGGCGGCGATGGCGCTCATCCGCTGGACGAGGTTGAGCACCACGCGCTCGGCCGTGAGGAGGGCGCGCGCGCCGCACGTGATCCGCGCGAGGACGGCGCCGGCGTCGAACGCCTCCCCCTCGGCGACGAGCAGGTCCACGGAGGCATCGGCGTCGTGCATCAGGAATCCGGCCTCCACGACGGGGCCGCCCGCGAACACGCCGGGGACGCGGGCGCGCAGCTCGGCCGTGGCGCGCGCCCCCGCGGGGATGAGGAGTAGCGAGGTCAGGTCGCCGCTCGGCGCGTCCTCCGCGTAGGCCGTCTCGAGCACCCGGCGCACCGCGGCCGGCGGGAGCGGGATGGGCGCAGTCGCAAGCGGGATGGGCGCAGGCTGAACTGGGGCGGGTGCGGGTGCAGGGGTGGGTGCCGAGGCGGGCCCGGTGTGGGCGGGCCCGGTCTGGGCGGGCCCGGTGTGGGCGGGCCCGGTGTGGGCTGGCCCGGTCTGGGCGGGCCCGGTGTGGGCGGGCCCGGTGTGGGCGGGCCCGGTGTGGGCGGGGGTCGCTGTGGTCATGTCAGGCGGTCCTTGCTGCCAGGGCGGGTTGGCGGACGACGTCGATCCGGGCTTCCCCGCCCGGCCCGCCGAAGCGGCGCTCGGGGAAGTCGAGGCGGCAGTGGGCCCCGAGGGACTCCTCGCGGGCGGCGGCCGCAGCGGCGACGAGGCGTCCGACGGTCAGGAGGCTGCGGGTCTCGGGGTCGTCGGAGTGCCAGCCGCGCAGGGTCCCTGCGAGCCTGGCGAGGCCGGCCGCGTCCCGGAGCACGCCGGCGTCCGATTCCATGGCCGCGGCCAGGAGCGCGTGCCCTTCGCGCCCCGACAGGGACGCGGGCGCGGGGCCGGGCTCGGCCGCGACGGCGAGGACGTCGGCCGCGAGGGCGTCGGCCGCGGGGGCGTCGGCCGCGGCGAGCCCGACGCTGAAGGCCTCAGGGGCGTGGACTCCCGGGGCCGGCCGGAGGGGACCGCGACCCCCAGCGGTGCCCCACTCGCCAGCACCCCACGCCTCATCGCGGCGGCTATGGCCGAGGAAGCGGTCCACCGCGCGGGCGGCGAAGACGGCAGCCTCGAGGAGGGAATTGGACGCGAGCCGGTTGGCGCCGTGGACGCCCGTGCAGGCGGCCTCTCCCGCGGCGTACAGGCCGGGGATGCTTGTCGCGCCGTCGAGGTCGGTCGCCACGCCGCCCATCCAGTAGTGGGCCGCGGGGGCGATCGGCAGGAGGTCCCGGCGCCAGTCGAAGCCCGCGGCGCGGGTCATCGCGTCAAGGCCCGGGAAGCGGCGGGACAGGTAGCCGGCCCCGTGCTCGAGCTCGAGGGCCGTCGCGTCGAGGAAGGCCGGCCCGTGCCCGGAGCGCGCGTGCAGGGCGAGGGCGCGGGAGACCGCATCCCGGGGGGCGAGCTCCCCGAGCGGGTGGTAGTCGGAGACGAACCTGCGCCCGCTTCCGTCCCGGATCACCGCACCGGCGCCCCGCACCGCCTCGGAGACGAGCAGGGAACGGGGCCGTCCGTCGGCGTCCGTGGTCTCGAGGGCTGTGGGGTGGAACTGGTAGAACTCGAGGTCGCGCAGCAAGGCCCCTGCCCGGAAGGCGAGCGCGACGCCGTCGCCCGTCGCGACCGCCGGGTTCGTGGTGCGGGCGTAGAGCCGGCCGGCGCCGCCCGTGGCGAGGAGGACGGCGTCGGCGTCGAGGCGGGCTGGCGCCGGCCGCGCAGGGACGGCGTGCGGGGAGGCCGGGGCGCCCCCGGCGCCGTGGTCGGCCTGCACGTACTCGAGCCCGGCCACGCGGCCGGCGTCCAGGATGAGCTCCGTGGCGAGTGCGCCCTCGACGACGCGCACGCGCCCGGCGGCCTCGAGCGCACGCACGGCGGCGACGAGGGCGCGGGTGATCCCCGCCCCGGAGGCGTCCCCGCCCACGTGGAGGATGCGCGGGAAGCTGTGCGCGGCCTCGAGGCCGAGGGCGAGGCGGCCGTCCACGCCCCGGTCGAACACCACGCCATGGCCGGTGAGGGCGTCCACGGTGCGCGCTGCCTGCCCGCACATGGCCTCGGCGGCCGCGCGCGATCCGTGCCCCGCGCCCGCGGCGAGCGTGTCCGCGATGTGGTGTGCCACGGCGTCGCCCGGCGCCCGGCGGCCCTCCGGCAGCACCGCCGCGATGCCGCCCTGGGCGAGCATGCTGTTGCTCTCCTCGAGGCGGCCCTTGGTGAGGAGGACGACGTCTGCCGGCGCGCCCCCGGATGCCGCGGCCGGTGACGCAGCCCGGATCGCCGCGACGAGGCCGGCGACGCCGCTGCCGACGACGACAAGGCGCCGGGCGGAGGCTCGGCCCAGGGCGCCCGTCACGGCCGCGCCGCCAGCATCCGCTCGAGGGCCACGCGGGCCGTGCCGGCAACCTCGGCGGGAACCTCGATGCGGTTGCGCACCTCGCCCTCGACGAGGCCCTCGAGGACCCACGCGAGGTAGCCGGGGTGGATCCGGTACATGGTCGAGCACGGGCAGATCACCGGATCGAGGCAGAAGATCGTGTGCTGCGGGTACTCGGCCGCGAGGCGGTTGACGAGGTTGATCTCGGTGCCGATCGCGAAGGCCGTGGGCTCGGCCGCTGCGGCGATGGCCTTGCGGATGTAGTCGGTCGAGCCGTACTCGTCCGCAGCGTCCACGACCTCCATGGGGCACTCGGGGTGCACGATGACGCGCACGCCCGGGTACTCGGCGCGGGCCTTCTCGACCTGGGCGACGGTGAAGCGCTTGTGCACCGAGCAGAAGCCGTGCCAGAGGATGACGCGCGCGTCCGTCAGGGTCTGCGGGTCCGTCCCTCCCCACGGCTTGCGGGGGCTCCACATCGGCATCTGCGTCAGCGGCACGCCCATGGCCTTGGCCGTGTTGCGGCCGAGGTGCTGGTCGGGGAAGAACAGGACGCGCTGCGCGCGCTCGAAGGCCCACTCGAGAACGGTCGCGGCGTTCGAGGACGTGCACACGATCCCGCCACGCTCGCCGCAGAAGCCCTTGAGCGCGGCCGAGGAGTTCATGTACGTCACGGGGATGACCGGGACGCGGCCATCCTCGTCCGGCTCGGTGCCGAAGAGCTCCTCGAGCTGGGCCCAGCAGGCCTCGACGGAATCGATGTCCGCCATGTCCGCCATCGAGCAGCCGGCCGCGAGGTTGGGCAGGATCACGGCCTGGTCGTCGCGGGAGAGGATGTCCGCGGTCTCGGCCATGAAGTGCACGCCGCAGAACACGATGGCTTCGGCATCCGGGCGGGTGAGGGCCGCGTTGGCGAGCTGGAAGGAGTCGCCCACGAAGTCGGCGTGCTCGACGACCTCGTCGCGCTGGTAGAAGTGCCCGAGGACGACGACGCGGTCCCCCAGCGTGGACTTGGCCGCGCGGATCCGCTCGTGCAGCTCCGCCTCGGGCGCATCGCGGTACTCCTTCGGGAGCTGGCCCTGGCGCGGAGTCGAGGCCGGGGCGATGTCGGCGACTGAGGCCCCGGGGCCGTAGGCGGGCATTCCGCGGAGCGCCTCGGCGGCGTCGAACTCCCAAGGGCCCTTCGCGAGGTCCGTGCCGCAGGTGCTGCCGGTGGACGCGCCGGAGGTCCCTGCGGGGCGGCGCTCCGCCTCGGCCCGGGTGATGAGGCTGATGCTGGTGGCGACCGAGGTCATGCTGTGCTCCTGGGGTGGGTGCTGACGGGGGGAAGGCGGGAACGGAGAGGAACGGCTGGGAACGGAGAGGGACGGGGAGGAACGACTGGGAATCAGAGGCTGCGGGGGCCCGTGTACCGGTAGAGGCGCGGGGGCCGGTGGCGGCCGCCCTCGAGGTAGTGGTCCGTGGCCTCGAGGTGGGGGGTGCCCTTGAGCTGGCGGCGGAAGTTGGCCGGGTCCAGGCTGCGGCCCAGGACGGCCTCGTGGACCTCGCGCAGCTGGGCCAGTGTGAACATCTCCCCGAGGAGGTGGTAGGCGACCTGGGCGTACTCGATCTTGCTGCGCAGGCGCCAGAGCGCGTAGTCCACGATCTCGCGGTGGTCGAAGGCGAGCGTTCCGGGACCGCCGTGGGCAGGGTCGGCCGGGTGCCACGCCACGTTCTCCTGCTCGCCGGCGAGCCCGGTCTGGCCAGCGAGCGCGGTCTCATCGGCACGGACGAGTGCCCAGTACACGATGGACACGACCCGCTGCGCGCCCACCTCGTCCCGGTGGGCGCGGCGCAGGCCGCCGAACGCGTAGAGCTGCTCGATGTAGGCGGGGGCGAGGCCGGTGGTCTCGGCGAGGTTGCGGCGGGCCGCGTCCTCGAGCGACTCGGCCGCGGTGAGTGGTCCGCCGGGGAGCGCCCATTGGCCCCGGAAAGGCTCGCGGACACGGCGCACAAGCGGCATCCAGAGCGTGGGGCAGCCCTCATGGCCGGGCCTGAGCGCGAAGATGACGGTGGAGATGGCGAGCGAGGGCGGCAGCTGGGCCCGCTCGGCCACGTTCGCCACGCCGCGGGAGAGTGCGGACGGCACGCCGCGCGCCCCGGGGACAGCGCGTGCCCCGGGCACAGCGGGAAGACCGGGGAGCACCACGGGGCCTCACCTCCTCGCCGACGGCATTGGGCCAGTTGATGTCAGGTCGGGACAGTTAATGTCACATTGACAAGAACTCATGATACGCGCTGTCGCGAATCTGCGGCAATGTGACCTCAGCGCCGGCTTCGGGGGTCAGTCCCCGGCGGCGGCCTCGAGCAGAGGAAGCGTGCGGCCCTCGAAGTGGGTGTTGAGGACGATCACCGAAGACGAGCGGACCACGGCCTTGGTGGCCGTGACGGCGTCGAGCACCCTCTGCAGGTCCGCATTGGACCGAGCCGCGACACGGGCCATGAGGTCGCTGTCCCCCGAGACGGTGTGGACCTCGAGCACCTCGGGGATGCGCGCAAGGGCCTCTGCGACAACGTCGTGGCCGAAGTCCTGGTGGATGGTGAGCGAGCAGTAGGCGACGACGGGAAAGCCGAAGGCCCGCGGCTCCGGCTGCGGCGCCCAGCGCCCGATGACGCCGCTCGAGAGCATGCGGTCGAGTCGCGCCTGCACGGTGGCGCGTGCCACCTTGAGCAGGCGCGAGGCCTCGAGGACGGACATGCGCTGCTCCTCCGTGAACAGCCTGACAATCCTCGCGTCCAGCCGATCGACCTTCATCCGCGCACCCCTTTCCCCGGCGACCCCGAGAGCCGCCCGCAGCCGTGGCGCACGTCACCTGCACCCGTGATGGAGATGCTACAGATTGGCGAGCGCCTCCGCCTAAACTGCGCACAATGCCCAGCCACTCCAGCTGGACACCGCCCTGACTGCTCACAATGCCTAGCCTCGTGATGCCCACCACACATGACTTGACGAAAGGCTGTATCGTCGGGGAGTCCTCGGGCTCGAGGCGCACACACCGCGCCCGGCCCCACGCATATCCGAAAGACGGAAATGACAGCTATGCACACTGACGGGCCCACGACAGCGACGTCGCCGGCACGGACGTCCGCCACGCAGCCGAAGGCGACCGCGGGGCTCGGGCACTCGATGTCACCACGCCAGCTCACCATGATGGGCCTCGGCAGCGCGATCGGCGCAGGGCTCTTCCTCGGCTCCGGAGCGGGGATCCAGGCCGCTGGCCCCGCCATCCTCGCCTCCTACCTCGTCGCGGGCACGCTCATCATCATCGTGATGTGGGCCCTCGGCGAGATGGCCGCTGCGAACCCGAACAGCGGCGCGTTCTCCGTGTACACCGGCAAGGCCCTCGGCGGCGTGGCAGGCGCCACCGTCGGGTGGCTCTGGTGGCTCCAGCTCGTCGTGGTGATCGCAGCCGAGGCCCTCGGAGCCGCCGGACTCCTCGCCACCCTCGTCCCTGACCTGCCGGTCTGGCTCGCAGCGCTCGTCTTCATGGGCGTCTTCACCGCCATCAACCTGACCGGCGTGAAGAACTTCGGAGAGTTCGAGTTCTGGTTCGCGCTCCTCAAGGTCGCCGCGATCATCGCGTTCCTCATCATCGGCGCCGCGCTGCTGTTCGGCTGGCTCCCGGGCGTGGCATCGCCCGGCCTCGCAACGTTCGGCGACTTCGCCCCTCAGGGCATGGCTGGCGTGGCCACGGGCCTCTTCGTGGTCGTCTTCGCCTTCGGCGGCACCGAGATCGTCTCCGTCGCGGCCGCCGAGACCCGCGACCCGGAGCGCAGCGTCGCGCGGGCCGTGCGCACCGTGGTGTGGCGCATCCTCGTGTTCTACATCGGTTCGATCTTCGTCATCGCAGCAGTCCTCCCGCACACGTCCGAGGGCCTCAAGAGCCCGTTCGCCGCGGTCCTCGAAGCCGCCGGGATGCCCGGGGCCGGCGCCGCGATCACGCTTGTCGCCGTCATCGCCCTGCTCTCAGCGCTCAACGCGAACCTGTACGGCGCCTCGCGCATGATCTTCTCGCTCGCCGAGCGCAACGAGGCGCCCCGCGCCCTCAAGACGCTCACGGGGTCCAAGGTCCCCTCGATCGCCGTCATCGCCTCGGTGGCCTTCGGGTTCGCAGCCACGGTGCTGGAGCTCCTCTTCCCGGAGAAGATCCTCCCGATGCTCCTGAACTTCGTGGGCTCGACCTGCCTGGTGGTGTGGGGATCCGCGCTCGTGTCCCAGCTCGTGCTGCGCCGCCGCGCCGACGCCGAGGGGACCGAGCTCCCGCTTCGGATGGCCGGCTTCCCGTGGATCACCTCCTTCGGGATCGTGCTCCTCGGCGCGATCTTCGCCGTCGGGCTCTCCGGCGCGGAGAGCCGCGCCCAGATCCTGAGCACCTTCGGGCTCGTCGCCGCCATCGCGGCCGGCGCGTGGATGCGACGCCGGGCGGTTGCCGCAAAGGCCTGACCGGCGCCCCAGGACACGACAGGCAGCGCCCCGGCCCCGCTCCCCCCGCCTGGGGGGACCGGCGCCGGGGCGCTCTGCATCCCCGCGCCATGCCTCGCGCGGGGAGGTCCCGGCTGGGGCTGCTCGGAACGCGGGTCTCGGGCGCACTGGACAGGATGTACCGTGACTCAGCCCACAATCTGCCTCGGTGTGACAAATTGTCCACTCGAAACTGAGTACCTTGAACAGCCTGTCACCCGGTCCTACGGTCGAGGGATGCAGACTCTGACATCACTCGGGCGTGCGGGCACCGCTGGGTCCCCTGCTCGGCCCGTTCCCGAACTGCCGGCAGCGCAGCCGGTCGCGGACGCCGAACTGCGCGAGATGTACCGGCTCATGGTTGCCGTCCGCACGCTCGACGAGGCCGCGATCGCGTGGCAGCGCCAGGGCATCCTGCCGGCCTACGCGCCGCAGCTCGGACAGGAGGCCGCGCAGGTGGGCTCGGCGTTCGGCGTGGACCGCGAGCGCGACTTCCTCTTCCCCACCTACCGGGAGCTGGGCGTGGCCCAGACCATCGGCGTGGACATGGTCGAGTACATGTCGACCCACCTGGCCACCTGGCACGGCGGGCTGTGGGATGCGGCCAAGCACCGGTTCGCTCCCATCCAGGCCGTGGTGGCAGGCTCAGTGCTGCACGCTGTCGGCTGGGCCCACGGCCAGCGGCTCCGGGCAGGCCAGACGGGTGCAGTCCCCGGACAGGCCCCCGAGGGCGGCCTCGGGGTTGCCATCGCGTACCTCGGCGATGGCGCCTCGAGCCAGGGCGATGTCCACGAGGCCATGAACTTCGCGGCCGTCTACGCCGCGCCGGTCGTCTTCTTCGTGCAGAACAACGGCTGGGCCATCTCGGTCCCCACCGAGCGCCAGGTGGCCGGCGGCAGCGTGGCCGCCCGCGGTGCCGGGTACGGCATGCCCGCGATGCGCGTCGACGGGAACGACGCCGTCGCCGTCGTGCGTGCCATGCGCCAGGCGCTCGAGCACGCGCGCGCCGGCCGCGGCCCCGTGATCGTCGAGGCCATGACCTACCGCCGCGGGCCGCACTCCACTGCGGACGATCCGGGCCGCTACCGCACGCTCGACGACGAGCGCGAGGATGCGGGCGCCGACCCGATCGAGCGCCTCCGCGAGGCGCTCGTGGGGACCGGCGCCGCGGACGATGCCTTCTTCGCGGCCTGCCGCACCGAGGCCGCCGACGCCGCTGAGACCGTCCGGGCCGGGCTTCTGGCCCTGGGACCCCGCCCCGGCGCGGAGATGTTCGACCTCACCTTCGCCGAGCCCACCGACGAGCTCGCGCGACAGAAGACCACCTGGCGAGAGGAGTCCGAGCATGCCTGAGGTGCTCTCCACCACTGGGCAGACCGGCGCCACTGGGCAGACCGGCCCCGCAACGGCTGCCGCGCGTGAGCTGTCGCTGCAGCAGGCGCTCAACCTGGCCCTGTCCGAGCTGCTCGCCGAGGACCCGGACGTGCTCGCGTTCGGCGAGGACGTGGGCACGCTCGGCGGCGTCTTCCGCGTCACGAACGGCCTCGCGGCGGCCCACGGCGACGACCGGGTGTTCGACACGCCACTGGCAGAGTCGGGGATCCTCGGCATGTCGATCGGCCTCGCGATGGCCGGCTTCCGCCCGGTCCCCGAGGTCCAGTTCGATGGGTTCGCCTACCCGGCCATGAACCAGATCGTCACGCAGCTCGGCCGGATGCACTACCGCTCGCGCGGCACCCTCAGGATGCCCGTGACGCTGCGCGTGCCGAGCTTCGGCGGCATCCGCGCCCCCGAGCACCACGGCGAGAGCCTCGAGTCCGTGTTCGCGCACGTGCCCGGCCTCAAGGTGGTGTGCCCGGCGGACCCGCAGCAGGGCTACACGCTGCTCAAGGCCGCCGTCCGCTCCGACGACCCGGTGATCTTCATGGAGCCCAAGTCCCGCTACTGGCAGAAGGGCACTGTGATCACGGAGGCGCACGGTGCAAGGGCGCAGGGGGCAGGGGCGCCCGCTCGCACCAGCGCGCACGACGGCGGGGCGTCGCCGGACGCGGGCAAGGCCAGCGGGGCGCGCGTCGCCCGCGAGGGCAGGCACCTCACTCTTGTCGCGTGGGGCGCCATGGTGGCCCGCTGCCTCCAGGTCGCAGAGCTGGCGGCCGAGGACGGGATCGACGTGGAGGTCGTGGACCTGCGCTGGCTCAAGCCGATCGACACCGAGACGCTCGCGGCGTCGGTCGCGAAGACGCGCCGCGCCGTCGTCGTCCACGAGGCGCCGCTCACGGCGGGCCTCGGCGCGGAGGTCGCACAGCGGATCACGCAGGCGTGCTTCGGAATGCTCCGGGCGCCCGTTGAGCGGGTCACCGGGTTCGACGTACCGTATCCCTCAGGCGACCTGGAAGACGAGTACATCCCGAACATCGACCGCATCCTCTTCGGCATCCAGCGAGTATTGGAGTACAAGCGTGGCTGAGATCCCCTTCCCCCTCCCCGATCTCGGCGAGGGCCTCATCGAGGCCACCGTCCTCGAGTGGCTCGTCTCCGAAGGCGACCACGTGGAGCGCAACCAGCCGCTCGTCGAGGTCGAGACGACGAAGTCCGCGCTCGAGCTGCCCTCGCCCCAGGCGGGAACGGTCAAGAAGGTCTACGGCGCCCCGGGCGAGGTCATCAAGGTCGGCGAGCCCCTCATCGTCTTCGAGGTCGCGGATGACACCGCCGGGATCGTCGGCACCGTCCCCGCAGAGTCGGCGCCCAAGCGCCGGGTCCGGCTGAGCGCGAACCTGGACGAGGACTGATGGCCGTGGCCGGGCGTCACGCGGGATCGAGCGCGCACACTGTCGAGGGCACGGACCCCGGGCTCAACGTGGTCATCGCGGAGCCCGAGGAGCCTGTGGCGCTCCCGCCGGTCCTGCTCGTGCACGGGTTCGCCTCCTCCGTGGAGCTCAACTGGCGCCAGAGCGGCTGGATCCAGGCCCTGACCGCGGCCGGCCGGCGCGTGGTCGCGGTGGACCTGCCCGGCCACGGGGGCAGCACAGCCCCGGAGGACGTGGACTCGTACACGCCGAGCAGGATCCGGGCTGACCTCCTGCAGATCGCGTCCGACGCCGGCGCCCGGCCGATCGCGGAGGGCCACCCCGAGAGCGGCCTGGACGTCATCGGCTACTCCCTCGGTTCCCGCCTCGCGTGGGAGTTCGCCGCCACGCAGCCAGCGCTCGTGCGGCGGCTCGTGCTCGGCGGCCCGAGCAGCAGCGACCCGCTCGCAGAGTTCGACCTCGCGGCCGCGCAGCGGTTCCTCGCGGACGGCAGCCCGATCGCGGACGAGTCAACGGCGCGGCTCGTCGCGATGGCGCAGGCCTCGCCGGGCTCGGACATGTACGCACTCCTGGCCCTCGTCGAGGCGGTCAAGGAGGAGCCGTTCGTCCCGGCCGAGGCCGTGCCGCACCAGCCGGTGCTCATCGTCACGGGCGAGAAGGACGAGCGCCTCCACACCCTCGAGGCGCTCGAGGAACTGCTCGGCAGTTCCGAGGTCGTGGTCCTCCCCGGCCGCAACCACGTCAACGCCGTCACGGCGAGGGCGTTCAAGCACGCGGCGATCGAGTTCCTGGCCGGCTGAAACGGAACACACCCGTTTCGTTTCGGGTACGGATGTCGTCGCCGAATGCGCGTTCCGGGTACACCGAGGTGCCGCAACTGTGCACCCGAAGCCCCTTTCCGCGTCGAGATCCGTACCCGAAATGCCTTCCCGTTAGCCGCGGCCGTTGCAGCGGATCTCGAGGCACCCCTCCTCGTCGAGCCAGTGTGCCTCCGTGCCCAGGGCGGCGGAGCGCTGCTGCATGCGCCGCGCGATCGCCGGGGCCTCCGCGCCCGCCCTGCGCGCCTGGAAGTCCACGATCTCCGTGGGGACCAGGCGCAGGAGGGCGGGCGCGCCGTCGTGCACGTCGAGCAGGAAGAGGAACGACTGGTCGTTGCGCTCCGTGGGGTCCACGGCGTAGTCGTCGATGAAGTCGCCGGCGCTGTAGACGATCGGCCTGCCCCGGTACACCTCCACGCCCCGGAAGATGTGGGCGGAGTGGCCGAACACGGCGTCTGCCCCGGCGTCGACGAGCGCATGGGCGAGGGCCACGTGGTCCGGCGGCACCGCCCTGCCCCAGTTGGGCCCCCAGTGCGCCGAGACCAGGAGGAAGCCGACGCCGGCCCGGACACGGCGCACGAGGTCGACGAGGCCGCGGGTGCGGGGGTCGGACGGATCGGTGGGCACGTGGAAGACCCCGGGCGATGCGGGGCCGGCCGCCCACCCGGGCTCGTTGTCGGTGAAGGCCAGCACGCCCACCTCGGTGCCCCCGGCATGCACGACGGCGGGCTCCCGGGCCGCCGCGGAATCCCTGCCGGCCCCGGCGTGCAGGATGCCGTGGGTGTCGAGGAGCGGGAGCATGCCGGCGAAGGCGTCGAGGCCGTAGTCGAGGGTGTGGTTGTTGGCGAGCGAGACGACCGTGACGCCCGCCGCCTCGAGGCACGCGACGTTCGCGCTGTCGGAGCGGAAATGGAAGGTCTTGCCCGGCCACGGGCTGCCCCCGTCCGCGAGGACGCACTCGAGGTTCGCAAAGCGCACGTCCGTCCCGGCGAGGACCGGAAGGAGATCGCCCCACACGTACGCCGGGCCCTCGCGGCGCAGCCGCTCGTTGACGAGGCGGCCGAGCATCACGTCCCCCATCAGGCCGATCCTCATGAGCGCCTCCTGGCTGAGCAGGTTCTGTCACCTCCCGTGCCACCTCCATGGTGCGCGCCACCCTGCCCCTTGAGCCACGGCCGGACGTCGTATACGATTTTCGTATACGATCCGCGACTCGAAGGAGAGGCCTCCGTGGAGCACCTCGCGCAGGAACACCTGGACGCCGCAGGCAAGGTCATCGCCGTCCACCTCAACTACCCCAGCCGCGCCGCCCAGCGGGGCCGCACCCCCGCTGTACCGTCCTACTTCCTCAAGCCCGCCACGTCGCTCGCGCTCCACGGCGCCGAGCTCGGACGCCCGAACGGCGTGGAGCTGGTCACCGTGGAGGGCGAGGTCGCCCTCGTGATCGGCGCCAGGACGCGCAACGTGTCCCCTGAGGACGCCTGGGCCCACGTGGGCGCGGTCACCGCGGCGAACGACGCCGGGCTCGCGGACCTCCGCTGGCCGGACAAGGGCTCCAACCTCCGCTCGAAGGGCGTGGACGGGATCGCCCCGATCGGGCCGGTGCTCCTGCCCGCGCAGGAGCTCGACCCGCACGCGCTGCGCGTGCGCATGTGGATCAACGGCGAGCCCGCCCAGGAGGACTCGACCTCCACCCTCCTCTTCCCCTTCGCCCAGCTCGTGGCGGACCTCTCCCGCCTCATGACGCTCGAACCCGGGGACATCATCCTCACGGGCACCCCGGCGGGCGCCACGGTGGCCCGCCCGGGCGACCTCGTCGAGGTGGAGGTCGACGGCGCCACGCTCGACGGCGGGCACCTCACCACCGGGCGCCTCAGCAACCGCGTGGTCGACTCCGGCCTCGAGCTCGCCCCCTACGGTGCCCTCCCCCGCCTCACCGACGCCGACCGGATCGACGCGTGGGGCTCTCCCGAGGCGGCGGGGATCCAGCCGGGAGCGGAGGCACGCGACGGCGCGAGACCCGGCGAAGGCGCGGCCACGCCGTCGTCCGAGGACACGCGGCCGGCGAGCGCTCTCACCCCGGAGCTCACGGAGAAGCTCCGGAGCGTGGGCACCGCTACCCTGAGCGTCCAGCTGCGCCGGCGCGGCATGCAGAACTGCCACATCGAGGGGCTCATCCCCACCAAGCCCGGCGTCAAGGCCGTCGGCACGGCCCGCACGCTGCGCTACATCCCGGCGCGCGAGGACCTCTTCAAGGAATTCGGGGGCGGCTACAACGCGCAGAAGCGCGCGGTCGACTCCCTGCGGCCGGGCGACATCCTCGTCATGGACGCGCGCGGCGAGAAGGGGTCCGGCACGCTCGGGGACGTCCTCGCCCTCCGCGCGCAGGTGCTCGGCGCGGCGGCGGTCATCACCGACGGCGGGATCCGCGACTTCGGACCGGTCTCGGGCATGGACATCCCCGCGTGGGGTGCCACGGCCCACCCGGCGGTCCTCGGGCGCAGGCACGTGCCGTGGGCGGTCGACGAGACGGTGGCGTGCGGCGGCGCCGCGGTGGTCCCGGGCGATGTGATCGTGGCAGACGAGGACGGGATCGTCGTCATCCCGGCGGCGCTCGCCGAGGAGGTCGCGGACGACGCCGTCGCCCAGGAGCGCGAGGAGGCCTGGGTCGCGGAGCGGGTCGCCGAGGGGCACGCCGTGGACGGCCTCTTCCCGATGAACCGGGAGTGGCGGGCCCGGTACGAGCGCGAGCAGGACAGGACCCGGCAATGACGGCCGCCCCGGCAGCCGGTGCTCCGGCCAGTCCGGGTTCCAGTACCGCGAGCAAGTCCGAGCAGGCCTACGAGTGGCTGCACGAGCAGATCGTCAGCGGGGACCTCGCACCGGGGGCGCGCCTCGTCCTGTCCCAGGTGGCCGAGAAGCTCGACGTCTCGGTGGTGCCGGTGCGCGAGGCCGTGCGGCGGCTCGAGGCCGAGGGGCTCGTGACGTTCGAGAAGAACGTGGGGGCCACCGTGGCTGGGATCGACCCGACCGAGTACCTGTTCACGATGCAGACGCTCAGCCTCGTCGAGGGCGCGGCCACCGCCCTCTCCGCGCCCTCCGTCACGGCCGAGGACATCGCCGCGGCCCGCGCCGTGAACGAGCGGATGCGGGCGTTCCTCGACCCTGACCCGCTGCACTTCGACCCCGTGGGGTTCACCGCGCTCAACCGCGAGTTCCACTCCGTGCTGTTCGAGCGCTGCCCGAACCCGCACATCCTGGAACTCGTCCACCGCGGCTGGAACCGCCTCAAGGCCCTGCGGGGCTCCACCTTCAGCTACGTCCCGGAGCGCGCCGCCCAGTCGATCGAGGAGCACGAGCAGCTCCTGGACCTGATCGAACGCGGCGCCCCCACCTCCGAGGTCGAGCTCGTCGCCCGGCGCCACCGGTCCGCCACGCTCGACGCCTACCTCGCCCACACCGGCGAGAATCCGGGCTTCCCGACCCTCTAGCCACCACCGTCGGCATCATCGCAGCCGACCGATGCCCTGACCACCATCCTGACCACCACCGCTGCGCAGAGGAGCGAACCCATGGCCAAGCACTTCGTCCCGGAGAACCTTCCGACCCATCTCCAGCACTACATCGGCGGGAAGTTCGTCGACTCGATCGGCGGCGAGACCTTCGAGGTCCTCGACCCGGTCACCAACACCCCGTACGCGACCGCCGCCTCGGGCCAGAAGGCCGACATCGACGCCGCGGTCGCCGCCGCCCGCGAGGCGTTCGTCAACGGACCATGGCCCCGCATGAAGGCCCGCGAGCGCGCGAAGGTCCTCTACGCGATCGCCGACGCCGTCGTCGCGCAGGAGGACCGCCTCGCCGAGATGGAGACCTTCGACACGGGCCTGCCCATCACCCAGGCCCGCGGCCAGGCCCAGCGCGCGGCTGAGAACTTCCGCTTCTTCGCGGACCTCATCGTCGCGCAGCACGACACGGCCCTCAAGGTGCCCGGCTCGCAGCTGAACTACGTCAACCGCAAGCCGATCGGCGTCGCGGGCCTCATCACGCCGTGGAACACGCCGTTCATGCTCGAGTCCTGGAAGCTCGCCCCCTCGATCGCCTCCGGCTGCACCGTGGTGCTCAAGCCGGCCGAGTTCACGCCCCTCTCGGCTTCCCTGTGGGCGCAGATCTTCAAGGACGCCGGCCTCCCGGACGGCGTGTTCAACCTCGTCAACGGCTTCGGCGAGTCCGCGGGCGACGCGCTCGTGAAGCACCCGGACGTCCCCCTCATCTCCTTCACGGGCGAGTCCTCGACGGGCCAGACGATCTTCCGCAACTGCGCCGAGCACCTCAAGGGCATGTCGATGGAGCTCGGCGGCAAGTCCCCCGCCGTCGTCTTCGCCGACGCCGACCTCGACGCCGCGATCGACTCGACCCTCTTCGGCGTCTTCTCCCTCAACGGCGAGCGCTGCACCGCCGGTTCGCGGATCCTCGTCGAGCGGAGCATCTACGACGAGTTCACCGAGCGCTACGCCGCGCGCGCCAAGAACATCGTGGTCGGGGACCCGCACGACCCGAAGACCCAGGTCGGCGCCCTCGTGCACCCCGAGCACTACGCGAAGGTCATGGGCTACGTCGAGATCGGCAAGGAGGAGGGCCGCCTCCTCGCGGGCGGCGGCCGCCCGGAGAACCTGCCCGAGGGCCAGGAGAACGGCTCCTATGTCGCCCCGACGGTGTTCGCTGGCGTCAAGCCGGACGCCCGGATCTTCCAGGAGGAGATCTTCGGCCCGGTCGTTGCCATCACCCCGTTCGACTCGGACGAGGAGGCGCTCTCCCTGGCCAACAATACGAAGTACGGCCTCGCCGCCTACATCTGGACCAACGACCTCAAGCGCGCCCACAACTTCGCACAGTCGGTCGAGGCCGGCATGGTCTGGCTCAACTCGCACAACGTCCGCGACCTGCGCTCGCCGTTCGGCGGAGTGAAGGCCTCGGGCCTCGGCCACGAGGGCGGCTACCGCTCGATCGACTTCTACACCGACCAGCAGGCCGTGCACATCACCCTCGGCGATGTCCACACCCCCAAGTTCGGCGCCGCCCCGGTGGCCGCCGACGTCGTCGCAGCCTCCTCCACCAACGACCAGTAGACCGTCCACCCATCTCCCATCTCGAGGAAGAGATCCCGATGAGCGCCAACGCCCAGCTCCCCCACCCGTCCGTCCCCACCCCGTCCGTCCCAGCCCCGGACATCGTCCGCTGCGCCTACCTCGACCTCGTCGTCACGGACTTGGAGAAGTCCCGCGACTTCTACGTGGGCCTGCTCGGCCTGCACGTGACCTATGAGGACGACGAGGCGATCTACCTGCGCTCCTTCGAGGAGTTCATCCACCACAACCTCGTGCTGCGCAAGGGCCCGGTCGCCGCGGCCGCCGCGTTCGCGTTCCGCGTGCGCACCCCCGAGGACGTCGACAGGGCGGAGGCCTACTTCCAGGAGCTCGGCTGCCGCACGGAGCGCCGCAGGGACGGCTTCGTCCGCGGCATCGGCGACTCGGTGCGCGTCGAGGACCCGCTGGGCTTCCCGTACGAGTTCTTCTACGACGTCGAGCACGTCGAGCGCCTGCACATGCGCTACGACCTCTACTCCGCCGGCGAGCTCGTGCGCCTCGACCACTTCAACCAGGTCACCCCGGACGTCCCGCGCGGCCGCGCCTACCTCGAGGGCCTCGGCTTCCGGGTCTCCGAGGACATCAAGGACTCCGAGGGCACCACCTACGCGGCGTGGCTGCACCGCAAGAGCACGGTCCACGACACGGCCCTGACCGGAGGCGACGGCCCCCGCCTGCACCACATCGCCTTCTCCACGCACGAGAAGCACAACATCATCCAGATCTGCGACAAGATGGGCGCCCTGCGCATGTCCGACCGGATCGAGCGCGGCCCCGGCCGCCATGGCGTCTCGAACGCCTTCTACCTCTACATCCTCGACCCGGACGGCCACCGCGTGGAGATCTACACGCAGGACTACTACACCGGCGACCCGGACAACCCCACGATCACGTGGGACGTCCACGACAACCAGCGGCGCGACTGGTGGGGCAACCCGGTCGTGCCGAGCTGGTACACCGAGGCCTCGCTCGTCCTCGACCTCGACGGCAACCCGCAGGAGGTCCTCAAGCGCGAGGACAAGTCCGAGATGGCCGTGACCATCGGCGCCGACGGCTTCTCCTACACCCGCGCCGGGGACGAGTCCGGCTCGTACCACGGCGAGGCGTCCAAGGGCTTCAAGCTCGGAAGCCAGGTCTAGCCCCATGCTCGACGAGCAGACCATCGCGGCCATCGCCGACGAGCTCGTGGAGGCGGGGCGGACGCGCACGCCCGTTCCGCTCCTCCACGACCGCTATGAGGGCATGGACATCGAGGACTCGTACGCCGTGCAGAAGCTCTGGGCCTCGCGGCTCGAGGCCCAGGGCCGGCGCGTGGTCGGGCGCAAGATCGGCCTGACGTCCAAGGCCATGCAGGCGGCGACGGGCATCACCGAGCCGGACTACGGCGTCATCTTCGACGACATGGTGCTCGAGAACGGCGCCACGGTCGAGTGGAAGCGCTACACGCACCCGCGCATCGAGGTGGAGCTCGCGTTCCGGCTGAACCGTGACCTCAAGGGGCAAGCTCTCCCCGGACGGGGGGTCACGCTCTTCGACGTCCTCGACGCCACCGAGTACGTGGTCCCGGCCCTCGAGATCCTCGACTCGCGGATCGAGATGGAGGGCCGCACGATCGTGGACACCATCTCGGACAACGCCGCGATGGGGGCCATGGTCGTCGGCGGGCGCCCGGTGCGTCCGCACGATGTCGACCTCCGCTGGGTCTCCTCCCTCCTGTACCGCAACCAGGAGATCATCGAGACCGGCGTGGCCGCGGGCGTCCTCAACCACCCGGCGTCCGGCGTCGCGTGGCTCGCCGACAAGCTCGCCCAGCACGGGCAGGAGCTGCGCGCAGGGGACCTCGTCCTCGCCGGGTCGTTCACGCGGCCCATGTGGGTCTACGAGGGGGACACGGTGTACGCGGACTACGGGCACCTGGGGACGGTGACATGCCGTTTCGTCTAGAGCCTGAGAAGACCTTCCGGCACTCCCTCGCCGAGGCCGCGGCCCGCGCTCCCGAGGAGGGCGGGGGCCCGCGGATCGGCCTGTGGGTGTGCTCCGGCAGCCCGCTCGTTGCCGAGATCATGGCTGGATCGGGGGCGCACTGGCTGCTCATCGACGCCGAGCACAGCCCGAACTCGCTCGAGTCGGTCCTCGCCCAGCTGCAGGCGGTCCACGGCTACGACGTCCTGCCTGTCGTGCGCCTGCCGTGGAACGACACCGTGCTCATCAAGCAGTACCTCGACCTCGGGGCGCAGAACCTGCTCATCCCCATGGTCAACGACGCCGACCAGGCCCGGGCGGCCGTCGCCGCCGTCCGGTACCCGCCGCACGGGGTGCGTGGCGTCGGCTCGGCCCTGGCCCGCGCCGCGCGGTGGAACCGGATCCCCGACTACCTCGCGCGGGCCGACGAGACGATCTCGCTCATGGTCCAGATCGAGACGGCCGAGGCCGTGGCGAACGTCGAGGACATCCTCGCGGTCGACGGCGTCGACGGGATCTTCGTCGGCCCCTCCGACCTCGCCGCGTCCATGGGCCTGCTGGGCCAGCAGGAGCACCCCCAGGTGCGCGCCGCCGTCGAACGCTGCCTCGAGGCCGCGCGCGCGGCAGGGAAGCCTGCCGGCGTCAACGCGTTCGTCGAGGCGACCGCACGGCACTATCTGGAGTGCGGTGCCCGCTTCGTGCTCGTGGGCGCGGACGTCGCGATCCTCGCCCGGTCCAGCGAGGAGCTCGCGTCGCGCTTCACGGCGCCTCCGCGCTCCGCAGACGACGGCGCGGACGACGGCGGGCGGCCGGCCAGCTACTGACGCCGGCGACGGCGTCTCCCACCCAGGCGCCACCACGGCCGCCGCCCCTCGCGGGCGGCGGCCTCGTCGTCGTCCTCCGCTGCGGCGGCGGCAGCCTCCCGCGCCGCTCGGCGCGCCCGCCAGGCGCGCACCTCCTCCTCGACGTCGCGCAGCCTCGTGACCACGGGCGGCCCGCCCAGGAGCTGGCGGCGGGCCTCGATGACCCGCCGGTTGAACGCCTCGAGCGCCTCGCGGACCTGCAGTTCGGTGTGGAGGGCGTCCAGCGTGGCCTCCATCCGGGCGTCCTCGGTCCGCAGCACGAGCGCCTCGGGACCGATCCCCGTGAGCTGCTCGCGCTCGATCAGCCCCTTGATCCACCAGTCCGGGTCGTTCACGTTCTCCAGGCCCGGAATGGGCTTGCCCGCGTAGGAGAGGTTGTCGAAGTCGCCGCGGGCCATCGCGTCCCGGATGAGGTAGTCGGCGCGGCGGACCGGGTCCACCTCCCGGCGCCTGGCGTTGAGCTCGTCCTCGCGTTCGAGCTCCGCGGCCTCCTCCGGGCGCAGCGGCGCCCCGGCGGCCCGCAGCGAGGCCGCGCGCTCGAGCCTGCGGCGCCGTTCGTCGTCGTCCTTCGCCATGGCACCTCCCCTACCCCAGTGTGCATCCCCGGAATCCGCCCGCGCGCGCCCTGGGGGACAGCGCAAGACGCCGGGCCCGCCTCGCTGCTCGAGGGGGCCCGGCGTCGTGTGCAGTGGCGCGCGCGGGAAGTGCCACGGAGGCCGGAAGCGCCCCGGGGGCCGGAAGCGCCCCGGGGGCCGGGAGTGCGCTGGGAGCCGGGAGTGCGCTGGGAGCCTGGGGCCTCAGGCCTCCTCGCCGAGCCGGTGGGCGGCGCCCTCCTGACCGTGGCCGATCCGGGCGTACACCTCGGGCGCGGTGCGGCGCAGGCGGAGTGCCCACAGGATGCCGAGGACTCCGGGGACCACGACGATCGCCGGGAGGACCCAGCTGAGCGGGCTCGGCTCGGTGAGGCCCAGGAGGAGGTCGAAGTTGGCGGCGATGAGGGCGAACACGACGGCGAGCGCGACGGCCCCGACCGCAGGGGCGACGCGCGCGGCCCACGGGCCGGGCGCGAGCTCGGGACGGCGGCGGAAGAAGCCGACCACGGCGAGGGAGACGACCGCCATGAGGAGCACGAGGCCCATGGCACCGGCGTTCGTGAGCCACGTGAACAACGTCAGGACCGGGTACAGCGGGCCGAGCTCGGAGCCGGTGCCCGCGATCGCGAAGCCGGCCGTCACGGCCACCGCGATCCCGGTCTGCACGAGCGAGCCCGCCTTGGGCGCCCCGTGCCGGGTCGTGGCCTCGAGCCAGGCCGGCAGGACGCGCTCGCGTCCGAGCGAGAAGCCGTAGCGGGCCACGGCGTTGTGGAAGCTCACGAGCGCCGCGAAGATGCTCGTGACGAACAGCAGCTGGGCGATGTCCGCGGCGATCACGCCGAAGTGGCCGCCCAGGAACGAGAACACGAGGCCCGGGCCCTGCTCGCCCGCCACGGCCGCGAGCTGGGACGTCCCCACCCCGGCGGACATGGCCCACGCGGACACCGCGTAGAAGACGGCGATGATGCCCACCGCACAGAAGGTGGCCCGCGGAATGGTGCGCGCCGGGTTCCGCGCCTCCTCGCCGTAGATCGCGGCGGACTCGAAGCCCATGAACGCCGCGACGCCGAAGGAGAGGACCGCGCCGACGCCGGGGACGAACAGGCTGGAGGGGGACAGCGGCTCGGCCGGGATGCCCTCGGGGGCGAGCGCGAACGCCGAGATGTCGTAGACGATCACCACGAGGAACTCGAGCGCGACGAGGATGCCGAGGACCCTCGCGGAGAGGTCCACCCGGTTCACCCCGAGCACGGCCACGACGGCGATGCATGCGAGCACCGCCGCCCACCACGGGACGTCCAGCCCGAACCGCTCGGCCAGGAGCGAGGACACCGTGAACCCGAAGACGCCGTAGATGCCCACCTGCATGAGGTTGTACGCCGTGAGCGCCACGAGGGCGACGCCGACGCCCACCGGGCGGGAGATGCCCTGGGCGGCGTACGCGTAGAACGCGCCGGCGTTGGTCACGTGCCGGCTCATCGCGGCATAGCCCACCGCGAACACGGCCAGGATGGCGCCGAGGACGAGGTACGAGAGCGGCACGCCGAGCAGGCCGGTGACGGCGTACGTCGTCGTGACGCCGCCGGCCAGCACGGTGAGGGGCGCCGAGGCGGCGATGATCATGAGGGTCACGGACGCCACTCCGAGACGGCGTGCTGGCGATGGTGCCACAGGTCGATCCTGCAGCGCCCGGGGGGAGCTCGTCGAGGTGCCCATGGGTCCTCCAGGGGGTTGGGAACGGGCGTTCGGGGTGGGGGAACGGGGTTGGGGAAGGGGAACGGTGCCTGCCGGCCTGCCGGGGTGCGGCGGCCGCAGCACCATCGTGCTCCGGCCGCCGGCGCTGTGGCTTGTCCCACAGTGAACGCTGCTTGTCCGGCAGGGAGCAGCGTTTCGCGCGGGTGCGCCCTCCGGGCACCGCCAGACGGGGCTACGTGTGGCAGTGCCCCCCGCCCGTGGCGGGCGCCGGGACGTCGAGGACGGGGCTGCGGTCGAAGAAGCCCTCGGGGCGGATCTTGAAGCCCACGTGGTCCACCGGCATGATCGGCCAGTCCTCGGGGCGTGGGAAGTGCGTGAGGCCGAACGTGTGCCACACGACGAGGTCTGTGCCGTCGAGGTCGCGGTCCTGGGCCTGGTAGGCGGGCAGGCCGGCCCCGCCGGCGTGCTGGTTGACGAAGTCGCCGGTCGGGTAGCGCTCGGCCGGGTCGTACTGGGTCACCCAGAGCGCCTTGGTCGCGAAGGCGGCGCGGGCCGCGACCGACGACGACGGGTCGGCCAAAAGGGTGGGGTGGCCCTGCGGGTGGATCTTGTACCCGACCGGCTCGCCGAGGCGGTTGAGCGAGGTCGGGTTGCTCACGATCCAGCTCCGGCCCGCGGCCATGTCGTTCTCGCGCGCCGCCTCGGACTCGCGGGCCACGAGGGTGCGCCGGCGGGTGAAGGCGTTGCCGCGCTCGTTGCCCGGGCCGATCGGCACGCGCACGGCGTCCTCCTCCTCGATCCGGTTCGGCCCGCCGTCGAGCGCGAAGTCCAGGCGCGCGCTGAAGAGGTGCTGGTGGAACGGCGCGCCGAGTCCCGGTGCCATCTCCGAGGAGTACTGGTAGTCGCCCTCGGGCTGGGCGCTCGTGAAGACGACGCCCGTGGCCTTGGCCTCGAACTCGATCGTGCCGTCGAGGTAGAGGTACCAGTAGAAGCCGTAGTCGTAGTTGCCGATCGTCGTGAAGAAGCTGATGACCAGGCGGCGGTTGCGCCGGACGTAGTTGACCCCGGTCCACAGGTCCGAGTGCTTCGCGAGGATCGAGGCGTCCTCCTCGTGCATGCAGATGCCGTTGCGGATCTCGCGCGGGTTGCCGAACGCGTCCGAGACGACGGGGCTCAGGTAGGTGATCTCGCCGAGGCAGTCGCAGCCGAGCTCGAGGGAGTTGGCGTACTGGCCCACGAGGTACTCGCCCGTGTCGAAGTAGTTCTGCCACGAGCGCACCGGAGAGGGGTCGCCGTACGGGACGACCATCTCGGCGATCGACGCGCGGTCGAGGATCCGGCGGCGGCGCGTCTCGGTGCGGCCGCCCGGATCCGCTGTGTTCCTGCTGCCTGCGGCAGCATCGTCGAAGGAGATGTTGTGCAGCACGAGCCCCTCGCGCACGTCGAAGCCGACGTCCAGGCTCCAGCGCTCCCACTCGACGTGGTTGCCGCCCGTGACGGTGAAGCTGGGCCCCTCGGGCTGGGTGATCTCGATGGGCCTCTGGGTCGTGCGGACGGGGCCCGTGAGCTCGGGGTCGGTGAAGTTGCCGTGCTCGGCGGGGACGGGGACCGGTCCGAAGTCCAGGACCTGGTCCACGGCGCGGTTGACGGTGTCGATGTAGGCCACGAGCCCGTCCACAGGGTGCGCCCAAGGGCTGTCCGTGGGGTGCTCCTGCACGAAGGCGAGCCCGCGCAGGATGCGCCTGCCCTTCTCCTCGGGGTACTCGAACACCCCGGCGGAGAGCGGCGCGACGCGGACGGTCGCGGGGTCGAGGCCCCGGTCCGCGAGCGCCTTGAGCCAGCGCGCGTCGGCGCCCAGGATCTCCTCGACCGCCTCGAACTCCTCCTCGAGGACGGGGAGCTCGCCGGTGACGGCCGTGTCCAGCTCGGTGTCGTCGTCGACCTGGCCGCGCGTCACCGAGACCGTCACGTCGTGCGGGGGGGCGCCGCCGACGTCGTGCAGGAAGGCGCGGAACCGGCGGTCGACGCCGGCCGCTCCCCCGGGCCCTCCCCCAGGCACAGAGCCGCGGGCGGGTTCGACGAGGCCGAGGTAGGCCACACGCGTGGTCTCGCGCCACAGCCCGGCAGCCTCGAGGATCCCCCGGACGGCGGCGATCTCCTCGGGCGTCGCGAGGGCGTACTGGCGCCTCGGCGTGGACAGCGCCTCGGGCGAGGCGTGGCAGGGGTGTGGGTGCGTCGCGGTGTCGGTGGTCATCGGGCCCTCCCGGGTCGGCGGTTTTTTTCTATGGACGTAGACAATAACGCTCTGTAAGCTGAATCACAACGGCTGTAGAAAAAAGATCGGAGGGTTGGCGATGCCGAAGATCGTGGACCATGACCAGCGGCGGCTCGAGCTCGTCGACGCGACGTGGCGGGTCATCGCCGAGCGGGGCCTGGACGCCGCGACGATGCGCGACATCGCTGCCGAGGCCGGCTTCGCCAACGGCGCCCTCAAGCCCTACTTCGCCTCGAAGGACAGGCTCCTCGACTTCGCCTTCGAGCACGTCTTCGCCCAGACGAACCGGCGGATGGAGTCCGCGACTGCGGGCCTGTCCGGCCGGGCCGCACTCCGCGCCTACTGCCACGAGATCCTCCCGCTCGACGAAGACAGGCTGGCCGAGGCCCGCGTCGCGATCGCGTTCTGGCAGAAGGCCCTGCGCGACCCGGCCAAGGCCGCGCTGCACGAGCGCTCGATGGAGCTCTGGCGCGCTTCCATGGCCGGATTCCTGCGCGACGAGGAGCACGAGCAGGCCTCTCCCGACGAGCACGCCGCCGAAGGCCCGGACGTACGGGTGGGGGCGATCATGGACCTCGTCCTCGGCGCGCAGATCACCGCCACGCTCTCCCCTGCGCACCACTCCCCCGGCCAGCTCGTCGAACAGCTCGACTGCCTCCTCGACGGCATCCTCGGAGACGCCCGCACGCAGGCCCGCACAGAGTCCGCGGCGGGCGCGGCGTGAGCGCCCCCGCAGTCGCCCCTGTCCCGCAGGGCGACGAAGGGCTCGAGGTGGCTCTCGCCCACGACTTCGATTCGTGGCGCCGCGCCGTCTCCGGGGCGTTCGTGCCCCTCGCCGTCGAGGCGGACCGCCGCGGCCCCTTCCGGGGGAGGATGCGCGGGAGGCACATCAGCCACGAGGACCTGAGCATGATCGAGGTCGCCGCGAGCAGCCACGCCGTCACGCGAACTCCCGAGCTCATCGCGGCAGCGGACCGCAGGTACTTCAAGCTCAGCATCCAGCTCGCGGGCACCGGGCTGCTGCTCCAGGACGGGCGGGAGGCCGTCCTGGAGCCCGGCACCCTCGCCGTGTACTCGACGGACCGGCCCTACACGCTCGCGTTCGACGGCGACTTCCGCTCGCTCGTGCTCATGTTCCCGCACGCGGCGCTCGACCTCCCGCCCGACGCGATGTCCCAGATCACGGCCACGGCGATGAGCGGGGAGCACGGCCTCGGCGCGCTCGTCGCGCCATTCCTCGTGCGACTGTCCGAGAACCTCGGAGCGGTCGCGGGACCGAACGGGACGAGGCTCGTCCACAATGCGCTCGACCTTGTCACGACGCTCTTCAACGGCGAGCTCGACGCGCACTCCGCCGTCTCCCGTGACCCACACCAAGTGCTCCTGGCCCGGATCCACGACTTCATCGAGGCGCATCTGGGCGACACCGGACTCTCGCCCGGGTCCATCGCCGCGGCGCACTACATCTCGACGCGGCACCTCCACGACCTCTTCCGCGATCACGGCACCACCGTCTCCGCATCGATCCGCGGGCGCCGGCTCGAGCGCTGCCGCCGGGACCTGCGCGATCCCGTGCTCGGAGACCGCCCGGTCACCGCGATCGCCTCGCGCTGGGGGTTCACCGACTCGGCGCACTTCAGCAGGATCTTCCGGGCTGCCTACGGCGAGCCGCCCACCGCATACCGGGCGGGCGGCTGAACGCCGGGGGCAGGTCGCTGCAGCCCGGGGCAGTTCCTCGCCCTGGCCCCTTCCGGCCCGCCGAGCAGTCGCCGGGCCGTCGCGGTGCATCAAGCCCTTCGCACTGACGGTCAAGCCTGGGGCTCGCACCGGACAGCAGACTGGAGGCACTCGGCCACGCGCCGCGGAGCTACCAGGAGCATTCCCATGTCCCAGCCCACCGCAACCCCCGCCCCTGCAGTCAGGCCCGACGCGGCCTCATCGCGCAGAGTCCCACCGGGCACAGTCAAACCCGGCACAGGCCGTCAGACCGTCTACTCGGACCCCTCGAGCTGGCTGCCCCTGGACGGGCTCGCGCCCGGATTCGACGGTGCCAAGGCCGATCCCTCTCCTGTCCTCGACGGCCGCGCGATCGCCCTCGAGGACGGATCCCGCTACCGGTTCGCCGCCGGCCGCGTGTCGTGGAGCAGTGCTGAGTGTGCAGGCGGGAGCGCGTACGAGGCGTTCGAGGTCGCCGAAGGCCTCGTGTACGCGCAGTACGCCGAGGAGACGTCTGGCCGCGCAGCAGCGGCGGTATCGCTCGTCCTCGACCTCGAGCGCGGATGGGCGCTGCGGGTCACCTCGACGGTCGTCGGGGCCGGACCGGGCAGGACCGCCGTCGCCCAGCGCTTCGAGGCGGCCGCCATCGCCGGCTGCCAGAGCCAGGGCAGGCCCCCGAGCCCCTCGGACGACCTCGTGGGCCGGCGCGTCATGTGGGTCTACAGCGGCGAGCACGCCTACGAGCACGTGTACCTCTCACCCGGCCTGTACACGTGGCAGTGCCTCGCGGGCCCCGAGCGCGGGCTGGCCGACACCGACGAGTGCACCGTGTACTGCGTCCGTCCCGGGATCTACGTCTTCGCGTGGCGCGAGAAGGTCATCCCGTGCGCATCGGTCACCGTGGCCGACCACAGGCGCCTCACGGCGCTGCGCTCTCACGGGGTCCTCTTCGGACTCGATGCCTCCGCGCGCGAGCAGGTGCACTTCACGTTCGGCGCGCACGGGCGCCTGCTGAGCCAGACGGTCCACCCTGCCGAGCACGACCCGGCACGGCCCGAGCACGCCTGAGGCCCGGAAAGGAGTGAAGCGGCCGCCCTGTCCATCGGGGCGGCCGCTTCTTCTTGGCCAGTGTGGCCCGCGCGCTGCGGAACCGGCTTCTCGGCGGCAGGCTAGGCGGCCGCCGTCGGGGCCGTGCCCTCGTCGGCGAGTGCGGCCATGCTCGCGACGAGAGCCTCGGTGAGCCGCCGCTCGAGGCCGGCATGCCCGGGATCGCCGGCGAGGTTGTGCAGCTCCCCCGGGTCCGCGGCATGGTCGTACAGTTCCGTCTCGCCGGCGCCGAAGTAGCGGGTGAGGCGGCCCTCCACGGTGACGACTGTGCGCATGCGGACCGGGCCCGGGAGGCCGGGCAGCCCGAAGGGCTGGTCCTCCTCGATGAGCAGGGCGTCCCGGTGGGCGGTCGCCGTACCGCGGAGGACCGGCACGAAGGACCTTCCCTGGATGCCGCGGAACGGGGCAGCACCGGTGAGCTCCATGAGGGTCGGCACGAGGTCGGGGCTCGAGACCAGCGCGGCGCTCCGGCCGGTCCGCTGCTGTGCCTCGGCCCCCGGGAGGGCGACGACGAGCGGCACGGTGGTCACGGCGCGGTAGTGGCTGAAGTGCTTGAGCATGAGGCCGTGGTCGCCGAACAGGTCGCCGTGGTCGGCGGTGAACACCACGATGGTGTCCTCGGCGAGGCCTTGGGCCTCGAGCTCGTCGAGGATCCGCCCGATCTGCTCGTCCATGAGCGTGATGAGCCCATACTGGGCGGCGGCGGCGTGCCGGTACTGCTCCTCGGTGGCCGCCCAGGTCATGGTCGGGTCGCTTCCAGGCTCGCCCCGGCGCTCCATGAGGTGCCGGATGTGCCCGGGCGAACGGGAGTGGTCCTGCTCGAACCCGAGCGGGAGCGGGATGTCCGCGGGATCGTACAGCGTGTCATAGCCCGCGGGCGGAGAGAACGGGTGGTGCGGGTCCGGGAAGGAGACGAAGAGGAAGAAGGGGGCATCGTGTCCCGCGGCGTCCTTGAGGTGCTCCACCGCCTTCTCCCCGATGTAGGCGCTCGGGTGCAGCTCCGCCGGGACGGCAGTCCGGTACACCTGGTCCCAGCCCTCGTAGACCACCTCGGAGCGCTCGGGGCCGCCCACGGCCTCGGGGTCGAGGCCCCGTTCGCGCGCCCAGTGCAGGTAGTGCCCGCCTGGGTGGTCGCCGTGGCCGACCACGAGGTCGACCTGCGAGTACCCGTAGTAGTCCGGTGGGAGCGGCACGAAGCGTCCTCCGTGCCGCTCCCGGTCCTCCCATCGGTCCCAGGCCCCGCTGCCCCGGGGCCGGGCGTCGTGGGCCGCGGAGTCCAACAGGAGGGGATCCGTCGCGAGGATCTCTTCCCGCTGCTCGGGCTCGAACTCCCAGCCCATGTTCTGGTGGTGCAGCTTGCCCACCGCAATGGTCCGGTACCCCGAGTCCGCCAGCGAGCGCATGACCGTCCTCGACTCGGGGTCAAGGGGGATGCCGTTGCAGCGGGTCCCGTGGGCCGAGGGCCATCGCCCTGTGGCCAGCGAGGCGCGGTTGGGCATGCAGGTCGGGTTGGCGACCGTCGCGTTCTCGAAGACCATCCCGCGGGCCGCGAGGGCGTCGAGGTTCGGCGTGCGGACGATGCCGTTGCCGCCGAACCCGAGGTGGTCGGCCCGGAGCTGGTCCGCGATGATCAGGAGCACGTTGGGGCGCCGGGGCCCTTGCGGCGTCATGCCGGCCTCTTGATGAGCGCGAGGACCTCCGTGCGCTGCGCCGCGAACTCCGGCAGGGCACGGGTGCTGATCTGGTCACGCGGCGAGGGGAGGTCCACGTCGACCACCTGCAGGACGCGGGCAGGCCTCGAGCCCAGGACGACGACCCTGTCGGCGAGGTAGACGGCCTCGTCGATGTCGTGGGTGACGACGAGGATCGTCATGCCGAAGCCATCGCGGATCCGCAGGCAGAGGTCTTCGAGGTCGAAACGGGTCTGGGCATCCACTGAGGCGAAGGGCTCGTCCATGATGAGGATCTCCGGCCGGTAGGCGAGCGCGCGGGCGATGGCGACGCGCTGCTGCATCCCGCCGGAGAGCTGCCATGGGTACTGTCCGGCCGCGTGGGTGAGCCCCACGGCCTCGAGTGCCTCCTCGCAGCGGGCCCTGAGCTCGGTGCGGGGAAGCCGGAGGTGGCGCAGCGGGAGGAGCAGGTTCTTCTCCACTGTGAGCCAGGGCATGAGCGAGCGGCTGTAGTCCTGGAACACGAGCGCGATCTCCGGCGGTGGGCCGCTGATGGTGCGGCCATCGATGCGCATCTCGCCCTTCGAGGCGGGATGGAGGCCGGCGAGGCACTTCAGGAGGGTCGTCTTGCCGATGCCCGAGGGCCCGACGATGCACACGACCTCCCCGGCCTCGACGGAGAAGGTCAGGTCCCCGATGACCTCCTTGGCAGTGGCGCCCGAGCCGTAGCTCTTGCCGAGTCCGGCGACGTCGAGGCGCGGTTCGGCCCCACGGGGGGCGGATTCCGGGCGTGTGGTCCCCCTGCGGGCGGATTCCACGTGGGCGTGGGGGTCTTGGGCGGAAGTGGCGATCATGAGGCGCGCTCCTGGCGACGGGAGCCTATGTACCACGCGAGGGCACGGCTCTTGGCGATGTCGAAGACGAGGTTGGTGAGGAAGCCGATCAGGCCGAGGAGGAGGATCCCGGCCCACATGTCGGCGGCGAGGAAGCTCTGCTGTGCGAGGAGCGTCATGGCACCGATGCCCTGGGAGGATCCGAGCATCTCGGAGGCGATCATGACGATGAAGGCAATCTGCAGGCTGACCTGCATGCCGGAGGCGATGCGTGGACCGGCGCTCGGCAGGTAGACCCTTGCCATGCGCTCCATCGGCCCGAGCCGGTACACGGCACAGACGTCCCGGACCACCCCGTCGACGCTCCGGATGCCGTCCATCGTCGCGATGAGCGTCGGGAAGAGGGCGGCGAGGACAATGCTCGCGATCCGCATCTCGGCACCGAATCCGATGACGGTGATGAGGATCGGCACGAGGGCGACGGGCGGGATGCCCCGCACGAAGTGCACGACGGGCTCGAACATCCAGCGGACGGGGGCGACGGTCGCGAAGAGGAATCCGAGCACGACCCCGATGACGACGGCCAGCACGTAGCCGACCGCCAGATTGCCCAGGCTCACGAGGACGTCCGATCCGAAGTGGTCGAAGAGCCAGAGGTCCTCGAACCGGCCCAGGATGCTCGCGAGGGGAGGGAAGAAGGGGTTCGCGGACTCGGCGGAACCCGCCCACCAGAGGACGGCGCAGGCGACCGGCGTGGCAGTCCCCAGGATCCAGTTGACAGCAGCCGGCTTCACAGCGCTCCCTCCCGGTGTGACGGGTGCCAGTGCAGCAGCCTTCGTTCGATCCTCTCGCTGGCACTCTGCAGCGCGAGGCCGAGGACGCCGAGCACGATCACGAGCGCGTAGAGGGTGGTGTAGTTGCCCGCCGCCTGCGCCTGGTAGAGGCTCAGACCGATGCCCGGCGCCCCGCCGAGGAGCCCCGCGACGACCGCGATGATGAGCGAGGCAGGGGCGGACACCCTCACCGCCATGCCGATGAACGGCAGGGCGCTGGGCAGCGTGATCCGCAGGAGGGTCTCGATGCGGCCCAGCCCGTAGGAGCGCGCCGTGGCCAGGGCCACCGGATCGGTGTCGTGCACCCCCGCAGTCGACTGGATGGTGATCGTCAGTGCGCAGCCCAGCACGACCAGCAGGATGGCCATCTCCGCGGTGGGACCGAAGACCAGCACCATGAGGGGCAGGACGACGATCGGCGGGATGGGCTTGAGGAACTCGAACAGGGCCAGGGTGGCGGCGCGGAACGGCTCGAAGCTGCCGATGAGGATGCCGAGCGCCACGCCGATCACTGTCGATGCGGCGAGCCCGGCCATGGCAATCCCGACGGTGGCTGCGATGTCGAGCCAGAAGCCCGGCAGGACGGTGAGCCGGGCGAGTTCGGCGCCCGTGGCCGTCGCAGTCGGCAGGCCGGATCCGACGGCGCCTGAGAGCGCCGCGGCCTGCCAGGCGACGAGCACGAGGGCGGCGCCGAGGACGCCGGCGCCCGGTCGGCGCAGTGCGGACGCGGCTCCCGACGCCCGCGCAGCTGCCCGCGGAGGGGCGAGGGTTGTGGTCATGGGACTGAACCTCCTGGTGGGCCGGGGCGCGGCTTCCGCAGCGACCCGGCCGGGAGTCGGGCTGGTCAGGACGGGGCGTTGAGGAAGATCGTGGCGTCCAGCGGGACCTCTTCCTTCAGGAAGCCCAGTTCCGCGAGGAGTGCGTTGGTGCGCTGGACGTCGTCGAGGCGCACCGAGTCGGGCCAGTATCCGAGGGCGCCGAGCCTGACGACCTCGGGGGCAGTCTTGGTGACCTCGGCGATCTTCTGGAGCGTCTCTCCGGGGTGGGCGTTGGCGTAGGCGTTCGCCTTGTAGATAGCCCGTTCGAACGCCTCGAGCTGCGCTTCCTTGCCCTGTGCCGCCTGCGGTCCTGTGACCCACAGGCCGATGGCGCCGCGCTCGAAGAACTTCAGACCCGGTGAGGCCAGGAGGACGTGGCCTGCGTCCTTCGCCCTCGCGGTGAACGGCGCAATGAGACTCGCTGCGTCGATGCGCCCCTGCTCGAGGGACTGCATGGCAGATGAGGGGTCGAGGACCATCCAGTTGATCTTCGAGGGGTCCCCGCCGTCGTCGGCGACGGCCTTGGACACGGTGACCTCGAGCTGGGCCCTGCGGGCAGGGACGGACACCGACGTGCCCTCGAGGTCCTTGGGCCGGGCGATTCCGCTGTCCGAGCGCACGAACAGGCCTGTGTCGTCGTACTTGCCCGAGTCCGGGTCCTTGAGTGCATCGTCCGAGTAGCCGTCCGCCGCCGCGACGATCTTGAGGGGGACCTTCTGGGAGAGCGCGTTCAGCAGCGGGATCGACGGGGTGTACGTGAGGTCAAGCTGGCCGCTCTGCGCCGCGGCGATGCCGGCAGGCGGGTTCGCGACCACGGTGGTCTCCACCGATATGCCCTCGTCGGCGAAGTAGCCCTTCTCCTGTGCGTAGGCGAGTGCGGCGTCGCTGCCGATGCCGATCGTTCCCACCTTGAGCGTGGTCGGGGAGCCGTCGCTCGCGGGCGGGCTCGATGCCGCACCGCCGCCGCACGCGGCCAGGGAGAGGGCGAGGACTGCGGCCAGGGCCGCGGGGATGCTTCGTTGCATGGATGTCTCCTCGGGTGATGGGTGGAACGGGTTGGTCAGGTTGAACAGGTGGTCTGGGAACAGGGGCCGGTGGAGCGGGGGCCGTGGAGCGGGCCCGATCGGAACGGGGGCCGCAGAGTCTCAGCGGGGGGCGCCTTCGTGGACGGTGGCGCCGCCGGCGATGGTGAGGACGACGTCGATGCCGAGGAGGTCCTCGATCCTCCCGTCGTCGGGCCACGGGCTGGAGAGAACGCACAGGTCGGCCGCCATGCCGGGCACGAGCCTGCCTTTGGCGTGCTCCATGCGGTCCTGCCACGCGGCGTCGGCGGTCATGGCGGCGAGCGCCTCGAGGCCGCCGATGCGCTCCGGGTCGTCGGGGGCACCCGGCGTCGTGCGGGTGGTGCGGCGCACGGCGGCGACGACCGTCTGCCGCCAGTCCGTGCTCGCGACGGGGGCATCCGAGGCGAGCGTGAAGCGGACGCCGGCGCTGGCGGCGCTGCGCAGCGGCTGGTGGCGCGTGAAGCGCTCCTCGCCGAGGAGGCGCCGCATGGCCTCGCCCGCGCCGTGGCGGATGAGCGGGTTGGTGCTGTATCCGATCCCGTGCTGGGCCATCCGCGCGAGGGTGTCCGGCCGGCTGAATGCGCCGTGGATGATGTAGTGCCGGTTCTTGCGTGCCCGCGTGCGGGAGGCGAGGGCGTCGACGGCGGCCTCGGTCGCCGCATCGCCGGTGGCGTGGATCCCGGCCTGCAGGCCGGCGCCGTCGATGAGGGCGAGGATCCGGCGCAGCTCCTCGAGCCTGTCCTCTTCGGTGGCTCCCGCGATGACGAGGCTCCCGCGCGTGCAGTGGTCGCCGTAGGGCTCGGCCATCCAGGCCGTGCCGCTGCGGGGGATGCCGTCGGCGAAGACCTTGACGCCCGCCATCCGGAGGAGCCGGGCATCGATTCCGCGGTCCGTGAAGGCATTGCCCAGCCCGCTGGCGAGTCCGTCCGCGATTGCGGCGCTGTCCGCTCCCCCGGTGCCGGCGAAGAGCATGAGCACCGTGGTGCGGAGAGTGAGCTCGCCGGCCTCGGCGAGGTCTCCGAGGGCCCTGATCGCCTCGGGCGAGCCCGAGCCGTCGAGCAGCCCGGCGCTCGCCGGGCCCAGACCGGGCTCGGTGAGGGACGTGATGCCCTGGCTGTGGAGTCGGCGCTGCATGGCGCGCATGGCGTCGCGCAGGGCAGCGGCCGGAACCGGGGGAAGTGACCGGTTGAGGAGCTCCATCGCGGCGTCCTGGAACAGGCCCGAAAGGTCGCCGTGGGCATCGCGGCCGAGGACCCCACCAGCGGGGTCCGGCACCGCGTGGGCGAGCCCCGCCCGGCGGAGGGCCTCCCGGTTGGCCACGAGCTGGTGCCCCGTCGAGTCGAAGGCGACGACCGGAGTCTCCGGGCGGACGTCGAGGATCTGCCCGGCGGCGGGGCCGATGACCACGTCGTCCCAGCCTCGGGCGCGGATCCAGCCGTCTGCTCCCGGTGCCGCCCTCTCGAGGAGGCCGCCAACGCGCTCCCAGCCCGGAGCGGCGTCCGGGCCCACGTCGACGTAGCCGAAGTCCGCCATCGCTGCGCCGGTGAAATGCAGGTGCGCGTCGTTGATGCCCGGTGTGACTGCCCCGCCCCGGGCGTCGACGACGGTCGTCCCGGTTCCGGTCACGGCTGCGACGTCATCCCGCCCGAGGGCGAGGACCCTCCCGGCCCGCACCGCCAGGGCGTCGGACAGCGGACAGGAGCGGTCCATGGTCAGCACCTGCGCGTTCACGATCACCAGTTCCGCACTGGATGCGCTCTCCGTCCTCAAGGCCACGTGGCTCCTCCTCTTCCCAGGGGTGATGTGATCTGTCCAACATCATGCGGCATGAGTGTGTCACTTGACTAGGTCATGCGACCAACTTTCGCGGTAGATTGTTCCCACAGGGTGGCGGAGCCCGGGGCGCGGGCGCTCCCGTGCCTAGGATGGACGGACGACAGGGAGGACCGAATGGTGAGGATTCCGGCTGGCGAGCGGCGTCTGCAGTTCGTCGAAGCCGCTGCCCGGGTGATTGCGGCCGAGGGCCTGCCCGCAGCGACCACGCGACGGATCGCGGCAGAAGCGGATGCACCCCTCGCCGCCCTCCACTACTGCTTCCGGAACAAGGACGAGCTCCTCGAGGAGGTCTACCTCTTCCTGAGCCGTGACTACGCCCAGGCGCTGTCCCCCATCGAGGACCTCGGCGCCGGGCTGCCGCACGTCATCGGCCAGCATGCCCGCCGCATCTGGGAGCGCATGCTCGAGCGTCCCCACGAGCAGGTGACCACCTTCGAGCTGCTCCTGAAGCGCTTCCGCGAAGCGCCGGAGGCCGAACCCGCCGCCCGGGCACAGAACCGCGCGATGTACGAGGGCTGGGTTGCCTCGACCACGGAGCTCTTCGCCGCCGCGGCCGAGGCCGCCGGCGGACAGGCCCCCGAGAACCTCGAGATGATCGCGAGGCTCTTCATCTCGGGGATCGACGGGATCAGCATGCAGCACCTCGCCGATCCCGACGAGGAGAGGTCCCGGCAGCTCATCGAGCTGCTCGCGGACTCCCTGGCTGCGCTCCTCTCCGCGGTCGAGAGCAGCCGCCGGCCGCTCCGGGCGTAGCCGGACCGGGAGCCCAGGCGCAAGTCCTGCACGGATCGTCAAGCAGTGCGCACGCCGGGCACAGCGGCCGCCCGGGCCTCTCCGTAGCGTGGTGCGCACACTGACCACGACGACGTGAGGAGGCCCCTGATGGAGACCTACGACGCACTGCTGGCTTCGATCACCCCGGCTGAGGGCGCGGCGGGCCGCGAGATCCTCGATCCGGCGACCGGGAAGGTGGTCGGAATCGCCCCGGTCCACACCCTGTCCGATCTCGAGGCCGCCGTCGCGGCCGCGCAGGCTGCGCAGCCCGGCTGGGCCGCGGCCGGACACGAGGCCCGCTCGAAGGCCCTGCTGGCCGCGGCGGACGCGATCGAGCGCAACGCAGAGGAACTGGCCACGCTGCTCTCCCGCGAGCAGGGCAAGCCGCTCAACGGCCCCAACGCCCGTTTCGAGGTGGGCGCCTGTGCGGCCTGGCTGCGCGCCGCCGCGACCACACCCCTCGAGCCCGAGACGGTCGTCGACGACGGCGAGACACGTGCGACCCTGCACTACCGGCCCATCGGCGTCGTCGGCGCGATCGGCCCCTGGAACTGGCCCATGATGATCACCGTCTGGCAGATCGCCCCCGCCCTGCGCATGGGCAACACCGTCGTCGTCAAGCCTTCCGGCATGACCCCCCTGTCCGTCCTGGCCCTCGCCACCGTGCTCAACGAGGAACTGCCCGCGGACGTCCTGCACGTCGTCTCCGCCGGACGCGACGTCGGCGCCCGCCTCGCCGAGCACCCCGCCATCGGCAAGGTCATGTTCACCGGTTCCACCGCCGCCGGCCGCGCGATCATCCGCTCCAGCGCCGACACCGTCAAGCGCCTCACCCTCGAACTCGGCGGCAACGACGCAGGCATCGTCCTGCCGGACGCCGATCCCGCCGCCATCGCCGAGGGCCTGTTCTGGGGCGCCTTCATCAACACCGGCCAGACCTGCGCCGCCCTCAAGCGCCTCTACGTGCACGAGGAGATCTACGAGGATGTCTGCGCTGCCCTGGCCGAGTACGCGAGGAATGTGCCCATGGGCGTGGGCCTGGACGAGGCAAACCTGCTCGGACCTCTGCAGAACCGCTCCCAGTACGAGATCGTCGACCGGCTCGTCCAGGCCGCGAAGGACTCCGGCGCCCGCGTCCTCCTCGGCGGCGATCCAGACCCGGACGCGGCCGGCCACTTCTACCCCACCACCCTCGTGGCCGACATCGACAACGACAACCCCCTCGTCGCCGAGGAGCAGTTCGGCCCCGCCCTGCCCATCATCAAGTACGCCACCGTGGACGAGGCGGTCGCCAAGGCCAACGCCCTCGACGTCGGACTCGGCGCCTCCGTGTGGTCCACCGACCCCGCCGCCGCCCGCGAAGTCGCCGCCCGCCTCGAAGCCGGCACGGTCTGGATCAACAGCCATGGCGCCGTCGACCCCCGCATCCCGTTCGGCGGCCACAAGCAGTCCGGCTACGGCCTCGAATTCGGCACCGAGGGACTCAAGCACCTCGGCGTCCCCCAGGTCATCAACGGCTAGAGCCGGGCAGGCACCAGAGGACCCCGCGACCGTCCAGGTCGCGGGGTCCTCTGGTGCTTGGCGGGCCCGGGGGCACATCGCCGAGCCTGGGGGCGGGGCGGTGGCGCATCGGGCCTGCCGAGCCTCCCGGTCACAGCAAGCCCGGCAGTTCGACAGCGCCGCAGGAGTTCAGCAGCAGCTCGGGCAGTTCAGAAGCTGCGGCGGTTGGCGCCGATCCAGACGGCGACGGTGAGTGCGGCAGCGAAGTCCAGCACGATGACGAGGAGCATCGGCGCGGTCCAGGGGTTCCCGGCCGCGGTCTGGCCGGCTGCCGCCGACGCTGCGTGAGCGTGCGCATGCGTCGCGCCGGCCCCCGGGGCGAGGAGCACAGCGACATGGAAGAGCGCCATGCCCAAGGACATGGCCATCGCTGCGCGGGCAGCCGTGAGGCTCGGGCGCCGCCAGAGGTGCCACGCGCACGGCAGGCAGGCTGCGGCCATCGCGAGTCCGACCGCGCCCATCCATCCACCGCCGGCGACCATCGCAGCGTGCCCCGCGCCGCCCAGCACGGCAGCCACGGAGGCGGCGCGTGCTGCGATCGAGGATTCCACCCTCCTACGGTCACCCGGGGCCCGCGGTCCTGTCTGCGAATCCCGCGCAGGCTCCTTGACCGCCCGCGCAGCACAGGCCGGGGAACGCCGGACCGAGGAGACTGGACGCCTGCCCCTGCAGGGTGCGCACAGCCGGACGGCGGCCCTCCCGCGAAAGGGGAGGGCCGCCGTCGTGCCCCAGGAGGGGAACTGGCTGCCAGTGGGGCCGGTGGTCAATCCACGCAGCGCGACCCGAGCGTGCGCTGCCCTGCCGTGCCGCCGCAGGGGGTCAGCGCGAGGCCTCCTCCGGGTGGTCGTGGACATACTCCGCGTGCGCCTCGGCGACGTGCAGGTCGACGCCCTTGGTCTCCTTGACCAGGGAGACCGCGACGAGGGAGATGACCGCAGCGACCGCGATGTAGAGGCCGATGGTCCAGGATGCCTTGAACTCGTTCATGAGCATCTCGGCGATCATGGGGGCGAACGCGCCGCCGAGGATCGCGCCGAGGGCGTAGCCGATCGAGACGCCGGAGTAGCGGACCTTCGCCGGGAACATCTCAGCATAGAGCGCCGACTGCGGGCCGTAGGAGAGACCGAGGCCGAACGTCATGACGAACAGCGCGACGAAGTACCAGACGATGTTCTTCGTGTCGATGAGGAACCACATCGGGATCGCCCACAGCGCGAGGAAGGCGTAGCCGATCTGGAAGGTGCGGACGCGGCCGATCCTGTCCGAGACGATCCCGCCGCCGAGGGTGAACACGAGCCACCCGAAGGACGCGAGCGTCGTGGCGAGCAGGACCGAGGGCCGGTCCATGCCCAGCGCCTTCACCGCGTAGGTCGCGAAGTACGCGATGAGGAGGTAGCCGGCAGCGTTGTTGGCAATGAAGATCAGCGCCGTGAGGACGACTTCCTTGAAGTTGTAGCGGAAGAGCTGCCCGAGAGGGGCCGAAGACTCCTTGTGGCGCTGCTGGAGCGCCTTGAAGACCGGGCTCTCCTCGACCGCGCGGCGGATCATGTAGCCGACCACGATCAGCACGATCGAGAACAGGAACGGAATGCGCCAGCCCCACTCGTTGAAGGCCGGGCCCATCGTGGTGGTGAGGGTCCAGAGCGTCGCGGTGGCGAGGATCATGCCGATCGGGACACCGATCTGCGGGAATGCGCCGAAGAAGCCGCGGCGGTTCTTCGGGGCGTGCTCGACCGACATGAGGGCAGCGCCGCCCCACTCGCCGCCGGCCGAGAAGCCCTGCAGCACGCGCAGCAGGATGAGCAGGAACGGCGCGAGCACGCCGGCCTGGGCGTAGGTCGGGAGGACGCCGATGAGCGAGGTCGAGGCGCCCATGAGGATGAGCGTGAAAACCAGCATCTTCTTGCGGCCGATCCGGTCCCCGAGGTGACCCGCGACCACTGCTCCAAGGGGGCGGAAGAGGAAGGAGATGCCGATCGTCGCGAAGGCGATGACCTGGGCAAGCCCAGGGTTCTCCTGCGCGACGGGTGCGAGGAAGAGCGGGCCGAGCACGATGCCGGCCGCCTGGGCGTAGATGAAGAAGTCGTACCACTCGATGGTGGTTCCGACGAGCGTGCCGGCGAGGACCCTGCGCTCCTCGTTGGACATCTGGGGTGAGCCGGGCCGAGCGGCATTCACTGCGTTGGACATTCGAACTCCGTTGTCGGGGTGCTGGGCGGATTGACCCATTACTGACCGATTGGTCGGTCAATAATCCTTGAGGATACACGATGTGTGAACTGGCGCACAGCGGCTCGCGGAATCAGCTCGGGTCCGGCCAGGGCCCGCCGAAAACTAGGATGGTTCCATGCCTCGCACCGCCGCGGAGTCCGGCCCCCACTCGCAGACGCTCTCGCGCGGGGTCCGTGCCCTTGAAGTCCTCGCCGAGTCGCCCACACCGCTGACAATCGCGGAGCTCGCGGCGGCCCTCGACGTCCACCGCTCGATCGCGTACAGGATCGTCCGCACCCTCGAGGACCACTCCCTCGTGACCCGGGACGACTCGGGCCGCCTCCAGCCCGGCGCCGGCCTCGCCGTCCTGGCCAGGTCCGTCTCGCGGGACCTCCAGTCGGCGGCCCTGCCCGAGCTGGGCCGGCTCGCTGCGGAGTTCCGGATGACGGCGTTCGTGGCCGTCTGGGACCGCACCGAGTGCATCACCCTCGCCACCGTGGAGCCCCAGCACAACGGCGCGACCCTTGCCCAGCATCCGGGCACACGGCACCCGCTCGACCGGGGCGGCCCGGGAATCGCGATCCAGTCCGCCTTCGGGCGGCAGGAGTGGGAGCAGCGGGCGCCCGGCGTGCCGTACCGGCCGGAGTCGGACGAGTCCCGAGAACGCGGGTACGCCCTCAGCCATGACGAGGTCATCCCGGGGCTCTCCTCGGTGGCCGTGCCCCTCGTCATCCCGCACCACCGGCCGGCCGCCCTCGCAGTGGTGTACCTCGGCACCTCGGTGGACCCGGCGCCCATCGGGGAAGCGCTCGTCGAGGCAGCCGCGCGGATCGTCCGCGCACTCGGCTGAGGACGCCTCGCGAGGCGTCAGCCGACTCCGACGAGCTCCACGCGGGAGCCAGCCCGGCCCTTCGTCACCCTGATCTGGGCCCCGATGCGCTGCTTGAGCTCGCCGACGTGGCTCACGAGCCCCACGACCCTCCCGCCGGCCCGAAGGCCTTCGATCGCGTCCATGACCTGTTCGAGGGACTGCTCGTCGAGGCTGCCGAATCCCTCGTCCACGAACAGCGTCTCGATGTCGATCCCGCCCGCCTCGTGCTGGACCACGTCGGCGAGACCGAGGGCGAGCGCGAGCGAGGCCATGAAGGACTCCCCGCCCGAGAGGGTCGACGGATCGCGCCGCTGCCCAGTCCAGGCGTCCACGATCTGCAGCCCCAGCCCGGACGAGGCGCCGCGCGCCGCGAGGGCGTCCGTGTGCTCGAGGCTGAACCTGCCATCGCTCATGGCGACGAGGCGTTCGGTCGCGGCGACCGCGACCTGTTCGAGCCGTGCTGCGAGCACATAGCTGTGCAGTGACATCCGGAGCCCGTTGTCGCCCTGGCCGCGGGCCGTGCGGGCGAGGCCCGTGAGGAGGTCCGCCCGTGCCCGCGTCCTCTCGAGCTCCGGCACTGCGGTCTCGAACTCTGCCGCGAGCCGCGCGGTGCGGGCCGCGCCAGCGGTGGCGGCGTGCGCGGCGAGATCGGCCCGCCGGCTGCGCTCCTCGGCATCCGCTGCCACGGCGCGTGCCTGGGCGAGGTCTGCAGCGCCGACATGCCGTCCCTCGGCTTCCGCCTGGGCAGCCCGCGCCGCCGACGCCGAGGCGAAGAGCCCGCCGAGCTGCTGCCCCTCGGCCTCGTGGCGCGTGGTGGCCTCGGCGAGGGCACTGGCATCATCCGCTGTCATGAGCGCCGCGCGCGCCGCGGACTCCTCCCGGAACGGTCCCGCTGTGAGTGCGAGGGCCAGATCGCCGTGCGCCCTGGTGCTGGCGGCCCGGGCCGTGGAGACCACGGCCAGCGCCTGTTCGAGAGCCCCGAGCGTCCGCGCCCGTGCAGCTGCGTCAGCGGCCCGGGCACTGAGCGAAGCGAAGCCGGCGAGCCATTCCATCAGCTCCCCGCGGCGCCGCTCCGCCTCTCCGCGGAGCAGCGCCACGGCCTCCTCGGCACGCACGGAGGCGGCGCTGGCCTCCTCGACCGCTGACGCCGCCGAGTCGCGCCGGGCCCGCGCAGCCCCGAGCCTCGTCACGACGCGCGCAAGATCGGCCGACGCACTCTCGGCCGCTGCGAGGGCCCCGAGCGCGTCCTCGAGGAGACGGGCGGCCTTGTCCGGGTCCACCGCTCCCCCACGCGCGTCCGAGGCCGCGAGCGCCGCCTGTGCTGCCGCGACAGACTCATGGGCCTCCCGCTCCGCCTGGGCCGCGCGCTCCGCCTCATCGCCGGCCCGCCGTTCGGCGTCGGCGAGGAGGAGCGGCTCCTCCTCCGGCTGCGCCGGCGCGGGATGCTCGACGGCGCCGCACACCGGGCATGCTCCCCCGGCTTCGAGGAGGGCCGCGAGCTCTGCCGCCGACTGCTCGAGCCGCTGTTCACGGAGGGCGAGCCAGCGCTCCTTCGCATCGAGGGCCTCCCGCCGGCACGCGGTGTGGGCCGTCTGCGCCGCGGTGAGGGCGGCGGCTGCGCGAACGTGGTCTTCGACCGCATCCAGGACCTTCCGCGCCCTCTCCGCCTCGGCCCGGGCCAGGGCCAGGGCCGACGCCCGGGGCTCGAGGCCCTCCCGCTGCGACTCGAGGGCGACAGCCTCGGCGCGCGCTTCCTCGAGCGCCGCGGCCTTCGTAGCGCGGGACCGTGCGAGGCGCCCAGCCTCGGCTTCCATCCGCGCGAGCCTGCCTTCGAGTTCCCCGAGGTCCTTCTCGGCCGGGAGCCTCTCGGCGAGGACTGCGGACTCGGCGGCGGCAGCAGCGGCTGCGCTGTGCACGGCCTCGGGCGCCGGCAGCCGGCGGCCGGCACCGGCGGGGCAGTGCTCGGCGTCCTCACCGCCCGCGGCGTCACAGGGCGACCACCCCGCGGCCTGGGCGTCCGCCGTCGCGGACCAGGCGCGGTCCTCGGCGTCCTCGAGGTCCCGCCGCGCCCTGTCCAGCGCGGCGAGGAGCGGTTCGGCCCCGAGCGCGGCGCGGTGGGATTCGAGGGCCTCGAGGCGCCGGGCGTGCTCCGGCTGCTCTGCCTCCCAGGCTTCGCGGCGCGCCCGTGCGCCGGCGAGCTCCTCGGCGTCCTCGAGTGCCCGCGCCGCCGCAGCGGCAGCCTCCTGGGCTTTCCCCTGCTCGGCACGGGCAGCTGCCGCCTGGTCCAGAGCCGATGCCGCGAGCTCGGCGTATGCCCGCTCGACGGCCGCGAAGCGCTCCCGCACCGGTTCGGGTTCGAGGAGGAGTCCTTCAGGGGAAGCGGCTCCGGTGCCCGGGCCGGGAATGTCCGCCGGAACAGGCTCAGGGGCGGGGGCGCCGGGCTCGAACGCTGCGGCACTGAGCTCTGCGCTCTCGGCCTCGAGCTGGGCTATGGGAAGGGCGGCAGACCGCTCGGCATTCTCGGCCTCGGCCCGCGCCGCCTGTGCGAGCTGTCCGAGCTGGGCCTCGATGTCAGCGAAGCGGCCCGTGCCGAAGAGCTTCTCGAGCAGCGCGATCCGCTCGCCTGCCTTGGAACGGAGGAAGGAGGCGAACTCCCCCTGGGGGAGCAGGACAACCCTCGTGAACTGCTCTCGCCCCATGCCCAGGACGTCGGAGAGGAGCGCGCCTGCCTCGTCGTTCCGGGAGGTGAGCGCCCGCCACTGCCCGTCCACGAGCTCGCGGACGTGGGTCGAGGCCTTCTGCGTGACCCACCCGGTCGATGCCCGCCGGCTGGGCTTGGACCACTCTGGAGTCCTGCGGACCTCGAACCGACGGTCCTGGGCCGAGAATTCGAGGAGCACCTCCGGCTCTGCCTCGGCCGCCGCATGATGGCTCTTGAGCGCGCGGGTGCCCTCGCGGGCGCCCGGGAGGCTCCCGTAGAGCGCGAAGCAGACGGCGTCGAGGATGCTCGTCTTGCCCGCGCCGGTCGGTCCGTTGAGGAGGAACAGCCCGTGCTCGGCGAGGGCGTCGAAGTCGACCTGCTCGCGCCCGGCGAAGGGTCCGAAGGCGGTCATCTCGAGACGGTGGATCCTCACGCCGAGGCCTCCGCGAGCCGGACCGCCTCGAGCGCCTCGACGAGCGCGGCCGACTCTGCGCCGCTCGGGCCCCGGCCGCGCACGTGCTCGAGGAAGCCCGAGCACACGTCGAGGTCGGACCGCGCGGCGGTCAGGCGGGCGCTGTAGCTCGTCTCGCGCTCCCGCGGTGCGCCTTCCGGTTCGAAGGCGAGCGCGACGGCGAGGGGGAACCTCGTGCGGACGCGCTCCATGGCCCGCTCGGGCCGCTCGGCATCCACGAGCGTGACATGGCAGTACGCCCCCTCGGCCGCGGCATGCGCCGGGTCGGCGAGCAGGTCCTCGAGGCGGCCCCGGAGCAGGGCGAGCCGATGCTGGGTGGGCCAGCCGACGGGCTCGACGGACGCGATTCCCTCCGGGCCCACCCCGAGGAGCCATGCGCCCTTGGCCTGGCGCGCCTCCGAGAACGAGTACGCGAGCGGCGACCCCGAGTACCGCACTGACTCGGAGAGCGCCTGCCTCCCGTGCAGGTGGCCCAGCGCCGCATAGTCGAAGCCCTCGAACACGCTCAGAGGGACGACGTCCAGCCCGCCGATCGAGAGCGCCCGCTCGCTGTCCGTCGGAGCGCCCCCGCCCGCGAACGTGTGCGCCATGATGACCGAGACCACGGTGCCCTCCGAGCGGCGGATGGCGAGGTCGGCCCGCGCCCTCGCCACGGCGGCTTGCGTGACGGCCGTGTGGCCCCCGCCGTCGAGGCCTAGGGCCGGCGCGACGAGGCGCGGTTCGAGATAGGGCAGGGCGTAGACCGCGAGCTGCGCGCCGTCCCCTAGGGGGAAGAGCACGGGGTCCGCGGCCTGCTCGATGCGCGTGCGCAGATGCACGCCGCCGCGTTCGAGGAGGTGCGAGGCGAAGCCGAGCCGCACGGCCGAATCATGGTTGCCGCTGCTGACCACGACCCGTGCGCCAGCCTCAACAAGGCGCACGAGCGCCGAGTCCAGGAGCTCGACGACGTCCACTGCGGGGAGCGCGCGGTCGTACACATCCCCTGCTACGAGGACGGCGTCGATGCCGTTCTCGGCGACGAAGCCCACGAGCCCGTCGAGCCATTCCGCCTGGGCGGCGAGCATGCCGGCCCCGTGGAACGACCGTCCGAGGTGCCAGTCGGAGGTGTGCAGGATCTTCATGGAGACGACGCTAGCCGGTGGCTCCGACAATCCTCGCCACGCCACCGGCGCCCGGGAGGGAATGGACGGAATGCGGCGGGACCAGCGCTACCGGTTCCGGTGGAAGAAGTCCCGGGCGTCGTCATCGCCGTCGGGCGCAGTGCGGACCCCCGGTGCGGACAACTCCTGCGGCGCTGCTTTCGGTGCGGCGGCGGCGGAACCAGCGGCACCGTCGTCGTCCGAGACGGCCGCGAGCGCGTCGGTGGCGACCACGGTCCCGCCGGCGGCGTCCGAGGCCGCCGCGATCGCGGCGGCCGCAGCACCGGCACCGGCCCGGCCCGAGTCATCCCGCGTCGCCTCCGCGGTCGCGTCCGCGGCGCCCCCGGCGCTCGAGAACAGCAGGTCCTCGGCGGGGCCGAAGCCCCGGAAGATCAGGCCCACGAGCACGCCGCCGAGGACCGGGGCGCCCCAGAAGAGCCACAGCTGCGCGATCACCGTGGGCTCGGCGAACACGGCGGACGCGGTGGAGCGCATGGGGTTGATGCCCGCATTGGTGATGGGCGAGAGGGCCTGGACGAGCACCGCGTACGCGAGGCCGACCGCCCACGGCGCCATGCCCTTGACCGCCCGGCGGCTCGTGACCGCGAGCGCGACAGCCACGAAGACCGCCGTCGCCACGACCTCGACGAGCAGGGCGGCCGCGAGCGGGAACTGGTTCGGAGAGTGCTGGTCGAACCCGTTGGAGAGCTGCGAGAAGATCGGCGCGACGTCGGTGATGCCGGGGAGGCTGCGCAGCGTCACCCAGAGCAGGAGCGCACCGAGCAGGCCGCCCACGAGCTGCGCCGCGAGGTAGCCCGGCACGAGGCGCCAGTTGGTGCGCCCGGCCACCGCGAGCCCCACCGTGACAGCCGGATTGAAGTGCCCGCCCGAGACGTGCCCCACGGCCGCGATGCCGGCGGCGAGTGCAAGGCCCGCGGCGAGCGGCGCGGGCACCGCCCCCGCTGCCGTGCCGCTGAAGAGCGCAACCCCGAGGGCGCCGAAGATGAGCAGGAAGGAGCCGAATGCCTCAGAGGCAAGCTTGGCGGTCAGACTGTACTCTCCGGGTGCCTTGGGCAGGGTCGTGGTCATGGAAGAGCACACTACCGCCCCAGCAGGACAACTGCGATCGTGGCCGCGGCGAGAGCGCCCACGGCGCCCGTGGCCCAGCGCAGGACGGCGGCTGGCGGCGCCGCGGTGCCGTGGCGGAGCTCACGTCGGCGCACCCGGCCGCACAGCACGAGAACGGCGGTGGCCGCGGCGGCGACGACCGTGCACACGCCGAGCGCCATGACCGTGGACGGCCCCTGCCCCCCGGTGCCCTCGGCGGCGTGGAGCCACGCGCGCCAGATGAGCAGGTTCAGGACCAGGAGGGAGAGCAGCGTCCGCCGCCAGGAGAGTGTTGTCCTCTCCGGCTGGAGGCCGGGGTCTCGGGCCTCTCCCCCTTCCCCGGGTGCTGCCGGGACGGTCATGGCCGCACGATGACAAGGATGCCGAAGACCAGCGCCGCGAGGGTGACCACGAGCGTCATGCCCAGCATGACCCGGGAGAAAGGCAGCTCGCGCCCGTGCCGCATGGCCTGCTCGGCGAGGGCCCACCGCCGGTACGCGAGCCCCGCGAGGGCCGCGGCCACGCCTGCGAGAGCCACGGCGAGGATCCCCCGCACGAGGGTCGGCGCGATGTTCGGCGTGAGCTGGTCGAGCGCCACAGCCCCCGCCAGGAGCGCGAGCGACGTGCGCAGCCACGCGAGGAACGTGCGCTCATTGGCCAGCGAGAAGCGGTAGTCAGGGGTGGATCCGGTCCGTCGCCACGCAGGCTCGCGCATGTGTTCCTTCCTCGCGTCCCGGCCGCGGGCGCTGTCGTCCCGGGCCGCGGGCGCTGGTGATGGGGGCTGGTCGCAGGATACCGGAGTGCCGCCGCCGCAGGCGGCGGTAGATTGAGCCCATGAGCACTCCGACGGCCGCCTCCCGCATCCACGGTTGCCTCCTGGGCACCGCCGTCGCCGAGGCGGCAGCACTCGCGGGGGGCACGGGTGCACCGGCGGGCACAGGCGTCCTGGCGGCTGCAGCACCGGCAGGTCCGGGCGCCGCCGGAGGCCCGGACGACGCCGTCCGCCCCCTCGGCGCGGCAGGCCAGCTCACGCTCTACACGGCAGACGCGCTCATCGAGGCGATCGAGTGGGCCAACGACGGCGTGCACGCCGACGAGGCCGCGTGCGTGTGGCTCGCGTCGCTGCGGTGGCTCGAGGGCCAGGGGGTGGCGGCGCCGTCCTCCGCCCCCGCGCCGCAGCCCCGCTGGCTGGACTCCCAGGAGGGAGCCCGCACCCCGGTGGCCCCGCGGCCGGCTTGGATCGAGTCGCTCGCCTCGGGAGAGATGGGCACCACGTCCCGTCCGCTCGGCACGGCGCACGACGACGGCGGTGCGGCGGCGCACGCTGCCCCCTTCGGCCTCGTCCCCCACGTCCCCGCGGCCATGGTGGTCAAGCTGAGCGCCGACGGCGCGGCCCTGACGCACGGCGCCCCCGCGGCCGTCCAGGCGGCCACGGCGGTTGCCTCGCTCGCGCACTTCATGGTCCTCGGCGCGGACGCGCGGACCGCACTCGGCTCGGCACGCGCGCAGATCGCCTCCCTGCGCACGCCCGACCCGGACGTGCTCGCCGCTCTCGAGACCGCCGACGCCGCCGCCGGGCGGGGCCCCGCCGACGAGACGGCAGCCGACCGGCGCGCCGCGGGCCAGACGGCTTCGGGAACGAGGGCTCCGGGCCAGACAGCCCCGGGCAAGGCGGCTCCGGGCCCGACTGCTGCCGGGGCGCTCGGCGCGGCCGTGGCCGCGATCCTCGCAGCGGAGAGCGCTGGGGCCTCGGGAGAAGCCCACGATGTCTCGTTCGCCGCCGGAGTGCTCCTCGCCGCGCAGCAGGGCAGCGACGCCGCCGCAATGGCCGGCGGACTGCTCGGTACCCTGTGGGGCCGCGAGGCCGTCCCCGAGGCCTGGATCGCGCGGACCGCCGGCATGCATGCGGCGGAGGGCATCGCCTCCCGGTTCGCCGAGGTCACGGGGGCATAGGAGCCGGGACCAGCGCACGGCGCGCGGAGAGTCGGCGGCATGCCGCCCCAGCACGGGCGGCGCGAGCCTGACCGGCTGTGCAGCGAAGGCGGCGCGACCAGGCCAGGCGGCGCCGGTCAGCGGCGCGGGTCAGCGGCGCAGGTCAGCGGCGCAGGTCAGCGGCGCAGGTCAGCCGAGCGGATCAGCGGGGGGCGGAGACGTTGCTGCACGCCTCGCAGACGGAGGCCGGGATGAGGCCCACGCGCTGGAGCCGGCCGAAGATCCAGCAGCCGAGGCAGAATCCGGCGAACGCCTCGAGGGATGCCGCAGCGATGAGGACTCCCACTGCGCTCCATCCGGCCACGGGCGCACCCGCCGCGACGAGCACAGCAGCCGTGGTCGAGACGACGAGGCCGATCGCCTGGGCGAACCGCTTGGGCGGTCCCGGGACGAGCCGCGCGGGCCCGAGGCGTGGAGCGATCACATGCACGGCCAGCCGTCCCGCCGGCGAGTACTTCGGGCCACCGGCCACACGGAGGGCAAAGCCGAGGGCGATGAGCCACAGCGCCCACCCGGCCTGGGCGAGCAGCGCGGCGACGCACAGGACGACGACGATCCCCGCCGTCGTGCGCGCGGCATACTCATTGACCGGGTTGGGGAACGAGAAGGCGCGGCGCAGCGGGCTCTGCGAGGGCTCGATGCGCACGAAGCCCGTCGCGTCGGCGTTCGCGAGGCGGGAAGGCTGGGTCATCATTCCAGACTACGGAGCCCGCGTCACAGGCCGGAAGGAATGTTGCGTCCCGTGACGTGGAGGAGGCTCAGGCGCTCTTCGCGGGCCACTCGCCGCCGAGCATCTGGAGGAACTCCCCCTCGGAGAGGACCTCGACGGGCTGGCCGCGCTCCCGCAGCTCGAGGACCCGGCGCGCTTTCGCCGTCACACGTCCGGAGACGAGGTCCGCAGCGACGAAGCCGTCGCCGACCACGAGCACGGTCGTCGCACGGGTCACCGAGCTGGCCGGCTGCGCGCCGAGCGCCGCCGCGCGCGCCTTCGCCTCGGTCCGCGGGATGCCGAGCGCACCCGTGAACACGATCCGGTGCCCGAACAGCGGATGGTGGGGATCGGCGTCGGCGTTCGCGGGAGGGTTCACGCCCTCGGTGGGCCAGGGAGCCCATGCACGGCCGCCGCCAGGACGCGGCCCGCCCGTGCGGCCGGCGAGGGCCCTCGCCGTAGCCGGCGAGACCTCGTCGCGGCCCGGGACGAAGGCCTCCTGGCGCGGCAGCGAGAGCCCGAGCGCGCCGTACACGCCCTCGACCGTGCCGGCACCGTGGCGGGCCGCGATGTCGATGAGGATGCCCGCGCAGGCGGCAGCGTCCTCGGCCGCGTCGTGGTGCCGCTCGAGCGCGACGCCCGCGGCCCGGGCGGCGAAGGGCAGCGAATGGGAGGGCAGGCTGTAGGTGCGACGGGAGAGCACCACCGTGCACGCGTAGTCGTAGGCGGGGGCCTCGAGGCCGCTCACCTCGAGGGCCGAGCGGATCACGCCGAGGTCGAACGCGGCGTTGTGGGCCACGAGGACGTCATCGCCGATGAAGCCGCCGACCTCCGCGAACACGTCCGCGAAGCGCGGGGCAGACGCGACGTCCTGTGCACGGATGCCGTGGATCGCGACGTTGCGGGGATCGAACTCATCATGGCCCGCAGGCGGGCGCATGAGCCAGTAGCCGCGCTCCACGACGCGGCCCGAGCGGACCTTGACCAGGCCCACCGAGCAGGGCGAGCCCCTGAAGCCGTTGGCCGTCTCGAAGTCGATCGCAGTGAAGTCAAGGGCCACGGCGACGAGTCTAGCCGCGCCGCGCCTCCCGGCCGGCCAGGCTCGCGGCAGGGCCGGGCCCGGGAGAGCCGGACGCGGCAGGGCCGGTCGCGTGAGAGCCGGACGCGACGGAGCCCGGCCGCGGGCGCTGCCGGTAGGCTTGAGGGGTGATTCCCTCCGCCGTGACCCATCTCGCCGCCGTCCCCGAGGCCCTCCACGGGCTCGCCGTGCAGGCCGCTGCAGTCCAGGCTGCCGCAGTCCAGGCAGTCGCAGTCCAGCCGCCCGCGGCCTCGTTCCTCCCCGACTGGCTCAACCCGGACGTCTTCCTGCGCGATTCGCCGCTGGGCCCGTGGGTCGTGCTGCTCGTGTGCGGGATCGTGTTCGCCGAGACCGGCCTCCTCGTGGGCTTCTTCCTGCCCGGGGACTCGATGCTCTTCACGGCGGGGCTCCTGGTCTCGACCGGCGCGATCAGGTTCAACCTCTGGGCCATGGCGGGGCTCATCATCGTCGCCGCGATCATCGGCAACCAGGTCGGATACCTCATCGGCTCCAAGGCCGGCCCCGCGATCTTCAACCGGCCGGACTCGCGCCTGTTCAAGCGCGAGAACGTCGAGAAGGCACACGCCTTCTTCGAGAAGCACGGCGGCAAGGCCCTCATCCTGGCCCGCTTCGTGCCGATCATCCGCACGTTCGTCCCCGTGATCGTGGGCGTCGCCCAGATGGACCGCGCCAAGTTCTTCCTCTACAACATCATCGGTGCGCTCCTGTGGGGAGGCGGCGTCACGCTGCTCGGCGCATGGCTCGGCCAGTACCAGTGGGTCGGGGACAACATCGACCTCATCTTCATCGCGATCGTCCTCCTCTCGGTCGTGCCGATCGTCGTCGAGTTCTTCCGCGGCCTTTCGGCCCGGAAGCAGGCAGAGCACTTCGGAACGGACGTCGTGGACGAGTTCATCGAGGAGCACGAGCCCGTCGAGGAGCGCAAGACCCACCCCGACTGGAAGTAGCCTCCACAGCCCGACGCCGCATCGCAGCACATGGGAGGATCTCTCCATCCCGCGGCTGCGGCGCGGCGTCGGGCGTGTCCAGCGGAGGGCGTGTCCAGCGGAGGGGGTGTTCAGCGGAGGGCGTCCACGATCGCCGGCAGCAGCGCGCGGAACGCCTGGCCGCGATGGCTGATCGCGTTCTTCTCCTCGCGGGTCAGCTCGGCGCACGAGAGCTCGAGGCCCAGAGGCTGCAGGATCGGGTCGTAGCCGAACCCGCCCTCGCCACGCGGCGACCGCAGCAGCGTCCCCTCGAGGCGCCCGAGCTCGACCGTCTCGTGCAGACCGCCATCCGCCTCCGGCACGGCGAGCGCAGCGGCGCACACGAACGCCGCCTGCCGGTGGCCGTCCCGGACATCGGCGAGCTGGCCGAGGAGGAGCTCGAGGTTCGCCACGTCGTCGCCGTGGCGTCCCGCCCAGCGCGCCGAGAAGATCCCCGGGGCCCCACCCAGCACCTCCACCGAGAGGCCGGAGTCGTCCGCGATGGCGGGCAGGCCCGTCGCCTCCGCGACCGCGCGGGCCTTCTTGAGCGAATTCTCGGCGAACGTCACGCCGTCCTCCACGACATCCGGGGCACCCACAGCGCCCGCGTCGACCACCTGCGTGTCGACGTCGAGCCCCGGGACCTGCCCGCGCAGGAGCTCGCGGAGCTCACGGAGCTTGCCCTGATTGTGCGTGGCGAGGACGAGGCGGGGAGCTGCGCTCACCGGAGCGCCGCTGGGCCGGTCTTCGCCGCCTCCGGCGGCGGCAGATGCGCTCACCGGAGCGCCGCTGGGCCGGTCTTCGCCGCCTCCGGCGGCGGCAGATGCGCTCACCGGAGCGCCTCGGCCAACGTCTCGCGCTGGATGTCCGCCAGCTGCGCCGTCCCCAGGAGCGCGAGGTCGAGGAGGCTGTCCAGCTCCTCGCGGTCGAACGGCGCGCCCTCGGCCGTGCCCTGGACCTCGACGAACTTGCCGGACCCGGTCACCACCACGTTCATGTCCGTCTCCGCACGCACGTCCTCGACGTACGGCAGGTCCAGCATCGGCACCCCGTCGATGATCCCCACGGAGACCGCCGAGACCGTGTCGACGAGAGGCTCGGCGCCCCGCTCCACAAGGCCCTTCTCCTTGGCCCAGCGGATGGCCTCCGCGAGGGCGACGAAAGCGCCCGTGATCGCCGCGGTGCGCGTGCCGCCGTCGGCCTGGAGCACGTCGCAGTCCAGCACGATCGTGTTCTCCCCGAGGGCCTTCGTGTCGATGATCGAGCGCAGCGAGCGACCGATCAGGCGGGAGATCTCATGCGTCCTGCCGCCGATCCGGCCCTTGACCGATTCGCGGTCCGAGCGGGTGTTCGTGGCCCGAGGCAGCATCGCGTACTCCGCCGTGACCCAGCCGCGGCCCTCGCCTTTGAGCCAGCGCGGCACCCCCTCGGTGAAGGACGCCGTGCAGAGCACGCGGGTGCTGCCGAACTCGATGAGGGCCGACCCCTCCGCCTGCTTGGACCACCCGCGCGTGATGGAGATCGGCCGCAGCTGGTCGGGCGCGCGCCCGTCGGCGCGCAGGGGCAGAGGACTGTCAGGAGTGCTGGGGGTCATGGCACCAGCTTAGCGAGCGACGCCGGCACTCCCCGCCCGTGGCGCATCCGCCGCGCGCTGCGCCCGGGCGGGGCCCGGTGCCGGACAGGTCCGATGCGGGCCAGGCCTGACGGCAGCCGGTCCCACGTGGACCCCGTCTCCTGCAGGTCAGATCTGGTAATGCACGCCCGAGACGGCCACGGCGATCGGGCCGTCGTACGCCCGCTGGGCCTCCTCGACCGACCGGTTCGCGTCGTTCCACACCGGAAGGTGCGTGAGGAGCAGGCGGCGGGCGCCGGCGTCCCGCGCCGCCTGGCCGGCACGCAGGCCGGTGAGGTGCACGCCGTCGATCGCGTCGTCGCGGCCCTCGTGGTACGCCGCCTCGCACAGGAACAGGTCCGCCTCCGCCGCGGCCTCCACGAGGCCCGGGCACGAGTCCGTGTCCCCCGAGTAGGTGAGCACGCGGCGCCGCACACCGCCGGTGCCGTCCGGCTCGGTGCACTCGAGGCGGATCGCGTACGCCTCCGCGATCGGGTGGCGGACCGGGACGGCCTCGAAGGTGAACGGACCCAGCTCCACCTTCTCCCCCGCGGTCCACGCGTGGAACTCGAAGTCCTCGTCCAGGTCCGCGGGAGGCTCCATGTCCAGGGCGATCTCGATGCGCTTCTTCGTGGCCGCCGGGCCCCACACCGGGATGCGGCCGCCGGACCAGCCCTCGGGATCCCAGTGCACCGCCACATGCAGGCCCGTGAGGTCTATGCAGTGGTCCGGGTGGAGGTGGCTCAGGAGCACGCCGTCGATGTCGCCCAGGTTCATGTAGCGCTGCAGCACCCCGAGCGAGCCCGAGCCCAGGTCGAGCAGGATGCGCCAGTCGCGGTCGCCGTCGTTGGCCGTGACCAGATAGCACGATGCGGGCGAGCTCGGGCCCGGGAAAGAGCCCGAGCAGCCGACGATGGTGAGCTTCACTGTGCCGTCCTCTTCACGGTGCCATCCTGCCCGCCGGAGGCCCGGCGAAGTGGGAGATGCGGGCCGAACCGCCGCGGGAGCGAGCGTCCGCGAGCATCTCGGGGGTGATCTGCGCGAGGCTCGCGGTCGGGTAGCGGGCTGCCACGTGGTCCGCATGCTGCACGGCCTGGACTTCGGGTCCCAGGAAGCGCCGGGCGAGCACGCCGAACTGCTCGGCATCCCCGGTCGCGACGAACCGGTGGGTCGGCGGGGTGGTGCCCGTCCGCTCGAGTCCGTGCCCGACGAGCGCGCGGTACACGTCCTTGGCCGTCTCCTCGGCGCTCGAGACGAGGGTCACGCCGTCCCCCATGACGTAGGAGATGACGCCGGTGAGCAGCGGGTAGTGGGTGCAGCCGAGCACGAGCGTGTCCACGTCCGCGTCCCGCAGCGGTGCGAGGTAGGCCTCCGCTGCCTCGAGGAGCTCGGGCCCCGTGGTGATGCCCGCCTCGACGAAGCGGACGAAGTCAGGGCATGCGGCCGAGACGATCGTGAGTCCCGGGGCCGCCGCGAACGTGTCCTCGTACGCGCGGGACCCGACCGTGGTGCTCGTGCCGATCACACCGATGCGTCCCGAGCGGGTCGCGACGACGGCGCGGCGCACGGCCGGCTGGATCACCTCGATGACCGGGATGCCGTACCGCGCCGTGTACCGCTCGCGGGCGTCGCGCAGGACCGCGGCGGACGCGGAGTTGCAGGCGATCGTGAGGGCCTTGACGCCCGAGTCGACGAGCTCGTCCATGACCCCGAGGGCGAACGCGCGTACCTCGGCGATCGGGAGCGGACCGTACGGGCCGTGGGCGGTGTCCCCGACGTAGACGATGGACTCCTGCGGGAGCTGGTCGATGACCGCCCGGGCCACCGTGAGCCCGCCCACGCCCGAGTCGAAGATGCCGACGGGGCGGTCGGAACGCTCGAGCTCAGGCATCCGCGCTCCCGTGCGAGCTCAGCCGGTGGCCGTCCAGCATGGCCTCGACGAGGGTGGTCTGCAGCCACGTGACGAAGTTGTAGACGAGCGCGAGGTACGCCTCGACATCCTCCGCCTCGGACCAGTCGGTGACAGCGTGGACGCGTTCGGCGTCCTCCTCCGATCGGATCCCGAGACGCTCTGCCAGGACGAGCCGGACATCGTTGAGCGCCGTGGACCAGTGCCGCGCAGCCGCGTCGTCGAGGGTGAGGTGGGCCGCGTCGAGGCCCAGCGACGCCGCGCGCAGCGCGCCCGTCTTGCCCTCCCGCAGCGAGCGCTCGGTGAGGCGCCGGAACTCGAGGGAGGCGTCGTCGTCGTCCTTCACCGCCTGCGGCAGGAGGCGCGCGAGGGCCGGGTCCTCGGGCACGCGGGCATGGGGGCTGAGCCCCACCAGCGCCTCGAGCGGGTCCTGGCCCGGGTCCGTCTCCTGCTCGAGCATCCCGATCACGTCATTGAACAGGCCGCGCAGGAGCTCGCGCTCGGGCTCCTCGAGCCGTCCCGTGATCCCGCGGCGGCCGTAGACGAACGGATCAGCCATCCTCGCCGGACCTCTCGATCGTGGCCCACAGGCCGAAGGTGTGCATCGCGACGACGTGCTGCTCGATGGACTCCCGCGAACCCTGCGCGACCACCGAGCGGCCCTCGGTGTGCACCTGCATCATGAGCGCGTCCGCCTTGGACTCCGAGTAGCCGAAGTAGGACTGGAATACGTAGCTCACGTAGCTCATGAGGTTGACGGGGTCGTTCCAGACGACGAGGTTCCAGGGGGTCTGGCGCGATGTCCGCTCCTGCTCGCCCAGAGAGGTCTCGTCCGACACCTCCTGGGAGGGCTCGGTGGCGACGCTCATGCTCATGGGCTCCATTCTAGGCAGCGTGCATGCTCGAAGCTGGCCGTTAGAGTGGCCCCGTGACCGAAACGAGCCCTTGGGACCAGCCCCGCACCTCGCTGTTCACCGACCACTACGAGCTCACGATGCTCCAGGCTTCGCTGCACTCGGGCGCCGCCCACCGCCAGTGCGTGTTCGAGGCGTTCGCGCGCAGGCTGCCCGACGGGCGCCGGTACGGCGTGGTCGGCGGGACCGGGCGCCTGCTCGAGGGCATCACGAAGTTCCGCTTCACCGACGAGGAGCTCGGCTTCCTCGAGCGGACGGCGGTCGTGAACGCCGAGACGCTCGATTACCTCGCGGACTACCGCTTCTCCGGAAACGTCTACGGCTATGCCGAGGGCGAGGCCTACTTCCCGAACTCGCCGATCCTCATCGTCGAGTCGACGTTCGCCGAGGCGTGCATCCTCGAGACGTACATCCTGTCCGTGCTCAACCACGACTCCGCGATCGCCTCGGCGGCCTCCCGCATGACCACGGCGGCGGGCGGGCGCCCGTGCATCGAGATGGGCTCGCGCCGCACCCATGACGAGTCCGCCGTCGCCGCCGCGCGCGCCGCGGTGATCGCCGGGTTCGCGAGCACCTCGAACCTCGCAGCGGGCCTGCGCTATGGCCTGACGACAGTCGGAACGGCCGCGCACTCCTTCACCCTCCTGCACGACACCGAGCGGGACGCGTTCGAGGCGCAGGTCGCGTCGATGGGCGCCGGAACGTCGCTGCTCGTGGACACCTACGACGTCGAGAAGGCCGTGCGCACGGCTGTCGAGATCGCCGGCGAGAGGCTCGGGGCCGTGCGGCTCGACTCGGGCGACCTCATCGAGCAGGCGCACTGGGTGCGCAGCCTCCTCGACGAGCTCGGAAACGTCAGCACCCGCATCGTAGTGACCTCGGACCTCGACGAGTACGCGATCGCCGCCCTCCAGTCCGCGCCCGTGGACGCCTACGGCGTCGGGACCGCGCTCGTGACCGGTTCGGGCGCCCCGACGGCGTCCATGGTGTACAAGCTCGTGGCGCGCACGGACGACGGCGGCGGGCTGGTCTCCGTGGCGAAGGCCGCCAAGGGCAAGGCGAGCGTGGGCGGGCGCAAGTACGCGCTGCGGCGCCTCGATGGGCGCGGTGTCGCGACGCACGAGATCGTCGGTGTGGGCCACCGGCCGCAGGACGACGGCAACGACCGGGCGCTCCTCGAGCACTTCATCGTCGACGGCGAGCTCCAGCCGGGCTGGACCGGCGCCGAGGGCGTCGAGCGGGCGCGCGAGCGGCACGCGGCCTCCCTGGGCGAGCTTCCTGCCTCGGTGCACCGCATGCACCGCGGTGAGCCCGCGATCCCGACGCTTTACGAGGACGCCTGAGCCGTGCGCAGAATGGGATCATGAAGCGGGCCCTGATCATGGTGGACGTCCAGAACGACTTCTGCGAAGGCGGATCGCTGGCAGTTGCCGGAGGGGCGGGCGTGGCCGCCCGGCTGACGGCGTTCCTTTCCGCGCACGCGGCCGAGTACGACGCCGTGGTCACCACCCAGGACTGGCACATCGATCCGGGCAGTCACTTCTCGGCCGAGCCGGACTTCGTCGACTCCTGGCCGCCGCACTGCGTGGCTGGCACTCCGGGCGCGGACTTCCACCCCCAGCTCGAGACTGCCGCCGTCGACGCGATGTTCCGCAAGGGGCAGTACGCGGCGGCCTACTCGGGCTTCGAGGGGCATCTGGCCCAGTCCGGAGACGCCCAGGGGACGGCCGACGATTCGGACACGCTCGATGCGTGGCTGCGCGCCCGCGGGATCGAAGCTGTGGACGTCGCGGGGATCGCCACAGACTACTGCGTGAGGGCGACCGCGCTCGACGCCGCGCACGCAGGCTACCGCACCACGGTGCTCAAGGACCTGGCCGCGGGCATCGCGGCCGACCTCGCCCGGACGTACCGCGAGCTCGAGGACGCCGGGGTGGAGGTCCGCTAGCCGGACAGGGTCCTGCAGAGGCTGCGCTCCGGCCTGCCGGGCGCACGGTCCTCAGGTCCGCCCGACGAACCAGTCCCTCAGCTTGTCCAGGCGCGCCCGCAGCTGCTCCTCGCTCGCCTGGGCCACCGGCGGTCCCCCGCACAGCTGGCGCAGCTTGCTGTGCACCATCCCGTGGGGCGTCCCGGTGCGCGCGCTCCACGCGGAGACGTTCTTCGCCAGCTCGTTGCGGAGGTCCATGAGCTGGCGGTGGTCCGGGATCCCCGCAGGCGACGACGTCACCGAGGACCCAGGCCGCGAGCCTCGCCGCGACACCTGCTCCTGCTGCCGCTGCCGCAGGAGCGTGGCGACCTGGTCGGCGTCGAGCAGGCCGGGGATCCCGAGGAAGTCCAGCTCCTCGTCGGAGCCCACCTCGCCGCCGGTCCCGAACTCACCGCCGTCGAAGAGCACCCTGTCGAACGCCGCCTGCGACTCGAGCGCCTCGTACTTGCCCTTCGTGAGGGTGTCGGAGGCCTTCTCCTCGCGGTTGGCCTCGTCCATGAGCGACTCTTCGAGGTCCATGAGCCCGTCGCCGTCGCCCTGGGGCCGGTCGAGCGCATGGTCCCGCTCGGCCTCCATGGTGTTGGCGAGGACCGTCAGCTGGGGCACCGAAGGCAGGAAGACCGACGCCGTCTCCCCCCGCCGTCGCGCGCGCACGAAGCGTCCCACGGCCTGGGCGAAGAACAGCGGCGTGGAGGTCGACGTCGCGTAGACGCCGACGGCGAGCCGCGGGACGTCGACGCCCTCGGACACCATGCGCACCGCGACCATCCACCGCTGACCGCCGTCGGAGAACTCCTCGATCTTCCCGGAGGCCTTGGCGTCGTCGGAGAGGATCACCGACGGCGACTCCCCCGTGATCTTCTTCAGGAGCCCCGCGTAGGCGCGGGCGTCCTCGTGGTCGGTCGCGATGACGAGGCCGCCGGCGTCGGGCACGGCGCGGCGAACCTCGGTGAGGCGCCGGTCGGCCGCGGCGAGCACGGCAGGGATCCACTCGCCCTGGGGGTTGAGGGCCGTGCGCCAGGCCTGCGCGGTGACGTCCTTGGTCACGGCGGCCTCGCCGAGGGACGCGGCCATCTCCTCGCCGCCGCTCGTGCGCCAGCGCATCTGGCCCGAGTAGGCCATGAAGATGACAGGCCGGACGACGTGGTCCCGGAGCGCCTGCCCGTACCCGTACGTGTAGTCGGCCTTGGACCGCCTGATGCCGTCCTTGTCCTCGGCGTAGTCCACGAACGGGATCGGCGAGGTGTCCGAACGGAACGGGGTGCCGGTGAGGGCGAGCCGGCGGACGGCCGGGTCGAAGGCCTCGCGGAGGCCGTCTCCCCAGGAGAGCGACTCGCCGCCGTGGTGGATCTCGTCGAGGATCACGAGCGTGCGCGCTGCCTCGGTCTTGGCCCGGTGCAGGAGCGGCTTGCTGGCGACCTGGGCATAGGTGACGGCGACGCCCATGAACCCGCGGCCGTGCGCGCCGTCCGAGTTTTTGAAGTTCGGGTCGATCGCGATCCCGACGCGCGCGGCGGCGTCGGCCCACTGCCGCTTGAGGTGGTCTGTGGGGGCCACGATCGTGACGCGGTTGACCACGCCGGCCTCGATGAGGGTCGAGGCGACCCGGAGCGCGAAGGTCGTCTTCCCGGCGCCGGGCGTCGCGACCGCGAGGAAGTCCCGCGGCGCGAGGGCCAGGTACTTGTCGAGTGCCTCCTGCTGCCAGGCGCGGAGCTTGGGGGCGGTGCCCCAGGCGGCGCGCTCGGGAAATGCAGGGGGGAGGGTGGGAGAAGAACCGGGGAGGGTGGGAGCGGAGACGGGCACGGAGGGCGTGGCGTTGTCTCCGCCGAAGAGCGTGTCCGTCATGCGCGCGGCGCCCCGGCTCCGGCGCGCGACGGCGCGTCCGTCCGTCGGCCGGCGACCGCGCCGAGGAGGGCGGGCACCGCGAGGGACGAGGTCAGGAGGGCGAAGCCGAAGGCCCCCGGGGTACGGGATCCGTCGAGCATCAGGGCGTACAGAGTTCCGGCTCCGGCGGTTCCAATCACTCCACCGAGCATATCGGCCAACTGGAGGCTGGCCGAATTCCTGCCGCGCTCGGCCGCGTCGCTGAGGTCCAGTGTCGCCACCGAGGTGACTGACATCGCAAGCCCCATGCCCATCCCGGCGAGGACCCATGCAGCAGGGATCCACCAGGCGGCCGCGGAGAGGGCTGCCGAGGCGGAGATGAGCGCGAGGCACGCGGCGACCGCGGCCGGGCCCAGCACGAGGCTGGCCCTACGAGTGAGCCATGCACGTGCCTGCACGAACGACCCCGCCGTCCATCCCAGGGCTCCGCCCGTGAGCGCGAGGCCCGCGATGGACGGCTCGAGCCCGTACCGGTCCACGAGCAGCAGCGGGATGAAGGCCTCGGCCCCGAAGAAGGCGAAGGTGAGCAGGCCCCGCACCGCCATCACGGCCGAGAGGCCGCGCCGTGCCGTCCACACGCCCGGGGGGATGAGCCGCCGCGCGCCGAGGACGGCCGCCAGCGCGCCGGCGAGCCCGACGACGATCAGGACCGGCTGGGCGTTCCCGGACCACATGCCCTGCGCGGCGGGTCCCGTCCCGGCCTCGGCTGCGGCGGCAGCACCGGACCCGGCGCCGGCCATGAGCGCCCACTGGGCCGCGGCGACCCCGCCGGCCAGTCCGATCCCGGCGAGTGCCCGGCGTCGCCCGTCTGCGCCCGCGCCTGCACCCGCCGGCGCGGCGGACGGCGCGGGGAGGCTGCGCACGCGGGGCCACACGAGCGCGAAGGCGGCGGCGACGATCGGGGCGACTCCGAGGAAGGGGAGCCGCCAGCTCACATGCTGGGCGAGGAGCCCAGAGGCATAGGGACCGATCAGGGACGGGACGACCCAGGCGGCGGAGAACCAGCCGAACATCGCCGGCTGGAGCGGCTGGGGCAGGGCCTGGCCGATCACGACGTAGACCGCCACGATCGTGAAGCCCATGCCGAGGCCTGAGACCATGCGGCCGGCGGTGAACAGCCCGAAGCTGCCCGCCGCGCCGCCGAGCACGAGCCCAGCGCACATGAGCGCGAGCCCGGCGAGGAGCGCGGGCCGGGGGCCGCGGCGGTCGCACCAAGGGCCGGCCGCCGCTGTCGCGGCCATGGACGCGGTCAGGAAGAGGGAGAAAGCGAGCCCGTAGTACGCCCGGCCGCCGAGCTCGGCGGCCACGACCGGCATGGCGGTTGTGACGGCCATCGCCTCGAATGCCCCGCACGTGACGATCGCCAGGAGCCCGACGACGAGCGCCCGGTGGGGCGGGGCCATGAGCCGCGCGGTGGCCGTCCCGCCGCGGCCGGTGTCAGGCGGGGACCCGTCCTCCCCGTGGGATCCGGGCACCCGCCGCGCCTCAGCTGTCGTCGCCCGAGCGGAGGCCCTCGTAGATCTCCTTGCACGCGGGGCACACGGGGAACTTCTTGGGGTCGCGGCCCGGCGTCCACACCTTGCCGCACAGCGCGATCACGGGCTCGCCCGTGAGGGCGGACTCCATGATCTTCTCCTTGCGCACGTAGTGCGAGAAGCGCTCACGGTCGCCGGGCTCGAGCTCCTCGCGCAGCTCTTCGCGCTCGATCGTGGCGGTCGAGCCGCCGCGGGCGGGGTCGCTGGGATCGTCAAAGGGGTCCGGGGGGAACGTGCTCATCCTCCCATGGTAGACGCGCGGGTCAGAGCCCCTGCCACGGCGGCTTGTTCTCGTACACGTGGCGGTAGTAGTCGGCGAGGCGGAGCACCGAGGCCGCTGCCGAGTCCACGATGACGGTGGTGTGCGGGTGGAACTGGAGGACGGAGGCGACGCACATCGCAGTGACGGGCCCCTCGACGAGCCCGTGGACGGCCTCGGCCTTGCGTGCGCCGGTTGCGACGAGGACAACGTGGCGGGCGTCCATGATCGTCCCGACGCCCTGGGTGACCACGTGGTGGGGGACCTCGGCGATGGACGGGAAGAACCTCGCGTTGTCGCGCCGGGTCTGCTCGGTGAGGGTCTTGATGCGGGTGCGGGAGGCCAGGGACGATCCGGGCTCGTTGAAGCCGATGTGGCCGTCGCTGCCGATCCCGAGGATCTGGAGGTCCACGCCCCCTGCGGCGGCGATGGCCTCCTCGTAGGCGGCGCAGGCCCCCTCGATGTCCTCGGCCGAGCCGTCGGGGCTGTGCACGCGGGAGGGCTCGATGTCCACGCGATCGGTGAACTCGCGGCGGATCACCTCCCGGTACGACTGCGGATGGCCCTCCGGCAGGCCCACGTACTCATCGAGCGCGAAGCCCGATGCGCGGGAGAAGTCGAGGCCCTCCTGGGCGTGGAGCCTGGCCAGCTCGTCGTAGACGGGCAGCGGCGAGGATCCGGTTGCGAGGCCCAGCACGGCATCCGGCGTGGACCGCACGAGCCGTGCGATCGCTCCGGCGGCCACGCGGCCCACGTCACGGGCGTCCCTGAGGATCACGACTTCCATGCGGCGGCGCTCCCATCGAGGGTTGTCTGCTGGTTCTGCACGAGGACAGCCATGACCGGGCGGTCCGGATCCGCGACGCTCATCGAGACCGCGCGAGGCTCGCGTAGAGCTCAGGACCCTTCCGGTCCATGATGCGGCCTCCGCCGACGATCCCGGCGGCGAGGAGGAGCGCGCCGAGGCCAGCTCCGGTCCCGAGCGCCGCCCATGCGAGGGAGCGTTCCCCCATGAGCGCGGCAAGGACGGCGAGCGCGAGCTCCGGCATCACGAGGACTGCCAGCACTGCCATTCCGCCGAACTGGACGAGAAGCGTCTGCGCCGTCCGGCCAGGCGGCTTCTTGAACGGGCTCTCGCCCGGCAGTGGGACGGCCGCCGTGTACATCGCCGAGAGCACCGAGCCGAGGCCGGATGCCGTGAGGAAGAGTCCCAGGGAGACGCCGAGGACGGCCGGGAACAGGAACCACTCCCCCGCGAGCGCGAAGGGGAGCGCCGTGAGCAGGAGTGTTCCCGGCAGGCCCCAGAGCGCGAGCGCGAGGAAGCGCCCGAACCTGTCGGCGGCCCCGCTCACCCCCGCGGCGAGGTGCAGCGCGAACGCCGTGGAGTCGTAGGAGACGTCCGAGGCCGTCTGCCAGGCGATGAGGAACGCGCACACCGGTCCGACGAATGCGAACGGACCCTCGAGCACGCTCGAATCACCTCCGCCGCCGACGGCCGTCACCGCATAGAGCGCCACCGGCAGGAGCGGGACCACCACCAGGCCCGCGCCGTAGCGCGGGTCCCTGGTCCAGTAGACGAGCGCACGGGCGGCAACGGCCCCAGCCGGCGTCGGCGGCATCCACGCGAACGGGCCGATGCCCCGGCGTCGGCTTCTGGCACGGCTCCCGGACGAGCGTGGCGCGACGAGCGCGCGGGACAGGGCACGGCACCAGCCCCACCAGACGGCGGCCACCGCCGCCGCGGCGATCACCGTCTTGGCACCGGACTCTGCCAAGCTGCCCCGGGCCGCGGCAGCGGGGGCGGAGAAGGGGGCACCGAGCGGAGTCCATCCGAGGACGTCGAGCGCCGCGCGCAGGGCCTCGGCTCCTCCGCCCTCGAGCCTGCCCGCGCTGACCGCGAGCGCAGGGCCCGCGAGCATGAGGGCGGCGAGGCCGGCGACGACGGCCGCGTCCCGGAAGCGGCGGGTGGATGCCAGGTCCGAGGCGGCACTGGCGACAAGGCGGCTGGCGCCCACGCACAGGGTCAGGGCCAGGAGCGCACAGATCGCCGCGACGGCCGCAGGCACGGGGCCGCGGGACCACGTGACGACACTCGCGGCCAGAGCGGTGGCGGTGCAGGCTCCGGGGACGCCGATGAGCCCGGCAGCGGCCTGGCCCACCAGCAGGTCCCGCAGGCGGAGCGGGAAGGGCGCGAAGCGGGCGGGGTCCAGCGTGAGGTCGAGGCCGCCCGCCACGAGCGGGATGAGCGCCCAGCCGAGCACGAGCCCGGAGCCGGCAGTGACGAGGACAGCCTCGGCCAGGTCCACGGGGAAGGCCCGCAGCCCGATGAGCCCCGAGACCGCCGCGACGAGCAGCCCCAGGCCGTACAGCGCCGCGAGGGCGACTCCCACGAGCTGCCACGCGCTGCGATGGAGGGAGTTGCGCAGGAGCACGAGCTTGAGGGAGATCAGGCGCGCAACCACGTCAGCCCCTCGGCGGGGCCCTGGCCCCCGACGAGCTCGACGAAGCGCTCTTCGAGCGACCGCCCGCCCCGCACCTCCTCAACGGTGCCCGCTGCGAGGATCCGGCCGTCGGCGACGACGGCCACGTGGTCGCACATGCGCTGGACGAGGTCCATGGCGTGGCTCGAGACGACCACCGTCCCGCCCGATGCGACCAGTCCCGCAAGGATCGAGCGGATGTTCGCGGCCGAGACGGGATCGACGGACTCGAAGGGCTCGTCGAGGACCACCACGCGGGGAGCGTGGACAAGGGCTGCGGCGAGGGCGGCCTTCTTGGCCATCCCAGCCGAATAGTCGACCACGAGGGTGCGCGCGTCCGCGGTGAGGCCGAACGCGGCGAGGAGCTCGGCGGTCCGCTCCGCCACGGTCCCGCGCTCGAGGCCGTGGAGCAGCCCCGAGTAGGTGATGAGCTGCTCGCCGGTCAGGCGGTCGAAGAGGCGGACCCCGTCGGGAAGGATGCCGAGCAGCCTCTTGGCCTCGAGCGGGCGCTCCCAAACGTCCACTCCGAGGACGCCGGCGCGCCCGGCGTCAGGGCGCACGAGGCCGGTGGCCATGGACAGCGTGGTGGTCTTCCCGGCGCCGTTCGGTCCCACCAGCCCGAAGAACGATCCCGCGGGGACGTCGAGGCTGACGCCCCGCACGGCTGGCTTCCCGGCGAACGCCTTGGCCAGGCCCCGCAGCGAGAGCGCGGGGCCCGGCGCAACGGGCTCTCGATGGGCCACGACCGGGACCGGCTCTAGAAGAGCGCGCGTGCGAGCTGGGCTCGGGCGGCGGAGACGCGGGGATCGCTGCCCCCGATCACCTCGAAGAGCTCGAGCAGGCGCACCCGAGCCCGGTCGCGATCCTCGCCCGCCGTGCGCGAGACCACTCCCACGAGGCGGGAGAACGCGTCCTCGACGTGGCCGCCCACAAGGTCCAGGTCCGCGACGGCGAGCTGGGCATCCAGATCGTCCGGGTTCTGTGCCGCCGCTGCCCGCAGTGCCTCGGCCGCCGGCTGGTCGATGCCCGCCGCGCGGGCCATGAGCTGGACCTGCGCGAGCCCTGCCTTCGCCTCGCGGTCCGCCGGCTGCTCGGCGAGCGCCTTGCGGTAGGCGGCCTCGGCCGCCGCGAAGTCCCCGCGGTCGATCGCGTCGAAAGCCTCCTGGTGCAGGGGCGGGAGCTCGGGCTCGGCGGTCGAGGCCTCGGCGGCTCCCCCTGCTGCCGTGCCGTTGACGCCGTTCGCCGCGGCAACGCGCAGGAGCTCGTCGAAGAGCTGGCGTGCCTGCTCCTCAGACGCCGCACCCTGGAAGAGCGGGATGGGCTGCCCCTTGAGGATCGCGACCGCGGTCGGAACAGCCTGGGCGCCGAAGGCCTGGGCAAGCTGAGGGAATCCCTCGACGTCCGCCGCCGCGTAGAGGAGGCGGCCGCCATAGGACCCGATCACCGCGCCGAGGTCGTCGCGCGCGCGCTGCGACTCCGGGGAGTAGGCGGCCCAGAGGAGCACGACGACGGGTACGGTCGCCGAGCGCTGGACGAGGTCCTGGAACGACTGCTCGTCCACGGCGATCGGCGAGGACACGCCGGCTCCGGTGCCGGCGGCAGGGTCAGCCGGGCCGCCGGGCGCGCCCATGCCAGGGGACGCCGGGCCGGGCCCGGCGCCACCGTGCTCATGCGCGGCCGGGGGCGTGGCCGTTGCACGGGCCTTGAGTGCCGAGAGGTCGACTGCGCCGCGGAGGTTGAGCTGCGGCTGGGGCTGTCGGGATCCGGGAACGCTCATGGTTCCACCATAGTGCGCACAGGCGCCGAGGCCACTGCATCCGCGACGGATGCATGCGCGCCCCGGCCAGGATGCGCCTCGGCGCCGGCCGCTGGGCGGCCGGCGCCGAGATGGTGCCGCAACGGGTGTTCCGGTGGGGGGGACGGCGGATCGGAAGGCGGTCAGCCCACGCTCGCGGCGGAGAGGTTCCGCGTCGCACCGATGAGCGTGACCTTGCCGTCGCCGCCCTCGGGCGAGATGTAGACGGCCACGGTCTCGCGGAAGGTGAGGGTCATCTTCCCGGTCGCCTCGTTCCCTCCTGCGAGGACGGCGGCGTCGGCCTGGAGCGTCACCTTGTCGCCGGCTTCCTTCGGCGTGCCCGTGATCAGGAAGTCGAGCGGCGCGAACACGAGGGCACCGCCGTCTGCGGTGCGGAAGGCCGTGGCCTCCTTGCCCACGAGGGAGTGCTTGAACGTGAACTTGGCGTTCGGGCTGCTCTTGACGATGTCCGCCTGGTACCCGTGCGTATCCGTGATGTAGGCGTTGCCGGGGATGCGGTCCTTCCACTTGCTCTTGGCCGAGCTGAGCCTGTCCGCGACGCCCGCGATCGCCTCGGCCGGGGTCGCGGCAAGGCCCTCCTTCGCGTCGAGAGCGAGGGTCTCGGCGCCGGCACTCGCCGTGCTCGGGAAGGTGTTGCCCGGGAGCAGCGGCACTGCCTCGATGAGCTTGTAGTTCTCACGGGGGGTGGCCTGCCGGAGCGTGAGCAGCTGCGGGGTCGTGTTGCCCTCGCCCTGCGTCACCGCGACCACGGTGCGCGGCCACGTGCGGGTCGTGGTCACGACGCTCGAGAGGAGGTCGGTGGCGCGCACGGGCGCGAGGGCCGGTGCCTTGGCCACCTCGGTGCGGACCTTGTAGTTCTTCGTGCGCGCGAGGAGGGCCGTCCCGGCCACGCGGGGCGCAAGCTTGGCCGCGTCCTTGGCGTTGTCCCCCGTCTGGACCGCATTCGCGGTCTGTTCGAGGATGCGCTGCAGCTGCTCCTCGAGCAGGATCCGCTGCGGAGCGGCGGCCTGCTCGGACGGCGAGCCCGTGGCCTGCGCCGCGGGCAGGGCCACCGGACCGGCGAGGACGAGGACCACTGCCCCTGCGGCAGCCCGTGCGCCCCACCGCTGCGAGGACGGACGGCTCGGCGCGGCGCGGCGCGGGGTGAAGCCACCGCGGTCCGAGTTCGGGCTCCAGCCGGAGGCACGGCCAGCCCCCGCAGCGCGCCCGCCGCGGGGCGCCGGGCCGGAACGCCGCCCCTGATCGGATCCCGTTGTGGGCCCGCCCCGCCCGGGACCACGGGTGCCCCCGCGGCCGCGGCCGGTCCCGAGCACGGCGAGGACCACCGCCGCGAGGAGGAGGATGCCGCCGATGACCACAAGCGGGATGGCCCACGGCGCCGAGGCCTGGCTGGGCCACGTGATCGTGACGTCCTGCGGGGCAGCGGCCTTCCCGTCGCTCGCGAGGACGAGCTGCCACTCGCCCTCGGCGGGGAAGTCCCACCGGTACTCGAGGGTGCCGCTCGCGCTCTGGGTCGAGGCGAAGAGGTCGGCGCCGGCCGGGTTCGGGGCGGAGGGCTCGCCGTCCGCGTGGGTCACGGTGAGTGTGCGGCCGTCCTCCGAGGCGCCGTCGATGGTGTTGTGGGCGGCCTTGCCCACCCACGCCTCGACCTCGTCCGGGCGCGCGGCCGCGAGGACGAAGTTGCCCTCGCCGCGGACGGTGAGAGTGGCGTCGTCGCCGCGGAGCTGCGCCAGGCCGCCATCGATCACGGTCAGGGGCGCCGCCTTGGTGTCAGCGGGGACGACGGCCGTGACGTACTTCTCGGGGGCCCACCATGTCAGCTGGCCGATGCCGGCCACGAGGGCTATGAGGCCGAGCAGCAGGAACGCGGCTGCGGTCTTCAGTCGCACGGAAACACCTTTGCGTTGGGGACACAGACCCTCCAATGGTAACCAAATCGTGACCAACAGGCTCATCGGGACCGGCTGGTAGGGTGGCCGCACAGCCACACAGGGCACCCGGTGACGGCGGTTTCCCGCCCTAGCGGGAGGCCTGCCGGCCCCGGCACCGCAACCATCCGCGCAGGCGGCACTCGGAAAGGAGTCGGCATGACCGACAGCCCGCAGGCCGGCGCCGCCGGCCGGCCGGAGGCAGACCCCGGAGAGCCTTCCGGGACCGCCGCGGAGCGGGAGGCCGGGGCCCCGGCGGAGCCAGCCGTCCCCGTCGCCGTCGCCGCGGCCCATCAGCGCGGCCTCCTCGCGGGGTTCTTCCGCCAGGCAGCGCGCCGCATGCGCGCGCCGCTGCCCGGGGCCCAGCCGCGCATCCGCTTCGAGATGCCCCCTGTCCAGGACGAGGAGGCCGAGGCCGAGGCCGACGCCGCCGCCCCCTTCGGCGAGCCCGGGCCCCGGATGTCCAGCAAGCACCCGCTCTACATCGGCTTCATGGGGACGGTCGGCGTAGGAATCGCCCTCGGCCTCTACTACATCGCCTCGCACACCACCCAGCTGCTCCTGTGGATCCTCGCCGCGCTCTTCATCTCGCTCGGCCTCGATCCGGTCGTGCGCTGGCTCGAGGCGCGCCGTGTGCCGCGCGCTGTCGGGATCGCAGCCACGATCCTGAGCCTCCTCGCCGTCCTCGGTGCCTTCTTCGGCACCCTCATCCCGACCATGGTGGACCAGGTGTCCCAGCTCGTGGACGATGTGCCGAGATGGATCGAGGACTTCGTCGCCTCCGACTTCTACCGGAGCATCGACGAGCAGTTCGGGATCAAGGAGCGGGTCACCGAAGAGCTCCAGAAGCTCGGCGAGAACTCGGCGGCCGTGACGAACGTGTTCGGCGGCGTCCTCGGCTTCGGGACCACCGTTGCCAACTCGCTGTTCGGTGTGCTCGTCGTGGTCGTCCTGAGCCTCTACTTCCTCTCGGCACTGCCCGCAATGAAGGCCTGGGCGTACCGCCTCGCACCCCGCTCGCGCCGCGCACGCGTCGAGGCGCTCAGCGAGGAGATCACCGGGTCGGTCGGCAACTACGTGATCGGCCAGGTCTGCGTCGCGGCCCTCAACGCGACCTACGCCTTCATCGTGATGGGCCTGCTGGGCGTGCCGTTCGCGGCGCTCCTGGCGTTCGTGGTCGGGTTCCTCGCGTTCATCCCCCTCGTGGGCGGGGTGGTGGCCGGGGTCCTCATCTCCGTCATCGCGCTCACGGCCGGATGGCAGACGGCGGCCGCACTCGCCATCGCCTACTTCGCCTACCTGCAGTTCGAGGCCTACTTCGTCTCCCCACGGATCATGCAGAAGGCGGTCGCGGTGCCCGGACCGGTGGCCGTCATCTCCGTGATCGCCGGCGGAAGCCTCCTCGGGGTGCTCGGCGCCCTGATCGCGATCCCGACCGCCGCGGCCGTCATGCTCCTGATCCGCGAGGTCTTCATCGCCCGCCAGGACCGCCACTAGGGAGGCGGGCCTACGGTCAGGCCGTGGCGGTCGCCGTCGGGCCCTCCCACTCCGTGGGCAGGCCGGACGGCCCTGCACCCGCCGGCGTCACGTCGTCGACGATCTCGCTCAGCACGCGGTGGACGAACTTCTCCCCGACCCACAGGTGCTTGGCGCCGTCGACGCCGACGAACCGCGCCTGGGGGACACGGGCGAACCGCTGCGCCGCCTCGGCAGGCCGGAGGTAGTCGTCATGCTCGGGGACCAGCACCGTGAGGGGGCGCTCCGACGCCCCCCACGCGTCGAGGTCCGCATCGCCGGCCCGGTGGAGCGGCGGGGACAGGAGGATCGCCCCTTCCGTGAGCTCGGCGATCGGCGACGACGCCCCGTACTTGAGCGCGAGCTCCGTACCGAAGGACCAGCCGACGAGCCACCGCGCCGGCAGGCCCCGTTCGGCTGCGAACGCGACCGCCGCCTCGACATCGGCCTTCTCCCCGATCCCTTCCTCGAACGCCCCCTCGCTCGTCCCCCGCGGGCTCGACGTGCCGCGCGTGTTGAAGCGCAGGACGGCGATGTCCGCGAGCGCCGGGAGGCGGAAGGAGGCCTTCCGGAAGACGTGCGAGTCCATGAATCCGCCGTGCGTCGGCAGCGGATGGAGGGTGATCAGCGTCGCGACCGGCTCGCGGTCTGCTGGCAGCGCGAGCTCGCCCACGAGCGTGAGCCCGTCCGCCGTGCGCAGCTCGATCTCCTCGCGGCGCGCAGGCAGCACCGTGTTGGCGCGCAGGGGAACTGGCTCCTCGGACTCCGTGAACGCGTAGGGCGGACCGGCGGACGTTGAAGGCTGGGCGTGCTCTGCTGGCATGCAGGCCAGCCTAGCCGCCACCACGCCTCCTACCTCCTCCGGTAGCTGCGCGTCCGCCAGCAGTGGGTGTGCCAGTGCCGCCGCTCGGAGATCCCGGCGGCCTCCCCGAAAAGGTGGTCGTCGGCCCACACGACGAGGTGCGCGACCCCGGGCGGGATCACCCGCGAGCACTCGGGGCACGTGTACTCCTTGGCCGCCGTCCGTGTCGTGACCTGCCGGACGCGCCAGTCGCCGTCGGGCGCCGACTCGAGCCGCGCGAAGCCCGCGAGAACGCGCTCGGGGTCGAAGTCCTCGCGGTCCTCCCTGTCCTGGCCGCCTCGGTCTGCCCGTGCGCCCCGTGGAGCGGGGGACGACGACGGGCGGCGGCGGGGGCGGTTCGAACGGGGCATCCTCCCATTCTGCCCCGCACCGGGATCGGCCCCCACCGCGTGCCCGGTAGAGTTGCCCGGGTGCGACTCGTCATTGCCCACTGCTCCGTGGACTACGTCGGCCGGCTCAAGGCCCATCTGCCGCTCGCGACCCGGCTCCTCGTCGTCAAGGCCGACGGCTCGGTGCTCGTCCACTCGGACGGCGGCTCCTACAAGCCCCTGAACTGGATGAGCCCGCCGGCCCATCTGCGCGTCAGCACGCCGGAGGAGGCCGAGCTCGAGGACGGCGTGGTCCAGCAGTGGACGGTCCAGTCCACGAAGACGGACGACCGCCTGATCGTGAACCTCCACGAGGTGCTGCATGACTCGAGCCACGAGCTCGGCGTAGACCCGGGCCTCATCAAGGACGGCGTCGAGTCCGATCTCCAGCGGCTCCTCGCGGAGCAGATCGAGACCCTCGGCGAGGGCTACACGCTGATCCGCCGCGAGTACTTCACGGCGATCGGACCCGTGGACATCCTCGCGCGGGATGGCGACGGGACCACAGTCGCCGTCGAGCTCAAGCGGCGCGGCGACATCGACGGCGTCGAGCAGCTCACCCGGTACCTCGAACTGCTCAACCGCGACCCGCTGCTGGCCCCCGTGCGCGGCATCTTCGCGGCGCAGCAGATCAAGCCGCAGGCGCGGGTCCTCGCGGCCGACCGCGGGATCGACTGCGTGACGCTGGACTATGACGCCATGCGGGGCGTGGACGACGTCGACTCCCGGCTCTTCTGAACCTCCCGCCACGAGGACGGCGGACCGCGCCATGGCGCGCGCGAACCGGCCGACTGGGACCGGGCTCGCCTAAGATCGTGGCATGACGACCCCGAGCGCACCCTCACCGGAAGCCCCCGGAACGCCGCGACTGCTCGCGCGAGGCCGGATCGTGAGCGACGGGACGGCGGTGGACGCCGGACTCGTCGCGACGGAGGACGACCGCATCGTGTACGCGGGGCCTGCGGCGGACTTCGATGCCGCGGGCTTCGCCGGGTCCGAGCTCGAGCTCCCTGAGGACGCGATCCTGCTGCCCGGCCTCGTCGACCTCCACTGCCATGGCGCGAACGGCGGCGACTTCCCGAGCGCGGACGAGGACTCCGCCCGCCGGGCCCTCGACTTCCTCCACCGGAGCGGGACCACGACCCTCCTCGCCTCGATGGTCACGGCGTCCCCGGACGCGCTCGTGGCGGGCTTGGAGCTCTTCGCCCGCCTCGATTCCGAGGGCCTCGTGGCCGGGACCCACCTCGAGGGGCCCTTCCTCTCGCACGCGCGGTGCGGCGCCCAGAACCCGGACTTCCTGCTCGCCCCGGACCTCGGCCTTGCCGAGGAGCTCGTCGCCGCCGGAGCCGGCACGCTCGTCTCGATGACCTACGCCCCGGAGCTGCAGGGCGCCGCCGACCTGGTCGACCTGCTCACGGCCCACGGCGTCACCCCCTCGCTCGGCCACACCGACTGCGACGACGCGGCGGCCGAGGCCTCGCTGGCCCAGGCCCGCGACGGCCTCGCCGCGGCAGGGTTCGACGGGACCTCAGGGCTCCCGACGGTCACCCACCTGTTCAACGGCATGCCGCCGCTGCACCACCGCGCTCCTGGCCCGGTCGCCGCCTGCCTCCGCGCCGCCGCCCGCGGGCAGGCCGTCGTGGAGCTCATCGCGGACGGGGTGCACCTGGACCCCGCCATGGTGCGCACGGTCTTCGAGCTCGTGGGGCCGGGCGGGATCGCCCTCGTGACCGACTCGATGGCGGCCGCCGGGCTCAGCGACGGCAGGTACACCCTCGGCCCCTCCCCCGTCACGGTGGCCGGAGGAATCGCGACCCTCGACGCGACCGGCTCGATCGCCGGCGGCACCGCGACCCTCATCGAGGTGGTCGCGCGCACGGCTGCGGCCGGGGTGGGCCTCGAAGAGGCCGTCCTCTCGGCGACCGCGGTGCCTGCCGCGGTGCTCGGGCGCTCGGACGAGATCGGCAGCCTGCGGCGCGGACTCAGGGCGGACGTCCTGGCGACGGACGCGGCCCTGCAGCCGCTCGCCGTCGTGCGCGCCGGGCACCTCCTCGCGCCCCCTCCCGCGGGCTGACCCGCCCCGGCCCGGGACGTTCTCCGCGCGTTCTCCAGAAATTCGCCGACTCGATCGACAAAACGGCGAATGGCCGTTGACCGGGAATCCGGCTCATGATTGGCTAAGACCAGTCTTGATGTAGGTAGCAGTGTTTTTCCATGCAATGCATGCTCGCAAGACCGTTGCGAGCGTGGAGTTCCCGGGCCACCGGGTCCTCCCGCGGAGTAACCCGGCCGGCGCAAGGCGCGTCGGCGTCTCGTTGCAATCCACAGGAGAACGCAGGACATGGCACAGGGAACCGTCAAGTGGTTCAACGCTGAGAAGGGCTTCGGCTTCATCACGCCCGACAACGCTGACGCGGACGTCTTCGTCCACTACTCGGAGATCAAGTCGAACGGCTTCCGCACGCTCGAGGAGAACCAGCGTGTCGAGTTCGAGATCGGCCAGGGCGCCAAGGGGCCGCAGGCCACCGGCGTCGTCGCCCTCTGATTCGAGCCAGCACGGCACACTGAGGAAGGGCCCCGCGGGAATCATTCCCGCGGGGCCCTTCTGCTTTCCGCAGGGCGTCCTCGCGACCATTCCATTATTTACTTGAACTGTAAATAAACATTGCGGGGGCAAGATGACAGGGCGGACCGCTCCCCTGCTGTGGACGGGCTCAGCCCGGGCTGCGGGGCCCGCGCAGCCCGCCAGCCTCCGCAGCCCGCCAGCCTCCGCAGCCCGCCAGCCTCCTCAGCCCACCAGCCTCCTCAGCCCACCAGACTGCGCAGGAGCCGCAGGCGGTGGCGCATCGTGAGCCCCGGCAGGTAGGCCGCCGCGAGCGCCCGACCGATGGCCGGCAGCTCAAGGGGGTCGTGGTAGTACATGTACAGAGCGTGGTACTCGGGCTGGAAGCGCGACTTGAACCGTGCGAGCGAGCGGAAGCCGTAGACCGGCTCGAGCGCCTTGCCCACCGCGTCAAGGAGCCGCGAGAGGAGCTCGTCGCCCCGCCGCACCGCGGCCCTCTCCCCGACGGGGTCGGAGGCGAGGGGAGAGCCGGAGAGCGAGATCCACTCGACCTCCTCGCGGAGCTCGAGGACCGCCGAGGCCACGAGGAACTCCATGGCGCCCGGGAAGCTCCCTGACCCGCGGCGCATGAAGTCCAGAGTCCAGCCCGTCAGCCGCCCGTCCTCGAACACCGGGAGCCAGCTCGTGGCGCCGTGCAGGCGCCCGTCCCGGTCGAGCGCCAGGCAGATGCGCACGTCCGGGTCGTCGAGCTCGTCGATCCCTCCGAGCGTGAACCCCAGCTCCGGGAGCGGCTTCCTCGCGGACCATTCCTCCGCGAGGGCGCCCAGCTGCGACCGCTGCGCGGACGGGAGGTCCGCGTAGCGGGTCCAGACCGCCGCGACCCCGAGCTTCCGGGCCCGGTTGAGCGCCGTGCGCACGTTCTGCCATTCGCGCCCCGTGAATTCGAGGCCGCGCACGTGCAGGCGGGTCTCCTGCGCCACCTCCACGCGGCGGAACCCGCGCGCCTGCAGGTGCGGCCACAGATCCGCCGAGACGGCGTAGAAGCAGGGCGTCAGCGCGTGGCGGGCACAGTGGGCGATGAACCCGTCCACCGCGGACGGGCCGCGCCCCGGCACGCCGATCGGCCCCGCGACCGAGAGCGCCACGGAGCCGTGCAGCTGGTACGCGAGGCCGGCGGTCCCGTGCTCGTCGAACCAGAACCGGTTGGGCTGCCACAGCGTCATCCAGGACAGCGGACCGCCGCCACGGCGAACGAGGCCGCGCGCCAGCTCGAGGCTCCCCTCGTCGGCCCCCAGAGTCGGGCGTGCCGCCAGGACCGCCATGGCCACGAGCACGAGCAGCGCGGTCCAGAGGATGAGGCCGCTGTGCGTGAACAGCCACAGCTCGGCATCGGTGCGGCCGCGGAACGCCTCGGTGTATCCAGCAGGGATCGGCGCCGGGAGGTACTGGCGCACGAGCTCGCGCGCGAGCGCCGCGGCCGCTTCGGCTGGTGCCGTGCCCCCCTCACCCGGTGCGGCGCCGTCGCCCGCCGCGGGCCCGCCCCAGCCTTCCCGCGCACGTCCCGCCCACCACAGTGCGGAATACGCCGTGACGAGCACGACGGCGAGGCCCGCGCCCGCCGCCGCCAGCCGGCGTCGTACTCCCTGCGCCGTCTGCACCGGGAAGAGACCTCGGCCGAGCCACAGGAGCGCCGCGATCGCGAGTGCAGTCACGACGATGGGGACCAGATGCACGAGGCCCGAGGCGAACAGCCCCGGGACCTTCCGGTCCGGTCCCGCCGGCCCGGAGACGAGGAGCACGAGGTAGCCCGCGATGAGCGCGAGGAGCCCGAGCTGGACGGCGAGGACGATGTGCAGGGCGACCGCCCTCCCCCGGCGCAGTCCCTCAGCGCACACGAGGAGGATGAGCGTGGGGATGAGGGCGGTGGCGTAGCCGACCGGCGAGAGCGCGGCAGGGATGCCCGCCTGGAGGCACTGGGGGGTGAGGAGCACGCCGCACTCCTGCTGGAGCTGGGCCATCGCGGGCACCGGGTTGAGGACCATGTCCCGGACGAGGGCGAAGGGCCCGGAAGGGCTCCTCGCGAGCGCCGTGAGCACGGGCCCCACCGCGAGGAGGGCGACGAGCAGGGCCAGCAGGTTCCTCCGCTCGCGGACGCTGGGCACAGGCGCCCGCTCGCCGGACGCGGCTGCCGACCACCAGCACGCCGCGAGCCCCAGGAGTGCGCCGATGAGTCCGAGCACCGCCTCGGAATGGCCCACGTAGAGCACGAGGGTGGCCGAGACGCCCAGCAGCGCGGCCCGCAGCCTCCGGCGCCAGAGGACGCCGAGCGCGGGGCTCGCGGCCATCGCCGCGAAGAGCGCTGCGGGATACGGGCCGAGGAGGGGGTCGTCCGCCATGCCGCCGAGCCACAGCTCACCCGCGCGGTCCGCCACCTGCGTCACGAGGAGGAATGCCGTGAGCGAGGCCAGGTGCCCGCCGAAGAACAGCGCGGCGGCGCGCACCGTGCCGTAGGCCCGTTCCGCGAGGGGCACGAGCACGGCCAGCAGGATGGTGGCCCCCGCGTAGGCGAGCGGGTTCGTCACGAAGAAAAGGGAGGTCAGCACTCCCCACCAGTGGCCCGCACGCAGCGAGGCGAGGTCCGCGCCGACAAACTCGAGCAGCGCCGCGGATGGGCCCGCGAGGAGGCTGCCGGTCGAGAGTGCGACGGTCCACAGCGCCGCGACGAGACCGGCGGTCAGGGGATGGCGCCGTGCACGCTCCCCCGCCCAGCGGCCGAATGCGCGCAGGGCCGCGCCGGCCTTCACGGCAGCCGCCAGCGCGCGGCGAGCCGCTCGAGCCCCACCGGCAGGGCCTCGCCCACCATCTCCCACGAGTGCCCCTCGCCGGGAACCTCCTCAAGGTGCACGTCCGCCCCGCCCTCGCGTGCCTGGCGCGCGACGGTGCCCGCCTGCGCGAGGAACTCCTCGTCTCCGCTCCCGACGGCGAGGAACAGGAACTGGCCCTCGTGCCCGCCCTGGGCGAAGAAGTGTGCGGGCACCTGCGCGTCGAAGGCCGCCGCGTCGCCGTCGAACGCCCCGTCGATGGTCTTGGCGCGCTCCTTCGCGAGCGCCGGCTCCTTCTCGGGTGCGAAGGCGAGGGCCGCGCCGAACAGCTCAGGGTGTTTCGCGAGCAGCTGCACAGAGCAGGTCCCTCCGAACGAGAACCCGCCGGCGGCCCACGCCCGGGGCCCGGAGGCGACTGTCAGCCGCTGGGCGATCCAGGGGACGACGTCCCGGGTCAGGTAGGCCTCCGCCCTGCCCAGACGCGTGTCCATGCACAGCGTGTTGGCGGAGGGGCTGCCGATCGGATCCACTACCACGACCACGGGGGCCACGCCGCCGTGGTCGCGGGCGAACCGGTCGAGGCGGCCTCGCAGCTGTCCGCCCGTGAGCCAGTCGGCGGGCGAGCCTGGCTGGCCGGCCATGAGGACGAGGACAGGCAGCTCTGGGCGCACGGGCGCCGCGTACGCCGGCGGCAGGTACACGTACGCCTCGCGCGCCGCGAAGCCGGACACAGAGTTCGGGATCTGCACGCGCCGGAGCTCGCCTGTTCCGGGCAGTGCACCCGCCGGCCTCCACTGGGCGAGCGGCACGCTCGGGGCGGCGCCGCGCTCGAGGGAGGATTCGAAAGGCTCGATCCGTGCGAGGCTCGAGCCGGCGAGGTCGCCGACGGTGTGGTTGAGGCCGTAGTAGGCGTTGACCTGCTGCGCCGTGAGGGCAAGGACGCCCAGGAGCGCAGCGAGCAGCGCCGCCCAACGGCGGGGCCGAAGGGCAGCGCGCCCGCCCCGCACGGCCACGGCCACAGCGAGGAGTATTCCGGCCAGCGCCAGGCCGTTGGAGAAGAGGACCTCGCGGGGGAGGTCTGTGGGGAACACGCCGACGGCGTCCACGAGGAACCAGTGGGCCGCGGCGGTGAGCGCAGGGGCGGCGAGGGCCGCGCACGCGAGGAGCAGCACTCCCCTGCCGCGCGGGCGCGGGATCAGCAGCCGCGCAATGAGCCAGAGGAAGGACAGGGCACCGAAGGCCACGATCGCGACGGCGACCGGGCCGTCGACCACCCGCAGGTCGAGCAGGGCGTCCATGGGAGGGTCAGCGCCAGGTCCCGACGCCGACCACGGGGCCCGCCTCGAGCCACGAGGCCAGGCCCGCATAGGCGTGGAATCCCATGGCAAAACGGACCTTCTCGCCCCGGTGCTCCAGCTCCACGATCACCGTGTCCGCCTGGACCTTTGCCCGCTCGGACTCCGTCGGGGAGCGCCTGCCGAGGAGCTCGAGCGAGCTCCGGGTGAAGCGGTGCCGCGGGACCGGGCTGAGGGAGAAGAGCCGGAACCATTCGAGTTCCGTGTCCTGATAGCGGCACACCCCCAACCGCCATGGGCCGTCGGCCATGGAGATGGAGGCGTCCACCGTCCCGAGGGTGCGCCGCAGTACCATGCGGCGCACCCCCAGGACACAGAGCATCACTGCCAGGAGCAGGAAGACCGCTGCCAGGATGATGAACGGAATGGCGGATTCGTCCATCGAGGTCTGGCTAACGGGTACCCGCGGCAGGCTCGCCGATCTTCGCGTTGTCGGCGACGATCACCACGCGGTCGCTGTCGACGGAGAAGAACCCGCCGTCCACGCTGCCGGTGATCCGGGAGCCGGAGACCGGCTCGATCGCAATCTCGCCCGCGTGCAGGATTGCCAGCATCGGCGAGTGGCCGGGAAGGATCCCGACCTCGCCGTCTGCAGTGCGGGCCTTGACCATCTTCGCCGCACCGGACCACACAAAGTGGTCCGCCGCGACAATCTCGACCTCGAGCTCAGCCATGCTACTTGGTCTGCTCCTGGATCCTGGCCCAGTTGCGCTCGACATCGTCGAGGCCACCGACGTTGAAGAAGGCCTGCTCTGCGATGTGGTCGAGCTCGCCGTCGCAGATCGCCTTGAAGCCCTCGATCGTGTCCTTGATGGAGACGGTCGAACCCTCGACACCCGTGAACTGCTTCGCGGTGTAGGTGTTCTGCGAGAGGAACTGCTGGATGCGGCGGGCGCGGGCCACGACGATCTTGTCCTCCTCGGAGAGCTCGTCGACGCCGAGGATCGCGATGATGTCCTGCAGTTCCTTGTTCTTCTGGAGGATCTGCTTGACGCGGACGGCCGTGTCGTAGTGGTCCTGGCCGATGTACTGCGGGTCCAGGATGCGCGACGTCGAGGTCAGCGGGTCGACAGCCGGGTAGAGGCCACGCGAGGCGATCTCGCGCGAGAGCTCAGTCGTGGCGTCGAGGTGCGCGAACGTCGTCGCCGGGGCCGGGTCGGTGTAGTCGTCGGCCGGGACGTAGATGGCCTGCATCGACGTGATCGAGTGGCCACGCGTCGAGGTGATGCGCTCCTGGAGGAGGCCCATCTCGTCGGCGAGGTTCGGCTGGTAGCCCACGGCGGAGGGCATGCGGCCCAGCAGCGTGGAGACCTCGGAACCCGCCTGCGTGAAGCGGAAGATGTTGTCGATGAAGAGCAGCACATCCTGGTTCTGGACATCGCGGAAGTACTCCGCCATGGTCAGCGCCGTAAGGGCCACGCGGAGGCGCGTTCCCGGCGGCTCGTCCATCTGGCCGAACACGAGGGCGGTGTCCTTGAGGACGCCGGCCTCCTCCATCTCGACCCAGAGGTCGTTGCCCTCACGGGTGCGCTCGCCGACGCCGGCGAACACCGAGGTGCCGCCGAAGTTGCGCGCGACGCGGGTGATCATCTCCTGGATGAGGACGGTCTTGCCGACGCCGGCGCCGCCGAACAGGCCGATCTTGCCACCCTTGATGTACGGGGTGAGGAGGTCGATGACCTTGATGCCCGTCTCGAGCATCTCGGTCGAGCCCTCGAGCTGCGCGAAGGACGGTGCCTTGCGGTGGATCGGCCAGTGGTCCGAGGCCTGGATCTCGGACTCGTCGACGTCGAGCGGCTTGCCGAGGACGTTGAAGATGTGGCCCTTGACGCCGTCGCCGACCGGAACGGAGATGGGCGAGCCCGTGTCCGTGACCTTCGTGCCGCGGACGAGGCCGTCCGTGGCCTGCAGCGAGATGGCGCGGACGAGGTTGTCGCCGAGGTGCTGGGCCGTCTCGAACGTGATGGTCCGGGTCGTGCCGCCGAGCGTGATCTCGGTGGTGAGGGCGTTGTAGATGTCCGGGATCGCGTCGGCCGGGAACTCGACGTCGACAACCGGACCGATCACGCGGGCAATCCGGCCCGTCGCGCCGGCGGTCGCAACCGCTTCAGAGGCAGTGGCAGTCATCTCTCTCACTTCTTGGTAGATGGCGTGGAATAAGTCTATTCGTCTGGTGCCTGCGAACCGGTCCGGCTCAGGCGTTGAGCGCGTCCGCGCCCGCGATGATCTCGGTCAGCTCCTGCGTGATCTCCGCCTGGCGGGCGGTGTTGCGCAGTCGCGTGTACTTCTTGATCAGCTCGGTCGCGTTGTCGCCGGCGTTCTTCATCGCCCGCTGGCGGGAAGCCAGCTCGGACGCCGCCGACTGCAGCATCGCGGCGAAGATGCGCGACTCGATGTAGCGCGGGAGCAGGGCATCGAGCACCTGCTCGGGCTCCGGCTCGAACTCGTACAGCGGCAGGAGGTCGCTCGCCTCCGCTGCGTTCTCCTCGACGACTTCGAGGGGAAGCAGGCGGATCACCGTCGGCTCCTGCACCACCATCGACTTGAACTGCGTGTACACCACGTGGATCTCGTCGACTCCGCCGTCCTCGTACCGCTCAGCGAAGGCCTCGAGGAGGACCTGGCTGATCTCGCGGGCCGTGGCGAACTCGGGGTTGTCGGTGCCGCCGGTCCACACGCGTGCGTAGTCGCGGCCGCGGAAGTCGAAGTAGGCCTGGCCCTTGCGGCCGACCAGGTAGGTGGCCACCTCCTTGCCCTCTTCCTTCAGCAGCTCGTTGAGCGACTCGGCGCGCTTGAGGATGCTTGCGGAGTAGGCGCCGGCCTGGCCTCGGTCTGCCGTGAGGACCAGCACCGCCGCGCGACGCACCTGAGTGGGCTCGGTGGTCAGCGGGTGGTCGATCTCGGACGAAGAGGAGACAGCAGAAACGGCGCGAGTAATGGCATTCGCGTACGGCAGGGACGCAGCCACGCGGGCGCGGGCCTTGCCGATGCGGGAGGTGGCAATCAGCTCCATCGCCTTGAACATCTTGCGCATCGACGTCGTCGAGGCGATCTTCTGGCGGTAGACCCGGATCTGGGCTCCCATTCTTGTCCTTTCCTCACCCTTGGCGTCACGGATGGGCCGGGGCCGGGGCCCCGGCCCATCCGCTCAGCGGCAGGGAATCAGCGCTTCTGCTTGACGATCTTTTCCTGGTTGACGTCGCCCTCGGCCAGAGCCTCGTGCTCCTCGTGGCCGGCGCCGACCAGGCGGTTGTCGCCCTCGCCGAAGAAGCCCTTCTTGAACTCCACGACGGCCGTGGTGAGGGCCTCGACGGTGTCGTCCTCGAGCTTGCTCGTCTGGGCGAGGGTCGTGAGGATCGACGTCTTGCGCTTGAGGTAGTCGAGGAAGTCGCCCTCGAAGCGGCGCACGTCCTCGACCGGGACATCGTCCAGGTGGCCGTTGGTGCCCGCCCAGATGGAGACGACCTGCTCCTCGACCGGGAACGGCGTGTACTGGCCCTGCTTGAGCAGCTCCATGAGGCGCGCGCCACGGGTGAGCTGCTGGCGCGAGGCCGCGTCGAGGTCGGACGCGAACATCGCGAACGCCTGCATGTCGCGGTACTGCGCGAGGTCCAGCTTGAGCGTGCCGGAGACCTTCTTCATCGACTTCACCTGTGCGGCGCCGCCGACGCGCGACACCGAGATGCCGACGTCCACAGCAGGGCGCTGGTTGGCGTTGAAGAGGTCCGACTGGAGGAAGATCTGCCCGTCGGTGATCGAGATGACGTTCGTCGGGATGTACGCCGAGACGTCGTTGGCCTTGGTCTCGATGATCGGCAGGCCGGTCATCGATCCCGCGCCGAGCTCGTCGGAGAGCTTGGCGCAGCGCTCGAGGAGGCGGGAGTGCAGGTAGAAGACGTCACCCGGGTAGGCCTCGCGGCCCGGCGGACGGCGGAGGAGGAGGGAGACGGCACGGTAGGCCTCGGCCTGCTTCGAGAGGTCGTCGAAGATGATGAGGACGTGCTTTCCGCCGTACATCCAGTGCTGGCCGATAGCGGAGCCCGCGTAAGGGGCCAGGTACTTGAAGCCGGCCGGGTCGGACGCCGGGGAGGCGACGATCGTCGTGTACTCGAGCGCGCCCTGGTCCTCGAGGGTCTGGCGCACTGCGGCGATCGTGGACGCCTTCTGGCCGATGGCGACGTAGATGCAGCGGACCTGCTTGGTGGCATCGCCCGAGGCCCAGTTGGCCTTCTGGTTGATGATCGTGTCCACCGCGATGGCGGTCTTGCCGGTCTGGCGGTCGCCGATGATCAGCTGGCGCTGGCCGCGGCCGATCGGGATCATGGCGTCGATGGCCTTGAGGCCGGTCTGCATCGGCTCGTGCACCGACTTGCGCTGGGTGACGCCCGGCGCCTGGAGCTCGAGCGCGCGGGTGTCCTCCGCGGCGATCGGGCCCAGGTCGTCGATCGGCTGGCCCAGCGGGTCGACCACGCGGCCGAGGAAGGCGTCGCCCACCGGCACCGAGAGGATCTGGCCGGTGCGGTGCACCTCCTGGCCCTCCTCGATGCCCGTGAAGTCACCGAGGATGATGACGCCGATCTCGCGGACGTCGAGGTTCTGGGCCAGGCCCAGCGTGCCGTCCTCGAAGCGGAGGAGCTCGTTCGCCATGACCGAGGGGAGGCCCTCGACGCGGGCGATGCCGTCACCGGCAGTGGTCACTCGGCCGACCTCGACGCGCTCAGCCGTACCGGGCTCGTAGGAAGCCGCGAAGTCATTCAGCGCATTGCGGACGTCGTCGGCATTGATGGTCAATTCGGCCATCTTGCAGTCCCTGCTCTCTTGAGTGTCATGGTCATCGGAGCGGTTCTGTCTGCGATGACCGGATTGTCTTCTACGAAGTGTGGCTGGGGCCTACCGCGCCTGGGCAGCCAGCTGACGGCGCAGCTCGGAGAGCCGGGCCACGGTCGAGGCATCGAGCACCTCGTCGCCGACCGTGACGCGCACACCGCCCATGATCTGGGGATCAACGGTCGTGTTGATCTTCAGATCGCGCCCGTAGAGCGCGTTCAGGCCGGTCTGGAGACGTCCAGCCTGCGCGTTGGTCAGCTCCCGTGCCACGGCGACCTCAGCGATCCAGCGCTTCTGGCGTGCCGCGGCGAGCGCCGCGAACTTCTCCACGAGCGCGGTCGGACGGTGCCCACGCGGCGCGGCGGCCGCCTGCCCGATGAGCAGGCTGCCCTCCTCGGACACGCCCGGCACAATCCGCAGGGCCAGGGCGCGCTTGGCGTCCGGGGTGGCCTGCGGCTCGGTCAGTGCGGCCTGGAGCTCGTGGTTGCCCTCGACGGCGCTCTTGAATGCGAAGAGCTCGTTCTGGACACGCTCGAGCCCGCTGAGCCCACCCGCAGCGCCGGCACCCTGCTCGGCCACGGCGATCGCCACGGTCGAGGCCAGGGTCTCGAGCGCATCGCTGATGTCGCGGGCGTCCGCCCAGCGCGATGCGGCCAGCTTGGCCGTGATCGCGACAGCCTCAGCGGAGGCCTTGCCCTCGAGCAGGCTGCGCACGAGTGCCGACTTCTCCGCGCCCTCGCGGGACGGGTCGGTCAGCGCACGGCGCAGGCCGGCGGAGCCGTCAAGGACACCGACGATCCCGAAGAGCTCCCGCGCCAGGGACAGCGAGGCCGTCGGCAGAGTGGTCTCCAGATCCGCAAGCGCAGCGGCCAGCGATTCGCTCGATGCTCCTGCCATTACTTCGCTGCACCTGCGTTCTGGGACTCCAGCTCGTCGAGGAAGCGGTCGACCACACGCGATGCACGCGCGTCGTCGTCCAGCGACTCGCCGACGATCCGGCCGGCCAGGGTCGTGGCAAGCGTGCCGACCTCGCTGCGCAGCGAGGCGACTGCCTGCTGGCGCTCGGCCTCGATCTGTGCCTGGGCCTGCTCGGTGATGCGGGCAGCCTCGACAGCGGCCTTCTCCTTGAGCTCCGCCAGGATCTGCGCGCCCTCGGCGCGGGCCTCCTCGCGGATGCGGTTGGCCTCGGTGCGGGCGTCGGTGAGCTGCTGCTTGTACTCCTCGAGGGCTGCGGAAGCCTCCGCCTGGGCCTTCTCGGCCTTGGCAATGCCGCCCTCGATCGCCTCTGCGCGCTCGGCGTACGTCTTCTCGAACGCCGGCACGATGAACTTGACGACGATGAAGAGCAGGATCGCGAAGCCGATGGCGGTGACGAGCACCTCCCACCAGTTCGGCGCAAGCGGGCTCTGCGCCTCAGCGCCCTCGGCGGCGGCGAGAACAATGAGCTGATGCATGTGTTCCACCCCTCCTATCTACTCGGTACTGGCTCGGTCTGCCGTGTTCTCGTGGATCAGAGAACGAACGCGAAGACGAGACCGAGGATCGCGAGCGCCTCGGTGAGGGCGAGGCCAAGGAACGCGATCGGCTGGAGGACGCGCTGCGCCTCCGGCTGACGGGCCACACCGTTGATGTAGGCAGCGAAGACGAGGCCCACGCCGATGGCACCGCCGATAGCGGAGAGACCGTAGCCGACGAGGTTGAGGTTGCCTTCCATTGTTTTCCTTTCAAGATGCCCGCGTGGGCAGTGTTCGGTTCAGTGGAATCCCCCGGTGGGGGAAGAATCAGTGGGCGTCCGCGTGGAGCGCGCCCTGGATGTAGATCGCGGTCAGCAGCGTGAAGACGTAGGCCTGCAGGACCATGATCAGGGCCTCGAGCATGTACATGGCGGCGGCGCCGACCAGCACGAGCAGCGAGGTGCCCTGGAGCAGGATGTTCTCCTGGGAGATGAGGTAGGCGATGCCGGAGCCGGCGAGGGCCACCACAAGGTGCCCTGCGAGCATCGTCGCGAAGAGACGGAGGCTGTGCGTCATCGGGCGGACGATGAAGTTCGAGATGATCTCGATCGGCACGACGATCGGGAGGATGAACCACGGCACGCCGCTCGGGACGACCGTCAGCTTGATGAAGCGGGGGCCGTACTTCTTCAGGCCCACGCCGATCCAGGTCACGTACACGAGGCCGGCGAGGAAGTACGCGCCGCCCACGTGGGACATGGTGGGGAGCTGGAAGAAGGGGACCGCGCCGTAGATGTTGTTCAGCAGGATGAAGAAGAACAGCGCGAAGAGCAGCGGCACGAACTTCATGAAGTCCCTGCCGCCGATGATGTCCTTGCCGATCGAGTTGCGCACGAAGCCGTACATGCTCTCGCCGAGGAACTGGAGCTTGCCCGGGACGAGCTGCCCCTTGCGGGCCGCCGCGAGGAAGAACCAAGAGATGAGGACGACGGAGAGGAGCACGAGCAGCATCTGCTTCGAGAAGCCCTCGGCGGCGCCCCACGGGAAGATGGCCGGGAGGTGCATGTCCTCGAGGGTGGGCGGGGTGAAGGCGCCGTCGTCAGCGGCCGGAAGCGCGAACGGGGTCAACGCAATTCCTCTCTGCAGGTGTCCATCGTCGGGCAGATGCTGGGGCGAGTGGCTTCGACCCCCACATGTGAAATTTTCAGGTGGTCCATCAGCTGCGGCTGCCCCCGTCCTCGCGGTCGGGATCCTGTGCGGCCTCGGTGTCAGACCGCTGCGGCGAGAAGAGTCCGTGCTTGATGGCCAGATAGATGCCGCCGGCAATCCCCACCAGGGCTCCTGCGAGCACCAACCAGCGGGTTTTCAGGAGATTGTCCAAGCCCCACCCTATCAAACTCCAGACCGCGATCCCGCCAATGATGTAGCTGAAGACGGCCATCCCGGCGTTGTAGCCGCCGTCGCCGGAAGGGGCGTCGGGGCGGCCGTCCCCCGCGGGGCCGGGGGCACTCCCGTGGTCGCTCTCGTCACGCATGCGGGCCCTCCTGGGCAGTCGGCGCAGAGGGGGCGGATTGATCAGAGTGGTCGGGGTCGTCGAAGATCTGGAGGCGGAGCCGGCCGAAAGAGAAGACCTCGACGGCCTGCCACACCACGACGCTGGCGATCCCCGATGCCCCGAACCATGGGCCGTCGACCCACGCGGGCGTCCCGAGCCAGAGCAGCAGCGCGGCGAAGCCGACGATCTTGGCGACGTACACGACCGCGAAGACGCCGATCGCGCCGGACGGGTTGCGTCGCCCCACCAGATGGCCGGCGAGGAGGCTGATGGCGAAGAAGGCGATGACGAGGACCGCGGCGAACAGCACGCTCAGCGCGGCCGCGGCGCCGGAGGCGAGCAGGGCCGACCCTGCGAGCACCACCGCGGCGAGTGCGCCCGCTGCGCTGCACCGCAGTGCGAGCCCGAGCCACGGGGAGCCGACGGCGCGAGAGGGGCCGGGGGCGCCGGTGCTCTGCGTCATGCGGTTCATTCCTATGCCGTTCGTGGGACAGCCGTGGCCCCAGGGGGCAGGCAGGGGGATGGTGCGCACCTATTCTACACGGCATAGAACTTGCTCGGCACGCCGAGCGCGTCAGCCCTCCGCGGCCCGGCGCCGCTCCCGTTCCCTCAGGAGGCGCGGCGCGGCGAGGTAGGCGAGGAGCACGACGGCGGTGATCGCCTGGGCGGCGACCGCGCCGGCCGCCGGGGCCGTGGCGGCGAAGAACCCTGCGAGGCCGACGAGGACCGTCGCGGCCGTGACGATGAGGGCGACCGCCGTGTGGCCGAGTCCGGCGTCCGTGAGCCGCTGGTAGGTGTGCTCGCGGTGGGAGGCGTACCACCGCTTGCCGGCGAGGGCGCGGCGCACGAGGGTCGTGAACGTGTCCGCGAGGTAGACGAGGACCGGCGAGAAGACGTACTCGAGCCTGATGTCGGCGAAGAATGCCGCCAAGGCCAGGAACGCGATGCCCGCCCCGAGGAGGTAGCTCCCCACGTCCCCCATGAACATCGAGCCGCGCAGCATGTTCCAGGGCAGGAAGCCCGCGAATGAGGCGGCGAGCAGCACGCCCGCCACGACGAGCCAGACGTGCCCGGTCAGCGCACCGGCAGCGGCGTAGAGGGCCCCTACGGCCACGGCATGCAGGCCCGAGATGCCGTTGATGCCGTCCATGAAGTTCGCGACGTTGACGTACGCCGCCACGGCGACGGCGCCGAACGGGAGCCACCAGAGCCCCTTCCCGGTGACGATGAGGAGCGCAAGCGTGCCCCCTGCGCCGACCGCGAGCTGGAGCGCCGCGCGGCGCAGGATCGAGAGGCCGCGGAAGTCCTCGGCCCAGCCGACCGCTGCCGCCGCCACCGCGCCGGCGAGGGCCCACGCCGCGAGCGCGACGCCGTCGGACGGGGCACCGAGCCCGAATGCCACGGCCCATCCTGCCGCGAGGCCGGCCGCGATCGTGAGCCCGAGGCCGCGGACGGTGGGCCGCGAGTGGGACGAGCGCTCCGAGGGCAGGTCGATCACGCCCATGCGCTCGAGGAGAGGGCGCGCGAGGATGGGCAGCGCCGCGCTCACCGCGAAGGCCGTCAGGGCCGCGGCGACGATCCCCGGCATGGCGGGCCCGAGGTCACCGTTCACGGTGCCCCCGGGCCCAGTGCGTCCTCGTGCGAGCGCTCGGTCTCCTCGAGGACCTGCGCCTCGTGCATCGCGTCCTCGGTGCGTTCGCACTCCATGAGCCAGCGCTCGTAGTCCAGCTCGCGGGGTGTGGCGCCCGAAACGCTCGTGTGCGAGATCTTCGGATGGAAGGGACGCACATCCCCCGCGTCGGAGTCGACGAGGTCCTCGTGGAGCTTCTCGGCCGGGCGCAGGCCCGTGTAGACGATCTCGATGTCCTTGCCCGACATCGAGATCATCCGCTCGGCGACGTCGAGGATGCGCACTGGCTCGCCCATGTCGAGGATGAGCACCTCTCCCCCGCTGCCGATCGCGCCGGCCTGGATGACGAGCTGGCAGGCCTCGGGGATGGTCATGAAGTACCGGGTGATCTCGGGGTGGGTCACGGTGACAGGCCCGCCCTTGCGGATCTGCTCCGAGAACAGCGGGAGCATCGAGCCGCGCGAGCCCATGACGTTACCGAAGCGCACCGAGACGTAGCGCCGTCCCGTCTCACGGGCCATCCAGGCCGTGAGGCGTTCGGCGAGGCGCTTCGAGTGGCCGAGCACCGTGGTCGGCGCCGCGGCCTTGTCCGTCGAGATGTTCACGAACGCCTCGACGCCCGAGCGCTGCGCGGCGCGGAGGACGTTGAGCGTGCCGAGGACGTTCGTCTTCCACGCCTCGGCGGGGTACTGCTGGAGCAGGGGGGCATGCTTGAGCGCGGCGGCGTGGAACACCACCTCGGGGCGGCGCTCGTCGAAGACCGCGAGGAGGTTCTCCGCGTCGCGGATGCTCGCGAGCACCGTGTCCCGGCCCGTGAGCAGGCCCCGGCCCGTGAGGGAGATCTGCGTGGCCTGGAGCGCCGTCTCGTCGTGGTCCACCATGATGAGCTCGGCGGGCTGGAACGGGTTGATCTGCCGGCACAGCTCCGAGCCGATCGAGCCGCCGGCTCCCGTGACGAGGACGCGCTTGCCCGTGATGTAGCCAGCGATGGACTCGACCTCGATGTCCACGGGCCTGCGCCCGATGAGGTCCTCGACGGCGACCTCGCGGAAGTCGGTCACGCTGCGGGCGCCGTCGCCCCCGAACATGTCCTTGAGCGGGGGCAGCACGAGGACCTTCACGCCGAGCCCGGCCACGCGGTCGGACACGCCGCGGATGAAGTCGGAGTCAGCCGCCGTGAACGCGAGGATGAGGACGGTGGCGCGCGTGCGCCGGATGAGGTCCGGGAGGTCCTCGCCGGTCCCGAGGACCTGGACCGAGGAGACGCGCAAGTGCTTCTTCGCCGGGTCGTCGTCCACGAACCCGGCCGGATAGTACGGCGACGCCGGGTCCTGCATCATGCGGGTCACGAGGTTGGTGCCGAGGAAGCCCGCGCCGTAGACGAGGGCCTGCTGGGCGTTGTCGCCGGGCTTCTGCTTGCTCTCCACGAACATGCGCTTCGCATACCGGGTCGCCGCCATGAAGAGCGCCGCGAACGGGAAGGCGATCACGCCTGTGCTGCGCGGGATCTGCAGCGTGAAGCCGAGGAACGTGCTCAGGAGGACCAGGATCGTGGCGACGATGAGCGTGACCGCCACGAGGAGGCGGGCCTCCTCGAAGCTGCCGAAGCTGTGCCGGCCCTGGTAGAGCGCCATGCTGAAGCCCACGAGCGCCTGGCAGGCGATCGCCATGAGGCAGAAGATCCCGACGCCGCCGGGCGCCATGGTCTGCTCGGTGAGCTCGTAGCGGAGGACGACGGCGACGAGGATCGCCATCGTCCACGCGCCGGCGTCCAGCACGAACTGGATCCAGCGCCACAGCACCGGTCTGGGGACTTCCGGCGAGGCTGCGCGGTCGCTCATGGGGGGCTCAGTGACTCTCTCTGCTGGGGTGCCGCGCGCGACGCGGCTCACAGGACTGACGGGGGCTCAACAAACATACTCCGTCCACGCGCCACTCGTGACCGCCTGTGTCCTGCGGCAGACGGCCCGTTGGCGGGCTGGTCGGGGCGTGGCAGGCCCGGGTCACCGGCGCGAGACCATGCGCCGGTAGCGGCCGGCCCTCACGGGGGTGGGAAGGAACCGGTAGACGGCCCTGACCGCAACGTTCCGCAGCCACTGCGTGCCCGTGAGGAAGCCGGCGGCGCGCAGCTGGGCGGCGACGACGAGGTCCCCGGCGAACGCCGCCCGGCCGCCGCGCCGCTCGTAGGCTCCCCCGGAGACGCGGTAGCGCACGAGGGGCTCGGCGAGGTTCCGCACGTCCGCGCCGGCGGCGATGAGGCGCGCCCACAGCCACCAGTCCTCGGCGCCGGGGACGTGCTGGTACCCGCCGACCGCATCCACCGCGGCCCTGCGGAACACGACCGTGGGGTGGTTGAAGGGGTTGCGGGCGCGCGCGACACTGCGGATGGATGCCGGGGACGTGGGCACCCTCCGGTGCGCGAGGACGGCCGCTTCGTCGTCGCCGATCTCGTCCATCGCCGTGCCGACGAGGTCCGCCCCGGCCGCGATGACCGGCAGCTGGGCAGCGAAGCGGTGCGGGAGCGAGATGTCGTCCGCGTCCGCGCGCGCGACGACGCCGTGGGTGCACGCCTCGAGGCCGAGCCCGAGCGCCGCGGTGAGGCCCACGTTCTGCTCGAGTGCGACGACGCGCACGGGCACGGTGCCCGCGGCAGCGGCTGCGCCGTCGAGCGCTGCCTGGAGCGCAGGGCCCACGGGGCCGTCGCGGACGATCACGGCCTCGGCGGGGGCCAGCTCCTGCTCCCGGGTGTTCGAGGCGAGGGCGCGGACGAAGCGCTCGGGGGTGTCGCCGTCGTAGACGGGCATGAGGAGGGAGAACTCCGGGACTGCCGACCGGCCGTCCGCCCGCCCCTCCCGCGCCGGCTCGCCCGCGCGTGGGCCGTCCGGAAGGCTCGGGACCGGGCGGAGCGGGTAGACGCCCTCGAGCACCTCGGCGTTGGGGCGCGGCGCGCGCAGGCCGTCGCGCAGCCCGCGCGCGAGGCAGCCCGCGAGGAGGCGGCGGTCCGAGGACTGCGTGAACGTGCGCACCCAGATGCGCGCGGTGGCGTAGGTGTAGGCGAGCTTCTCCCACGGCGCGAGGCACTGCGAGCGGCCGTACGTCCAGACCCGGTTGCGCACCTCGTTGTAGAAGCGCGGGCCCGGGTCCACGTCGGTCGTCCCGAACTTCTTCGTGTGGTGCACCACCACGGAGCCGGGCACCTGGATGGCGTCGTTGAACCGCGCGAGCCGAGTGGTGTGCTCGAAGTCGTCCGCCCACAGGAAGTAGTCGGCGATCGGCAGCCCCAGCTCGCGCACCGCGTCCCCCGAGAGGAGGCACGAGACGTAGGAGGCGCTCCGGATGGGCCGCGCGCCGACGGCCGCCGCCCGCCGACGCTGGGCCGCGGTGGCCCCGAGGCGCTCGCGCATCGAGTTCATGGGGTGCTCGCGGCCGTCGCTCCACAGGACGTGGCTCGCCACGACCGTGGGCCGCTGCTCGGGCGCGGGGGCGTAGTCCGTCCAGGCCCGCACCGCGGCGGCGAGGGCCTCGGGCTGCGGCTCGGTGTCGTCGTCCATGACCCACACGAGGTCCGCGGCGTGGTCCAGCACCGCCCGCTCGATCCCCACGGTGAACCCGCCGGCGCCGCCCACATTGGTGCCGAGCTCGACAAGGTCCACCGGGAACGGCAGCGCGAGGCCGCGGACCATGTCCGGCGCCCCGTCCGTGGAGGCGTTGTCGACGACGACGACCGCGTCCGGCCGCAGGACCCCGGCGGCGATCCCGGCCAGGGTGCGGGCCAGGAGCCCGCGTCGGTTGAAGCTCACGACGACGGCGACGACGCGGGGGGCAGCGCTCATGCTGGGCAGGACCTTCTCACAGGGGGGCGGGCACGTTCACGATACCTGCTGGCAGCGGGACGGCGCGTGCTGGGGCGTGCCTACGATGGTCCTCATGGCGACGGACGGCAGAACGGGCGGCGGCGAGACGCGGCACTGGTGGCTCTTCGGGGCGAGCGGATTCGTGGGGAGCGGGATCACGGCCGAGCTCGCCGCGCGCGGGATCGCGCACGAGCGGATGCGGGCCGAGCGCCTGGCCACCGGCGCCCGGGACGCCGCCGGGATCCTCCGCGAGGCGCACGATGCCGAGGCCGCCGGGGGCGGGCTCGTCCGCCGACTCGCGGACGCCATCCCCGCCGGAGCCGTCGTGGTCAACGCCGCTGGGCTCGCGGCGCCCGACTCCCCCGACGGCGACTCCCTCTACGGGGCCAACGCCCTGTGGCCGGCTGTGCTCGCGCTCGCGTGCGCCCGTGCGGGCGCCTCGCGGCTCGTGCACCTGAGCAGCGCGGCCGTCCAGGGCGAGCGCGCGGTGCTCGACGAGACCTGGGAGGCGAGCCCCTTCTCCCCGTACTCGCGGTCCAAGGCGCTCGGCGAGCACGCCCTCGAGGCCCTCCTGCCCGGGCTCCCGGCAGGACTGCTCTCCGTAGTACGCGCCACGAGCGTCCAGGGACCGGGCCGGCGCACGACGGCGTCGCTCGCCCGCGTGGCCTCCTCGCCCCTCGCCTCGGTCGCCGGGCGCGGGGACGCGCCGTCCCCCGTGAGCTCCCTCGCTGCCCTCGCGCAGTTCACCGTGGACGTCGCCCTCGCGGCGCCCGGCCAGGTCCTCGTCCTCCAGCCATGGGAGGGGATGACCGTGCGCTCCGTCCTCGCCGCGGCCGGCGGCAGGGAACCCCTGCACCTGCCGGCGTGGATGTGCCGCGCCGCGGTCCGCACCGGCTATGCGCTGTCCGGCCTCGCGGGGGGCCGGCTCCACGGTGCCGTCCGCCGGGCCGAGGTCATGTGGTTCGGGCAGGGCCAGACGCCCGGGTGGGCCGAGGCGAACGGCGTGGTGCCTATGCCCCGCGCGGAGCAGGTCCTGCGGGAGGCTGCGCAGAGTCGGAAGGAACAGGCTCGGAGGGAGCAGGACCGGAGGGAGCGGGCTCGGAGGCTGCGGGAGAAGTAGCCTCGGGCTCTGCGCCGCCGTCCGGGGCGGCGGCCTCAGGCTCCTCGCCCATGCCGAGCAGGTCCGGAACGGTGCCGCGCAGCACCTCGAGGCTCAGCGCCCCCTGGCGGACGACGCGAAGGCGCTCGCCCGTGCAGTCGACGATGGTCGAGGGGACGCCCTCGCTGCCGCCCGTCACCGGCCGGAACCCGTCCTCGAGGTAGACCTCGATCGACTCGGCGAGCTGTGCGCGCGCCTCTGACGCCGTCTGCGCCGCGGGCTGCCCGGTCCGGTTGGCACTCGAGACCGCGAGCGGTCCGGTGATCGTCAGGAGCGCCTGCGCGAGCTCGTCGTCCGGGATGCGCAGGGCCACCGTGCCGCGGGTCTCCCCCAGGTCCCACGTGAGCGAGGGCTGCGCGTGGAAGATGAGCGTGAGAGGGCCCGGCCAGAACTTCTCCGCGAGGGCGCGGCCGGCCGCCGGGATCTCGGAGGCGAGGCCGTCCATGGTCTGGAGCCGCGGGATGAGCACGGGCGGCGGCATCGAGCGCCCGCGGCCCTTCGCCGCGAGCAGGGTCGCGACGGCCTGCGCCGAGAAGGCATCGGCCGCGACGCCGTAGACCGTGTCGGTCGGCATCACGATGCACTGCTTCTGGGCGATCGCGCGCTGGGCATGGGCGAGGCCCTCGGCGCGCTGGGCTGGGTCGGTGCAGTTGTAGCTCGTCGTGGTCACGGCGATCATTCTTCCACGCGTTCTGGCGCGTGCGTTCTCCGGACGCCGTCAGCGCGCGCCCGCACGCACCGCGCTCGTGGCCCGCGGCAGGCCGTTGAGGTCCTCATGCGAGCGCACCCGCCGCCACGCACCGTCCGCGTCGGCAGCGAGGAGTCCGGCGATCCGCTCGGCCTGCACCTCGGCGTGCTCCATGACGAAGAAGCCGCCCGGCCGCAGGAGCCGGGCCGCTGTCGCGGCGGCGGCGAGGGGCAGCTCGAGGCCGTCCTCTCCCCCGCCGTAGAGCGCGAGGTCCGGATCATGCTCGGCGGCCTCCGGCTCACGCGGCACCATGCCGGCCGGGATGTAGGGCGGGTTGGAGACCACCGCATCGACTGTCCCGTCGAGCTCGCGGAAGGCCGTGCGCAGGTCCCCGCGGGCTAGCCGCACCCGGCCGCCGAGCTCCGGCAGGGAGAGGTTCCGCTCGGCCCACGCATAGGCGTGGTCGCTCAGCTCGACCGCGTGCACGCGCGCCCGCGGCACCTCGTGCGCGACCGACGCCGCGATGGCGCCCGAGCCCGTGCCGAGGTCGACCACGGACGGCGACCAGTCGGCGTCGTGCGCCGCGGCTTCCTGCGCGAGCCAGTCCAGGGCGAGCTGGACGACCCCCTCCGTCTCCGGGCGCGGCACGAAGACCCCGGGGCCGACCGAGAGGGTGAGGTGCCGGAAGTGCGCGGCGCCCGTGAGGTGCTGGAGCGGCACGCGCCGCGCCCGCTCCTGGACGAGGTCCCAGAAGCCCTCCGGGACCGGCGCGCCCGTGATGGCCAGGGCGCGCAGCCGGCCGAGGCCCCCGCCCCCGAGGCGGTCGCCGCCCGGGCCGGCGGAGAGCACATGCACCGCGATCTGCTCGGCGTCGGCGCGCGGGCTCGGCACGCCCGCCTCGGCGAGGAGCGCGGCCGCCTGCCGGAGGGCCGCACCGAGGTCGTCCCACCGGTGCGCGTCCCCCGACCCGGGCGCCTGCGCGACCATGGGCCTACTCGCCGATCGCGTCGAGCCGGGCCTGCTCGTCCATGTCGATGCAGGACTGGACCACGGGGCCCAGGTCCCCGTTCATGACCGCGTCCAGGTTGTAGGCCTTGTAGCCCGTCCGATGGTCCGCAATGCGGTTCTCGGGGAAGTTGTACGTGCGGATCCGCTCGGACCGGTCCATGGTGCGGACCTGCGACTTGCGGACCTCGGCGTTCTCGGCGTCGATCTGCTCCTGCTGGTGCGCGAGGAGGCGCGAGCGGAGCACGCGCATCGCGGCCTCGCGGTTCTGCAGCTGGGACTTCTCGTTCTGCATCGCGACCACGATGCCCGTGGGCAGGTGCGTGATGCGCACCGCGGAGTCGGTCGTGTTGACGGACTGGCCGCCCGGGCCGGACGAACGGTAGACGTCGATCTTGAGATCGTTGGCGCTGATCTCGATCTCCTCGGGCTCGTCCACCTCGGGGAACACGAGGACTCCCGCGGCGGACGTGTGGATGCGGCCCTGGGACTCCGTGACCGGCACCCGCTGCACGCGGTGCACCCCGCCCTCGAACTTCAGGTGCGCGTAGACGCCCTCCGCCGGGTCGTTCGAGGTGCCCTTGACCGCGATCTGGATGTCCTTGTACCCGCCCAGGTCGGACTCCGTCGAGGAGAGGACCTCCGTCTTCCAGCCCTTGGACTCCGCGAAGCGGACGTACATGCGGGTCAGGTCCGCCGCGAAGAGCGCCGCCTCGTCTCCGCCCTCGCCGCCCTTGACCTCGAGGATCACGTTGCGCGAGTCGTTGGGGTCCCGCGGGATGAGCAGCCGCCGCAGCTTCTCCTGGGCCACGGGCAGCTGCTCCTCGATCGAGGCGACCTCGGGGGCGAAGTCAGGGTCCTCCGCGGCCATCTCGCGTGCGGCCTCGAGGTCGTCGGAGAGCTGCTTCCAGCGGTTGTAGGCGTCCACGATCCCGCCGAGCTGGGCCGAACGGCGCCCGAGCTTCCGCGCGAGCGCCTGGTCCTGGTAGACCGCGGGGTCGCTGAGCTGCCTCTGGAGCTCAGCGTGCTCGTCCAGCAGTCCTTGCACGGACTCGAACATGTCGGTGGCCTTTCTCGTGGGTCGTGCGCGCGCCCGGCGCGCGCGGTGCCGTTTTCACCGGCGCGGTTGCCGGCGCCGTCGTCGTCAGCGCCTCGCGTGCGCCGATGACGACGGCGGCCGGCACCCGGGTGCCCGGGGCCGGCCGCCGTGCTGGGCAGCTAGTGCTTGTCGTTCTCCGACTTGGACGCAAGGGTCGTCTTCTGCACCTGCAGGAGGAACTCGACGTTGGACTGCGTCTCGCGGATCTTCGTGGTCAGCAGCTCGAGCGCCTGCTGGGTGTCGAGGCCCGAGAGCACGCGGCGCAGGCGCCACATGATCTTGACCTCTTCCGGAGAGAGCAGGTTCTCCTCGCGGCGCGTGCCGGACGCATTGACGTCCACGGCCGGGAAGATGCGCTTGTCCGCGAGCTGGCGCGAGAGGCGGAGCTCCATGTTGCCGGTGCCCTTGAACTCCTCGAAGATGACCTCGTCCATCTTGGAGCCGGTCTCGACGAGCGCGGTCGCGAGGATCGTCAGGGAGCCGCCGTTCTCGATGTTGCGCGCCGCACCGAAGAAGCGCTTCGGCGGGTAGAGCGCGGCCGAGTCGACACCGCCGGAGAGGATGCGGCCCGAGGCGGGCGCCGCGAGGTTGTACGCGCGGCCCAGTCGGGTCATCGAGTCGAGGAGCACGACGACGTCCATGCCCATCTCCACGAGGCGCTTGGCACGCTCGATCGCGAGCTCCGCGACGGTCGTGTGGTCGTCCGCGGGGCGGTCGAAGGTCGAGGCGATGACCTCGCCCTTGACCGAGCGCTGCATGTCGGTGACCTCTTCGGGCCGCTCGTCCACGAGGACCATCATGAGGTGGACCTCGGGGTTGTTGATCGTGATGGCGTTCGCGATCGACTGCAGGATGAGCGTCTTGCCCGCCTTGGGGGGCGAGACGATGAGGCCGCGCTGGCCCTTGCCGATCGGGGCGACGAGGTCGATGACGCGCGGGCCGATCTTCTTCTGGTCCGTCTCGAGGCGCAGGCGCTCCGAGGGGTAGAGCGGGACGAGCTTGGTGAACTCGACCCGGCCCTTCATCTCCTCCGGGCTCTTGCCGTTGACGCTCGTGACCCGCACGAGGGCATTGAACTTCTGGCGGTTGCCCTGGCGGCCGCCGCCCTGCTGGCCGCCGCCCTGGCTGTCCTCGCCGTCACGCGGCGCACGGATCGCGCCGACCACCGCGTCGCCCTTGCGCAGGGCGTACTTCTTGACCTGGGCGAGCGGGACGTAGACGTCGTTCGGGCCCGGCAGGTAGCCGGAGGTGCGGATGAAGGCGTAGTTCTCGAGCACGTCGAGGATGCCGGCCACGGGCAGGAGGACGTCGTCCTCGGTCACCTCGGTGTCGTCCACGTCGGGGCCGGCGCTGCGGCGGCCGCCGCGGTCGCGCGTGCGCTCGTTGCGGTCGCGGAAGCGGTCTCCGCGGCCGCCCTGCTCGTCGCGGTCGCGGCCACGGCGGGAGCGGCGCGAACGGCGCGAGCCGCCCTCCTCGCCGTCGCCCTCGTCACGGCGGCGCTCCTGGCGCTCGCCGCGGTCCTGGCGGTCCTCGCGCTCCTGGCGGTCCTCGCGGCGGTCTTCGCGCGGGCGGCGCTCACGGCGCTGACGGCCCTCGCCGGCCTCGGACGGCTGCTCGCCGGCCTCCACAGCGACGGCGGCCTCGGGCACGCCCTGGCCCGTCTGCGCAGCCTGATCGGCCTGCACTGCCTGGTCCGACGGCGCAGAGGCCTGCGCCTCGGCACGGCGGTTGCGGTTGCGCGTGCGCGGGCCACGGGCCGGCGCCTCGCCGGCAGCGTGCTGCTCGCCGGCCTCGCTCGGGGCGGCCTCCTGGGCCGGCGCCGCCTCGGCCGAGACGGCCTGCGCGGGCGCGGTCTGGGCAGCCTGCTCGGCGGTGGGGGTCACGACCCCGTCGCTCCCCGCACGACGGCGGGTGCGGCCGCGGCCTCGGCCGGCGCCCGCCTCGGCGGGAACCTGCTCGGCGACGGAGGCCTCCTGCGCGGGTGCCTGCTGGGCGGGCGCCTCGGCGGCGTTCAGGGCAGCGGCCTCACCGGCGGCGGTGACGGCCTTCGCGGACGCGCCGCGCCCACCGGCGCGCCCCACGGGCTCGCCCTTCTGGTGGGCGGAGATGGCGGCGACGAGGTCGCTCTTGCGCATGCGGGAGCCACCGGTGATGCCCAGCTGGGATGCGAGGGCCTGAAGCTGCGCGAGCTTGAGGCCGGCGATCCCCTTGGATTCTGTGGTGGAGGACTCCACGGCTGGGTTCAGCTCAGTGGTCTGTGTCACGGATGATCCTTCCGGAGTCGACTGCGCAGGCCGAATGGCCTGCGCATCGTGGTCATGGCCGCCGACTCGAGCGGTGGCCAGGGTGCGCCCCTGCGGGGCCGGAAGGCCGGGCAGGGCCGTGTGGAGACAGCCCACCCAGAGCGTGCGGGAGGATCACTGAGCTGCTTGCGGGGACAGCCGCGAGCAGCCTGACCGGCTGCAGAGCTGGAAGGGCGGCACCCTCTGCCGGGAATCTGGCCTGGACGGCGACGAACGCGCTCATCATGGGGTTCAACCGGTCAAACCCGGCTGACGCAGATTCACCGCGGGTACAGCTCCACTCTAGCACCTTCGCGGTCCACAGCCAGACGCAGGACACGCCAGTCCGTCACGGACTCGCGTCCCTGCTCCGCATCCTGCACCCCGTGGACGAACCGCTCGACGCTCGCCACGACCTCCTCGGCCTCGCCCTCCCCCGCAGCGAGGACCAGCACCGTGGGCCCTGCGCCCGAGACCACGGCCGCGTGGCCCTCGGCCCGCAGGCGCTCGATGAGCTCGGCGCTCGGCGCCATCGCACTCGAGCGGTAGCTCTGGTGGAGGTAGTCCTCTGTCGCCGGGAGGAGCAGCGACGGGTCACGGGTGAGCGCATGGACCAGCAGTGCCGCACGGCCCGAGTTCGCCGCCGCCGCGTGGTGCGGGACCGACGAGGGCAGCAGCGAGCGCGCGAGCTCGGTGGAGAGCTCGTAGTCCGGGATGGCGACGACGGGCACGATGTCCTCGACGACCTCGGCGGACACGGAGCGGAAGGAGTCGCCGTCCTGCCACGAGAGCGCGAGGGAGCCGAAGATCGCCGGGGCCACGTTGTCCGGGTGGCCCTCGATCTCGCTGCACAGCTGGAGGGCCCATGCCCGGTCGGGCCGGTCCTCCGGCTCGACCAGGGCGGCGGCGGCCAGGACCGCGGCGGCCGTGGCGGACGCCGACGAGCCGAGGCCGCGCCCATGCGGGCTCACGTTCTCGGCGGTGAGCCGCAGCCCTGAGCGCGCGTACCCGAGGCGCGCGAGCGCCGCGTCGAGCGTGCGCACCACAAGGTGGGACTCGTCGCGCGGGAGCGAGTCCGCGCCTTCGCCGCTGAGCTCGAACTCGAGCACCCGATCGTCGGCCGTCTCGACCGTGACGGTGTCGTAGAGCGCGAGGGCGAGGCCCAGGCTGTCGTACCCCGGTCCGAGGTTGGCGCTCGTGGCCGGCACACGGACCGTGACGCGCTGCCCGCCCCGCACGGGACGCAGCGCCTGCTCCGGCATCAGGCGGTGTGGTCGAGGCCCAGCTCGACCGCGACGGACACGACGTCGTTGCTGACCTTGACCGGCTCGACCTCGCTGCCGTCCTCCGTGCGCAGGGCCCACTGCGGGTCCTTGAGCCCATGGCCCGTCACGGTGCAGACGATCGTCCTGCCACTGGGCACCTCGTCGGCGGCGTGCTTCTTGAGCAGGCCCGCGACCGAGGCCGCCGAGCCGGGCTCGACGAAGACGCCCTCCTTCGAGGACAGCCAGCGGTGCGCGGCGAGGATCTCCTCGTCCGTCACGGCGTCGATGAGCCCGCCGGACTCGTCACGGGCGGCGATCGCCGTGTCCCACGAGGCGGGGTTGCCGATCCGGATCGCCGTGGCGATCGTCTCGGGATGGGTCACCGGGTGGCCGGCGACGAACGGTGCGGCCCCGGCGGCCTGGAAGCCCCACATGACGGGCAGCTTCGTCGACACGGCGGGACGCACGCCCGATCCGTACTCGGTGTCCTGCGCGTACTCCCTGTAGCCCTTCCAGTAGGCGGAGATGTTGCCCGCGTTCCCGACCGGGAGGACATGGATGTCCGGGGCGTCGCCGAGCGCGTCGACGATCTCGAACGCGGCGGTCTTCTGCCCCTCGATCCGGGCCGGGTTGACGGAGTTCACGAGGAACACCGGGTAGGACTCGGCGAGCTTGCGCGCGATCTCGAGGCAGTCGTCGAAGTTGCCGTCGACCTGCAGCAGGGTGGCGCCGTGCGCGATCGCCTGGGAGAGCTTGCCGAGCGCGATCTTGCCCTCGGGCACGAGGACGGCGCACGTGAGCCCGGCCGCGGTGGCGTACGCGGCGGCGGACGCGGACGTGTTGCCGGTCGAGGCGCACACGACGGCCTTCGCACCGGCCTCGACCGCCGCCGTCATGGCCATGGTCATGCCGCGGTCCTTGAACGAGCCGGTCGGGTTCATGCCCTCGACCTTGAGGTAGACCTCGGAGCCCGTGAGGGCCGAGAGCTTCTCTGCGCGCACGAGCGGCGTGCCGCCCTCGCCCAGGGTGATCACCCGGGTCTCCTCGGTGACGGGCAGACGGTCGGCGTATTCGCGGATGACTCCGCGCCACTGGTGGGCCACTAGACTCCTTCGACTCGCAGGACGCTCGTCACGGCACGGACGGCGTCGAGGTTCCTGATCTCCGCGACGGTCGCGGCGAGCGCCGCCTCCGAGGCGGCGTGGGTGACGAAGCGCAGCTCGGCGCGCCCCTCGGCAGCCCACCGGGCGTCCGCGGGCAGGCCCTCGGCGCCGTCGACGGACTGGCGCATCGTCTCGATCGAGACGCCGTTCTCGGCGAAGACCGTGGCGACGCGGGCGAGGACGCCCGGCTGGTCGGCGACCTCGAGCCCGATGCTGTAGCTCGTCGTGATCGCGTCGGGACCCACCATCGGCAGGTCGCGCGTGGCGGTGTCGACCCGGCCCGGGCCGCCGGCGACGACCCGGCGTGCGGTCGAGACGACGTCGCCCATGATCGCGGACGCCGTCGGCGCACCGCCTGCGCCCGCCCCGTAGAACATGAGGGAGCCGGCGTTCTCGGCCTCGACGAACACCGCGTTGAAGGCGCCGTGGACGGCGGCGAGAGGGTGCTTGCGCGGCAGGAGGGTCGGGTGCACGCGCACGCTTACGCCCTCGGTGCCGGACGCGTCGCGCACGAGCTCGGCGATCGCGAGGAGCTTGATCGTCATGCCCGCGTCCTTCGCGGCCGCGATGTCCTCGGCCGTGACGGACGTGATGCCCTCGCAGCGCACGGCGTCGAGGTCCACCCGGGTGTGGAACGCGAGCGAGGCGAGGATCGCGGCCTTCGCCGCCGCGTCGTGGCCCTCGACGTCCGCGGTGGGGTCAGCCTCGGCGTATCCGAGCCGCTGGGCCTCGGCGAGCACGTCGGCGAACTGTGCGCCGGTCGTGTCCATTGCGTCGAGGATGAAGTTCGTGGTGCCGTTCACGATCCCCAGGACGCGCGTGATGCGGTCCCCCGAGAGGCTCTCGCGGATCGGCCGGATGATCGGGATGGCCCCGGCGACCGCCGCCTCGAAGTTCAGCTCGGCGCCGTGGCGCTCGCCCTCGGCGAACAGCGCCGCCCCGTCCGCGGCGAGCAGCGCCTTGTTGCCGGTCACGACCGAGGCGCCGCGGCGGAGGGCCTGGAGGATGCGCGTGCGGGCAGGCTCGATCCCGCCCATGAGCTCGATCACGAGATCCGCCCCGTCGATGAGCGACTGGGCATCGGTCGTGTACAGCTCGCGCGGGAGCTCGACGTCCCGCGGCGCGTCCACGTCCCGCACCGCGATCCCCGTGAGCTCGAGGCGGGCGCCGACGCGCGCGGCGAGGGCGTCGGCGTCGTCCAGGAGGATGCGCGCCACCTGCGATCCCACGGTGCCGCCGCCCAGCAGCGCGACCTTGAGCGATCTCTGTGTCATTCCCACTCCCATCGTCACACTCCCATGTCGCGGGAGAGCAAGTCCTCTTCGGTCTCCCCGCGCACGATCCACCGGGCGGTGCCGCCGCTGACCGCGACGACGCCCGGACGGGCGAGGTAGTTGTAGTTGCTCGAGAGCGCCCAGCAGTACGCGCCCGTGCCGGGCACGGCCAGGAGGTCGCCGGCGCCCACGTCGTCGGGCAGGTACGCGTCGCGGACCACGATGTCGCCGCTCTCGCAGTGCTTGCCCACCACCCGGCTCAGCTGCGCGGGCGCGTCCGAGGCGCGGCCTGCGAGCGTGACCGAATAGTCGGCGTCGTACAGCACCGGGCGCGCGTTGTCGCTCATGCCGCCGTCCACCGAGACGTAGCGGCGCACCGCTGTGGCGCCGGTCTCCGCGGCCGCCCCGCCGGAGTCCGCCGACCCGCCGGGCAGGTCCACGACCACGTCCTTGACCGTCCCCGCCTCGTAGAGGGTGAACGTCGTCGAGCCGACGATCGCGCGGCCGGGCTCGATCGAGATGCGGGGCGGTGCGATGCCGAGCCGTCCGCACGTGGCGCGGACGACGCCGGCCAGCGCCTCGGCGATCTCGCCCGGCGGCCGGGGCGCGTCCCCCGGCAGGTAGGCGATGCCGTAGCCGCCACCGAGGTCGAGCTCGGGCAGCCCGGCCCCGTAGGCCGAGCGCATCTGCGCGATGAACTCGAGGAGCTTGACCGCGGCGAGCTCGAAGCCCTCCGGCTCGAAGATCTGGGAGCCGATGTGGCAGTGCACGCCGAGCAGTTCGATGCTGTCGTGGTCCACGGCAGCGGCGACCGCCTCCTCCGCGGCGCTGGCCGCTGTGCCGCCGTGCTCGCCCTCGAATCCCGCGCTCGCGGTGCCCGGGGCCATCGAGAGCCCGAACTTCTGGTCCTCGTGCGCCGTCGCGATGAACTCGTGGGTATGGGCGTGCACGCCCGGCGTGAGCCGCAGCATGACCTTCGCCCGGGGGGCCTCAGTGCCGGCCTCGCCCCCGCCCGCGCCAGCGCCCGGCGTGTCCGTCCCGCGATCGGCCGCGATCCGCGCCACCCGCTCGAGCTCGGCGAGGCTGTCCACGATGATCCGCCCCACGCCCATGTCGAGGGCGCGGGCGATCTCGGAATCCGACTTGTTGTTGCCGTGCAGCCCGATGAGCTCGCCCGGGAGGCCGGCCTTGGCCGCCACGGCAAGCTCGCCGCCCGAGGCGGTGTCCAGGCGCAGGCCCTCCTGCGCGACCCACGCCGCGACCGAGGAGCACAGGAAGGACTTGCCGGCGTAGTAGACGTCCACCCCGCCGCAGATGTCCGCGAAGGCGGAGTCGAAGGCGTCCTTGAACGCGCGTGCGCGCGCCCGGAAGTCCGGCTCGCTCAGGACGAACAGGGGCGTGCCGAACCTCGCCTTGAGCTCGGCCACGGTGAGTCCCCCGACGGCGAGCTGGCCGTCCGGGCCGCGCTCGGCGTCGTGCGCCCACATCTTGGGCTCGAGGGCGTTCAGGTCCGCCGGCAGCGTGAGCCACGCCGGGGCGAGGGGCGAAGGGGCCGCGTGGGGCGTGGCGCCGCCCCCGGCTGTGGTCTCGGGCACGGGACTACATCCTCTCCGGGGCGGACACACCGAGCAGGCCCAGTCCGTTGGCGAGGACCTGGCTCGTCGCGTCGTTGAGCCACAGGCGCGTGCGGTTGAGGTCGGTGACCTCGTCCTCGCCCTGGGGTGCGATGCGGCAGTTGTCGTACCACGAGTGGTAGGCGCTCGCGACGGTCTCGAGGTGGCGCGCCACACGGTGGGGCTCCCGGAACTCCGCCGCCTTGGCAACGATCGAGGGGTACGCGGCGAGGTGCGCGAGCAGCTCGCCCTCGGTCGAGTGGTCCAGGAGCGCGGCGTCGAAGGCGTCCGCGCCGTCCACAGTGCGCTCGACGCCGGCCGCGGCCGCGTTGCGCGCGGCCCCCCGCGAGCGGGCGTGGGCGTACTGGACATAGAACACGGGGTTCTCGTTCGTGTTCTTCTTCAGCAGCTCGGGGTCGAGCGTGAGCGGCGAATCGGCGGGGAACCGGGCGAGCGAGTAGCGCACCGCGTCCTTGCCGAGCCACTCGATGAGGTCCTTGAGCTCGATGATGTTCCCCGCGCGCTTGGAGAGCTTGGCCCCGTTGACGGACACGAGCTGGCCGATGAGGATCTCGATGTTCGCCTCGGGGTCGTCGCCCGCGCACGCCGCGATCGCCTTGAGGCGGTTGACGTAGCCGTGGTGGTCCGCGCCGAGCAGGTAGATCTTCTCCGCGAAGCCGCGGTCCTTCTTGGACAGGTAGTACGCGGCGTCCGCGGCGAAGTACGTCGGCTCACCGTTGGCGCGGATGAGGACGCGGTCCTTGTCGTCGCCGAAGTCGGTCGTGCGCAGCCAGACGGCGCCGTCCTTGTCGAACACGTGGCCCTGCTCGCGCAGGCGGGCGACGGCGGACTCGATCGCGCCCGCGTCGTGGAGGGACTTCTCCGAGAAGTAGACGTCGAACGAGACGTCGAAGGCCGCGAGGGTCGCGCGGATGTCCTTCATCTGCGCCTCGTAGGCCGCGTGGCGCACGATCGGCAGGGCGGCGTCCTCGGTCAGCTCGCGCACGCCCGGGTGGGCGCTGAGCACGTCATGGCCCAGGTCCACGATGTACTGGCCGGGGTAGCCGCCCTCCGGCACCCCGCGGCCGTGCAGGCGCGAGAGCACCGAGTTCGCGAACACGTTCATCTGGCTGCCGGCGTCGTTGATGTAGTACTCGCTCGTCACCTCGGCGCCGGAGGCGCGCAGCACGCGGGCGATCGAGTCGCCGAGCGCGGCCCAGCGGGTGTGGCCGATGTGGAGCGGGCCGGTCGGGTTGGCCGAGACGAACTCCATGTTGACCACGTGGCCTGCGAGGGCGGCATTCGTGCCGTAGTCGGTCCCCGCCTCGACGATGGCCTTCGCGAGCGCACCGGCCGCGGCCGCGTCGAGGGTGATGTTGAGGAACCCGGGGCCGGCGACCTCGACCGAGGCGACGCCCTCGTACGCGGTCAGGCGCGCAGCGATGAGCTCGGCGAACGCGCGGGGGGCCATTCCGGCCTTCTTCCCGAGCTGGAGGGCGATGTTCGTGGCCCAGTCGCCGTGCTCGCGGCTCTTCGGCCGCTCCACTCGCACCGTCTCCGGGACGTCCACGGAGATCTCCCCGGCGCGCACGGCGTCGGCAAGGCAGGCAGAGAGAGCGGTCGAAAGTTCTTCGGGAGTCACGACCCCTAGAGTACCGGCGGGGCGCTGCGGCGCCGAAACGTGCCCGTCGCATGAGACGCGCAGCGGCGAGGACGGCGCGAGGTGCGTTCGCCGCGCGGCAGGGGCGACGCCGTCGTCCTCCATGGCGCCGGCGGCGACGATGGCCTGGGCCGCGTCACCGCGCGGCGAGCACACCGCCGTCGTCGTCCACGGCGCCGGGCCTGCTCGCATGCCAGCCGGCGACCGCGAGGACGGCGAGCACGGCGGCGAGGAACGCGAACGACGCCGTCCAGGTCCCCGTGGCGTCGCGCAGTGCACCGGCGACCACCGGGCCGAGGCACGCGACCGCGTACCCCACGCCCTGCGCGAAGCCCGAGAGCGCGCCCGAGACCCTCTGCGAGCGCGTGCGCAGGTTCACAAGGAGGAGCGCGAGCGGGAAGGTCGCAGGGCCGAACCCCGTCAGGACGGACCACAGCGCGGGCGCGGCGGCGGGGGCGAACCACAGTCCCCCGAACCCGGCAGAGAAGCATGCCACGCCGAAGACCACGATGGGCCACGGCGTGCGCAGCCGCGTTGCGACCAGCGGGACCGCGAGGCTCAGCGGGAGGCCCGGCGCCGAGAAGAGCGCGAGCTGGAGGCCGGCTTCCTCAGGGCTCAGGCCCGCCTCGAGCGCGATCCTCGGGATCCACGCGAACATCGTGTACGTCATGAGGGACGTGCACCCGAAGAGGAAGGCGAGGGCCCACGCCCGCCGGGAGCGCCACACGCGGATCGGGGCGGAGCCGGCCGGGTCCGGCACCCGGCCTGCGGGGGCGGCGGCGCCGGGGCCGCGCTCTCCTCCGGCCGGCCGCTTCCCCCGGGCCGGCCAGATGCTCAGCCACGGCAGGACCGCGACCGCATTGACGAGAGCCCACGAGCCGAGCGAGAAGCGCCAGCCCGCTGCCTCGGCCACGGGAACGGCCACTGCGGGCGGAATGGCCGTGCCCACGCTGATCACGGTCACATAGAGCGCCGTCACGACGCCCGGACGGTCCGTGAAGTGCTTCTTGACAAGAGGCGGGAGCACGATGTTGCCCGCGCCCATCCCGGCCAGCGCGACCACCGTCCCCGCGATGAACAGCCAGGTGTCCCCCGCGGCGGCGCGCACCGCCTGCCCGAGGCCCGCAAGCGCCATCGCGCCCACCGCGATCGCCTCCGGGGACGCACGGCGCATGAGGGCCGGCGTCGCGAGGCCTGCGATGGCGAAGAGCGCAGTGGGGAGCATGCCGATCACGCCCACGAGCCACGAGGGCAGCAGGAGGTCGCGTCCGATCGACTCGACCACGGGCGGGACGGCGGTCACAGCGGTGCGGAGGGTGAACGCGACGGCGAGGATGCCCGCCAGCACGAGCAGCCTGCCGCGCCACGGCCGCGGCGCCGTCGGATTCCTGTGCTCGCCCATGAGGCGACCGTACAGGAGGAGGTGCACCGCATGGTGCGCTGTCCGGCCGCGCGGCCTGGCTCCACGGCCTGGCTCCACCGCCAGCGAGGCGGGTTTGCACAACGCCGCCGCGGACCTGATAAGCTCGACGAGTTCCGATTCGGAACACGAGCTGCCCTCGTAGCTCAGGGGATAGAGCGTCTGCCTCCGGAGCAGAAGGCCGTAGGTTCGAATCCTATCGAGGGCACAGCCTGAAGGCCCCGCCGATCTGATCGGCGGGGCCTTCGTCGTCCCCCGGCCCGGGCACGCGGTGGCCTGCCGTGTCTCAGCTCCGGGCGCGGCCGCGTCGCCGTGGCACGAAGGCACGGACGACGGCGTCGATCGCCGCGAGCACGTCCGCTTCGGGGTCGACCGCCAGCCGGTGCAGGATCATGCCCTCGCCGACTGCGGTGATCGCAGTCGCCGCGGCCGCCGGGTCAGGCGCTCCCAGGCGCGCCATGGCGGTTTCGACGAAGGCCCGGAAGCGCACCCTGCCGGCGAGCAGTGGCCGCCGGACGTCTTCATTGTGCGTGCCCTCGAGGAAGAGCACGTAGCGGGCGATGGTCCGGGTCCGGGAAGCGGTGGTGATGTGCTCGACGCCCTGGACCAGCAGCGCGACGAACTCCCCGACGTCGGCCGGCGGGCTCGGGGGCGCTCCGAGCTCCGCCAGGTCCTGCTCCGCAATCCAGTCCACGACGCCCGTCAGGAGCGCGGCGCGCGTGCGGAAGTAATTCGACGTCGACCCCCTCGGGATCCCAGCGGCCTCGTCGACCCTCGTGTGCGTGAGGGCCCTCAGGCCCTGGGTGCCGAGGAGCTCGGCAGCCGCCTGGAGAGCTTTTTGCCGAGTCGACATAGGACCACTATAGACGCAGTGACATCCCACTAAAGAAGTAGTAGAATCGCTCCATGGCAGGCGCGGCTGTCGCCCAGGGCGCCCTCACGGCTCGGCCCTCCTGAGGCGGCCGCGCATCCGGCGAGGGTGCATCCTCGAGGCCCCCCGTCATGCAGCTACGAGCGCCGGGCAGCTTCGAAGGAGAATCCGATGCCTGCAGTGGAACACAGCGTCCTCATCGCGCGGCGGCCGCAGGAGGTCTTCGACTTCCTGGCGGACTTCGACAACCTCTCGGCCTATGACGCCTTCGTCACTGCGTCCGGCCGGGTCGGCGACGGTCCCCCAGGGCTGGGAACGCGCGGCTGGGGGACAACACGATTCATGGGCCAGCAGTTCGACTGGGTGGTCGAGTTCACGGAGTTCGACCCACCGCGGCGCATGGCTTCACGCTCGGTAGAGGGAACCCGGGACCTCACCGCGGTGTTCACGATGGAACCGGCCGGCGGCGGCACGCACCTCACCGAGCGTCTCGAGACGGCGGCCACGATGGGCGGGCTCCTGCGCAGGCTGCCCGCTCCGCTGGTGAACAGGCTCCTGCGCCGGTCGCTCCGGGCGAACCTCAGAACCCTGGCCCGCCTGCTGGACGGCCGGACATGATCCCCCCCGGCCCCAAGACCTCAATGCCGCAGCTTGAGGGCGTGGCGCACCGGTGGATTGACGTGCGTGGGCTCAGCATGCACGTCGCCGAGGCCGGCGAGGGCGACCCGCTGATCCTCCTGCACGGCTTCCCCCAGAACTGGTGGGAATGGCATGCCGTCATCGCCCGCCTGGCGGAGCACTTCCACGTAGTCGCCGTCGACCAGCGCGGCTTCGGCTGGACGGACGCGCCACCGCGCGGCTACAACGCCCAGACCCTCATCGGGGACCTCGTCGGGCTCATGGAACAGCTGGAGGTCCCGCGCGCTCGGTTCCTCGCACACGACTGGGGCGCCCTCGTCGCCCAGCTTCTGGCGGTGGAACGTCCCGACCTCGTCGAGGCGCTCGTCGTCACCGGCGCTCCCGACGTGCACATCAGGCCCAACGCCCGACTGCTCTCGCTCCTGCCCAAGATCTGGCACGCCTTCGCCCTCGCGGTCCCGGCCGTCGGCCCGCGCCTCCAGCGAAACCACAGGCTCGTGCGGCACCTCTTCACGGCCTTCGAGCCGCCAGGGGGAGTCGCAGAGGATGACATCGCGCTCTACCGCGCCGCGATGGCAAGGCACAGCAGGGCCACAGCGGGCTCTGCCCTCTACCGCAACACCATCCTCCCGGCTTTCATGTCCATCATCTTCGGCGCGTACGCCCAGAGGGAATTCTCAACGCCAGCCCTCGTCCTCATCGGCGCACGGGAACCCTCTGCTGCCCTGCAGGAGATGGGCCACCACGCCGGACGCGGCCGCAATATCACCACAGAGATCCTCCCCGGCGAGGGCCACTTCCTCCCCGACCACTGTCCCGGCGTCGTGGCGGAAAGAGCCATCCGGTTCTTCGAAGAGGCCTCCCGGGCGGGCCGCCCCAATTCCTCCTCCTGAGGTTCACGGCCAGATGCCGGGAGTGCCCCGTGGGGCGCTCCCGGCCGGTGTCCGGCTGCTCAGGCTTCGGGGTCGAGCACGAAGTCGTACACCATCTCCTCGCCGCGCCCGCCGGCCGCGGGCTTCGGGTCGAGCATGAGCTCCGGCTTGACGGCCGAGGCGATGTCGTCCTCGTTGTGCGCGTCCCCGGGGAAGTACAGCTGCGCGGTGAGCTGCTGCTGGCCTGGGGCGGAGACCTTGACGTGGATGTGCGCGGGGCGCCACGCGTGCCAGCCGGCCGCGGCGATGAGCTTCCCGCAGGCGCCGTCGGTGGGGATCTGGTAGGGGGCGGGGCGCATGGTCTGGACCTCGAAGCTGCCGTCCGCCGCGGTCACGACAGTGCCGCGCAGGTTCCACTCGGGCAGGCCGGGGGCGTACTGCGAGTAGAAGCCGTCGGCGTCGGCATGCCAGACCTCGACCGTCGCGCCGGCGAGGCCGCGGCCCTCGAGATCGCGGACATGCCCGCGCCAGACCAGCTCGGTGCCCGGCTCGTCAGCACGGCGGTCCAGGCGCGCCACTCCCTCGGAGGCCGGCGAACCGGGAACGTAGTACGGGCCCTCGATCGTGCCCTTGGAACCCTTGCGGTCCGATGTCGCGACCTCCTCGACCACGTGCTCGACCCACACGTCGAGGAACAGGGGCCACTCGCCGTCCTCGCCCACGGAGATGAGCCAGTCCTTGAGCGCGTTGTACTCCGCGTACGTGACCTCGTGGCGGCGGATCGTCGCGTAGACGGCCTCGAGGACCTCCTTGGCCAGCAGCGATACACGCTCCTGTGGGACGTCGAGCCCCGCGCGCTTGCCGCTCTCCCTGAACCGCTCGGTGGCCTTGCTGCCGGCCGCTGACGCCGTCGGGCTGAACTCGGTGGTGGTCTCCGTCATGGTCATCCTCCTCGATGATTCCGAATGGTCTCGTGGGGCCCGCCTCGGGGGCCTGCGAGGCCTGATGCCCCGCGGCCTGCCGCACAGGGCCTCGCGTCGTCCACCACGGTAGGCCGGGCGATTGTGACAGGACAAATACTTTATTCGCGATGATTCAGATGCTCCCCGTCTCAATTCCACCCTTGGGCAGGCCTAGGCATTTCCCCAGTGTGATGTGCGCCACCCGATTGGCACCATCGTTCGGAGGCTGCGACGAGGTGGTCGCGGCAGAGCAACTGGAGGAACCATGACGGAAATGCTCGACCAGGTGCGCAGCAGGCTCGCCGACGCGGTCGTCGAGGACCCCGACAACGGCATCTACCGCGCCAACCGGAGCAACTTCACCGACGAGGAGCTCTTCGAGCTCGAGATGAAGCACATCTTCGAGGGCAACTGGGTCTACCTCGCCCACGAGTCCCAGATCCCCGAGGTCGGGGACTACTTCACCACCTACATCGGCCGCCAGCCGATCATCATCTCGCGGGCCAAGGACGGCGAGCTCTACGCCAACATCAACGCCTGCAGCCACCGCGGGGCAATGCTCTGCCGCCGCAAGACGGACAACCGCACCACATTCACGTGCCCCTTCCACGGCTGGACGTTCTCCAACACGGGCAAGCTCCTCAAGGTCAAGGACCCGCGCGGCGCCGGCTACCCCGAGCAGTTCAACAAGGAGGGCTCGCACGACCTCACGAAGGTGGCCCGCTTCGAGAGCTACCGCGGCTTCCTCTTCGGAAGCCTCAAGGCGGACGTCAAGCCGCTCGAGGAGCACCTGGGCGACGCCGCGAAGATCATCGACATGATCGTGGACCAGTCCCCCGAGGGGCTCGAGGTCCTGCGCGGCGCCTCGACCTACACCTACGACGGCAACTGGAAGGTGCAGGCGGAGAACGGCGCGGACGGGTACCACGTCTCCGCGACGCACTGGAACTACGCAGCCACCACGGCCCGCCGCAGCACCGGCGAGTCCAGCAACGAGACCAAGGCCATGGACGCCGGCTCGTGGGGCAAGCAGGGCGGCGGCTACTACTCGTTCGAGCACGGCCACCTTCTCCTGTGGATGTGGTGGGGCAACCCGCAGGACCGTCCCAACTTCGACAAGAAGGACGAGTGGGCCCAGCAGTTCGGCCCGGAGCGCGCCGAGTTCATGGTCGGGGCGTCCCGCAACCTCTGCCTCTACCCGAACGTGTACCTCATGGACCAGTTCAGTTCGCAGATCCGCCACTTCCGGCCCATCTCGGTTGACAAGACCGAGGTCACGATCTACTGCATCGCGCCCAAGGGCGAGTCCGCCGCAGCCCGGGCCAACCGGATCCGCCAGTACGAGGACTTCTTCAATGCCACGGGCATGGCCACGCCGGACGACCTCGAGGAGTTCCGCTCCTGCCAGAAGACCTACCTCGCCACCGCGGCACCCTGGAACGACATGAGCCGCGGCGTGGCCCACCAGATCGCGGGTCCGGACGAGACCGCCAAGGGCCTCGGGCTCAACCCGCTCTCGAGCGGCGCGCGGACCGAGGACGAGGGCCTCTACCCCATCCAGCACGGCTACTGGCTCGAGGCCATGCGCGAGGCGGTCGACGCCGAGGCTGCCGCCGCCGACTCCTCGGCCCGCTGACGCGGTCCCGCAGACCCTTCGACAAGGAGACTTCCCATGACCCTGATGGCAACGCATGAGCCGGGCGTGATCGGCCTCGAGGACATCCGCCAGTTCCTCTACCGCGAGTCCCGCTTCCTCGACGACCGCGAGTTCGACCGCTGGCTCGACTGCTACCACCCCGAGGCCGAGTTCTGGATGCCCGCCTGGGCGGACGACGACACCCTCACCGAGGACCCCCAGAGCGAGATCTCGCTCATCTACTACGCCAACCGCGGCGGGCTCGAGGACCGCGTCTTCCGCATCAAGACCGACCGCTCGAGCGCCACGAGCCTCCCCGAGCCGCGCACGGGCCACAACATCTCGAACGTCGAGATCCTGCACCAGGACGGGGACGTGGTGGACGTCCGCTTCAACTGGCTCACCCTCTACTACCGCTACAACACCGTGGACCCGTACTTCGGCACGTCCTTCTACACGATCGACTTCGCCGGGACGCAGCCGGTCATCACCAAGAAGAAGGTCGTCCTCAAGAACGACTACATCCACCACGTCGTGGACATCTACCACATCTGAAAGGGAGCGGCATGAGCCACACCATGGGCTACAAGGTGGCCCTGAGCTTTGAGGACGGCGTCACGCGCTTCGTCACCGCCAACCCCGGCGAGACCGTCGCGGACGCGTCCTACAAGGCCCGCATCAACATCCCGCTCGACTGCCGCGACGGCGCGTGCGGGACGTGCAAGGCGTTCTGCGAGTCCGGCTCCTACGACGGCGGGGACTACATCGAGGAGGCCCTGACCGATGACGAGGCGGAGGCCGGCTTCTGCCTGCCCTGCCAGATGGTCCCCGAGACGGACCTCGTGCTGCGGATCGCCGGCACCGCCGAGATGGCCAAGAGCGGCATCGGCGCCTTCACGGCGAGGATCGACCACCTGCACTGGTACGCGGACAACACGGCGGGACTGACCCTGACGCTCGAGAACCGCCAGGACCTCCACTTCCTGCCCGGCCAGTACATGAACGTCAAGGTCCCCGGCACGGAGGAGGAGCGCAGCTACTCGTTCTCGAGCGGCCCGGACCAGGACCAGCTCGCGTTCCTCGTGCGGACCGCGCCGGACGGCGTCATGACCACGTACCTCAAGGAGCGGGCCTCCGAGGGCGACACCCTCGAGCTCGAGGGCCCCATCGGGAGCTTCTTCCTGCGCGACGTCAAGCGCCCTGTCCTCATGCTCGCCGGCGGGACGGGGATCGCCCCGCAGCTCGCGATGCTCGAGAAGATCGCGCAGGCGGCGGAATCCGGGGCCCAGCCCGCGTTCCCGATCCACATGGCCTACGGCGTCACCTGGGACAAGGACCTCGTCGAGGTCGACGCCCTCGGACGGTACGCCGAGCGGATCGAGGGCTTCACCTTCGACACGATCGTGGCGGACCCGGCATCGGAGCATCCGAAGAAGGGGTACGTCACCCAGCACCTCGCGCCCGGCCACCTCAACGACGGCGACGTGGACGTCTACCTGTGCGGCCCGCCCGCCATGGTCGACGCGGTGCGGAAGCACTTCGACGGCGAGGGGATCACGCCGTCGAACTTCTACTACGAGCGCTTCGCCGTGGGCGTGCCGCACGAGCGCGCCCTGCACCCGGCGGGCGCGGCGTGACCGTCCACACCGGGCGCTTCGCGGGCAAGGCCGTCCTCGTCACGGGCGCGGCCCAGGGCATCGGCCGGGCGGTCGCCGAGCGGATCGCGGCCGAGGGCGGCGAGGTCGTCCTCGTGGACCGGGCAGAGCTCGTGCACGGCGTGGCCGAAGCCCTCCGCGAAGCGGGCGGCACGGCGCACGGCGTCACCGTGCACAGCGTCCCCGTGCACAGCGTCACCGCTGATCTCGAGGCGTACGACGGCGCGGTGGACGCCGTAGGCGCAGCCCTCGCCGCGGCGGGGCGCATCGACGTCGTCGTGAACAACGTGGGCGGGACGATCTGGGCCAAGCCGTTCGAGCACTACACGGCCGAGGAGATCGAGAAGGAGGTGCGCCGTTCGCTGTTCCCGACGCTCTGGACCTGCCGGGCGGCGCTACCCCACCTGATCGCCCAGGGGTCCGGCACGATCGTCAACGTCTCCTCGGTGGCAACCCGCGGCGTCAACCGCGTCCCGTACGCGGCGGCGAAGGGTGGGGTCGGGGCCATCACGACGGCGCTCGCCCTCGAGGCGGCCCCGCACGGGGTGCGTGTCGTCGCCACCGCGCCGGGGGGCACCGAGGCCCCCCCGCGCGCCGTCCAGCGCGGGCCCCTGCCCCAGACCGAGCAGGAGAAGGCCTGGTACCAGCAGATCGTGGACCAGACCGTGGACTCCTCGCTCCTGAAGCGCTACGGCACCCTCGACGAGCAGGCGGCCGCCATCTGCTTCCTCGCCTCGGACGAGGCGTCCTACATCACGGGCACCATCCTGCCCGTGGCCGGGGGCGACCTGGGCTGACCGCCCGGGCCGCCGCCCCGGCCCCCCCTTGCGCGACCCTGTTCCACCTGATTCACCGCTTCGCCTGTTCCACCCGCTTCGCCTGTTCCACCCGCTTCACACCTCTGGCCCTCACCGCATCGACAATGGAGTCCCTGCATGCCACTGCCATCCCCCGGCGCTGCCACACTGCGCCAGAAGCACACGGTCCTCTGGGTCGTCGCCCTCGCGACCGCGGCCCTCACCTTCGACGGCTACGACCTCGTCGTGTACGGCACGGTCGTCTCCACCCTCCTGCGCGATCCGTCCCAGATCGGGGCGCTCGACCCTGCGGCGGCGGGCGCCCTGGGCAGCTACGCGCTCATCGGCGTCATGGTAGGCGCGCTGGGCTGCGGCGCGATCGGCGACTACATCGGCCGCCGCCGCGTCATGCTCACCGCGATCGTCTGGTTCTCGCTCGGCATGGGCGCCACGGCGATGACCTCGTCCGTGGCCGCGTTCGGCATCTTCCGCTTCCTCACCGGGATCGGCGTCGGCGCGCTCGTCGCGACCGCCGGCGCGGTCGTCGCGGAGTTCGCCCCGGCCGGCCGCAAGAACCTCTACAACGCGATCGTCTACTCGGGCGTCCCCCTCGGCGGAGTGCTCGCCTCGCTCCTTGCCATCTCCCTCGGCGGGGGGAGCCACTGGCGGCCGCTGTTCTGGATCGGCGCCCTTCCGCTCGTGCTCATCCTCCCGTTCGCCCTGGCCAGGCTGCCCGAGTCCCCGCTGTGGCTCCTCGCGCGCGGCCGCCCCGCCGAGGCCGAGCGCGCGGCGGAGCGCGCCGGCCTGGCCCTCCCGCCCCAGGAACGGGAGGCCACGCCGGACGCCGAGGTGCCCCTGGGCTTCAAGGGCCTCGCGACCCGCCGCTACGCGCTCCCCACGGCGCTCATGGGCCTCATGAGCTTCGCGGGCCTCCTGCTCACCTACGGCCTCACCACCTGGCTCCCGGAGATCATGCGCATGTACGGTTTCGGCAAGGAGTACTCGCTCACGTTCCTCCTCGTGCTCAACGCGGCAGCCATCTTCGGCGGCCTCGCTGCGGCGGTGACGGTGGACCGCACCGGGCCGAAGCGCATCATCGCCGGGACGTTCGCCCTCGCGGCCGCCGCGCTCGTCCTCATGACCGTGCCGCTGCCGTTCGGCGCGCTCCTCGCGGCCGTGGGCGTGGCCGGGATCGGCACGATCGGCACGCAGGTGCTCGTGTACGGGTTCATGGCGAACTTCTACCCGACGCGGGCCCGTGCCGCCGGGGTGGCCTGGTGCGCCGGCTTCGGCCGCCTCGGCGGCATCCTCGGCCCGGTCGTGGGCGGGGTGCTCCTGGGCGCGGGCGCCTCGGGCCAGACCGCGTTCTGGATCTTCGCCGGGATCGCCCTCGGCGGCGCCCTCGTGACTGTCCTCGTCCCGCGTCCGCGCCGGGACCCGGCGCCGTCCCCGAGCCTGCAGGACGGGCCGGAGGCCGCACGGGTATAGCACCCTTCGCCGTGGGGCATGAGGCGTGCCGCGCCGTTTCCCGCTAGCGTCGGGGCATGGCGATTCTCGATGGCGAACTCGTTGGCAGGGCCCAGGAGCTGTCCGAACTGGACGCGCTCCTGGGCCTTGCCGCGTCCGGGAGCCCCCAGTGCGTCATCATCGAAGGCCCGGAGGGGATCGGCAAGAGCGCGCTCGTGGCCGCCTTCGCCGCCCGCCACCCGGGGGTGGCAGCCCTACGCGCCACAGGCTCGGAGTGGGAGCGCGCGCTCCAGGGCGGAATGCTCGGCCAGCTCGGCATCGTCCCGGCTCGCGGTCCCGCGGACACAGACGAGCCGGCAGGCACGCACCCGGGCGGGGAGGAAGGCACGCACGACGCCGGGTGGTCGCCCCCCGCGGAGCAGCCGGCCTGGCTTCCGGCCGGCATGGCTGCCCTCGACCGGCTCACGGCGCTCGCGGAGGGCGGTCCCGACACCAGCACTCCTGCAGAGGGGCGCACCCCGGCACCTGACGGCGCGCCTGCGCCTGACCGGTCCCCCGCCGGCGCGCACAGCGCAGCGCTCGTGGTGCTCGATGCGCTCGAGCACGCCGACGCGCTCTCGCTCGAGGCGCTCGCCTACGCATTCCGCAGGCTGGCCGTCCCCCTCCTCATGCTCGGGACGATGGGCCCCGCCGGTGCCCACCCGGGCTCCCCGGCTGCCGTGTTCGCCGCGGCGGTGGGCGCCCGGCGGTTGCGGCTCGCGCCCCTGGGACCGGCGGCCCTGCGCGGGCTCGCGTCCGCCCGCGCGGGCCTCGAGCTCTCCGCAGAGGCGCTCGAGGCGCTCATGGGCGCCTCCCGCGGGTACCCCGGGCTCGCGCTCGAGGCGCTCGCCGAGGGCGAGGAGCTGCTGGGCGCCTCCGCCATGGCGTCGGAAGGGCCGCGGTCCGTGCCCGCCTCGGTGGCCTCGCGCACCGCACGGGCCCTCGAGGGCCTCTCCCGCTCTGCCCGCGCGCTCGTCGAGGCCGTGGGCATCCTCGGCGGGACGCCAGCGGCAGCCGACGCGGCCGCCCTCGCGGGGCTCGACTGCACTCCAGAGGCCGTGCTCGCCGCCGCGGACGAGGCCTGGTCGGCCGGGCTCCTGGACTGCTGGAACGTGGCTGGCACCCTCAGGGTGGCCGTGCGGGAGGAACTCGTGCGCCGCGCGGTCGTGGACGGCCTCGGCCCGGGTGCCCGCGCCGCGCTCCACTCGCGCGCGGCGGCGCAGGCGCCGTCCACGCGGGAGCGGGTGCACCATCTCGTGGCCGCGGCCACGTCTCCGGACGCCGCGATCGCCGGGGAGGCCGATGCGCTCGCTGCCGCCGAGTCCACGGCGGGCAACTGGAGCGCCGCCGCGGACGCGCTCCTGGCCGCGAGCAGGCTCCACACCGAGCCGCGCCTGCGCGAGGAGCGCCTCCTCGAGGCCGCCGAGGCCATGATCGGCGCCGGCGACCTTCCCCGGGCCGCGCCGCTCATCCGGCAGATCGAGTCGCTCCCCCAGAGCGCGCTGCGCGACGCCGCGCTCGCGTACTACGCGATCCACCGCGGCCACGCGCGCCGGGCGGGCGCGCTGCTCGAACGGGCGTGGGCCTCGCGACCGGCAGACACATCCCGGGAGGTGTCCTCGCGCATCGCCCAGTACCGGGTGCTGCATTCCTTCGCCTCGTGGGACAGCCCTTCCCTGCTCGCGTGGACGGAGACCGCCGTGCGCCTCTCCGGCCCGGACAGCACCGCGGGCCTCGAGGCACGTGCCATGCTCGGGCTCGGGCTCGGCTCCGCGGGCCGCCACCGGGAGGCCCACGCGGCGTACCGCGAGCTCGCCACCTCGCCGCACCTCGGGGCCCGCAGCCAGCGCCTCCAGCTGGGCCGCGGCTGGCTGGCCCTGGCCCTCGACGACCTCGACGAGGCCCGGCTCGAGCTGCGGGCCGCCATCCAGCCCGCGCGCCGGCCAGGGTCCCTGCGCATCACCCTGTGGGCGCACGCGATGCTCGCCCGCGCGGAGTTCCTCGGGGGACGCTGGGACGATGCGCTCGCCACCGCCCGGGCAGGGCTCGCGCTCAACACGCCCGTGGGCATGGAGCTCGTGGACCCCCTCCTGCACTGGACGGCGGCGCAGGTCCTCGCGCTCCGGGCTGACGCCGACGCGGCCGAGCAGCACGCCGCAGCGGCTGCGAGCGCGGCCGAGGCCTACCCGGTCATGCACCTGGGCGCGGCCATGGCGGCCGCCGCGGTCGCGGAGGCGCGGGGCGACCACCCGGCGGTGCTGCGAGCATGCGAGCCCGTGGTCCGGCTGGACCGCACCCGGGGCATCGACGAGCCCGGCTTCTGGCCGTGGCAGGACGTGTACGCCAAGGCCCTCGTGCGGACGGGGGACCTGGACGCGGCGGATGCCTTCCTGCGGCCCCTCGAGGCGCGTGCCCGCGAGCTCAGCCACCGCAGCACGACGGCGCGGCTCGCCTCGGTGCGCGGCCGGATCCTCGCGGCCCGCGGCGAGACCGACCACGCCATGGCCTCCTTCGAGGGCGCGCTCGGCGCGATCGCGGGCCTGGCCCTCCCGTACGACTCCGCGCGCATCCGCTTCGCCTACGGCCAGACCCTCCGGCGCGCGGGACGGCGCCGGGACGCGGCGGCCGTGCTCTCGACGGCGCGGGACGGATTCGCCGCGCTCGGGGCTGTGGTGGACGCGGCGCGGTGCGAGCGCGAGCTCCAGGCCGCCGGCACCGGGACCGGTGCCGTGGCATCCATGGGCGCAGCGGCCGGCGGCCAGGCTGCTGGCCCAGTGCCCGGGGTCCCTGCGGGGGCCGCGTTCACGGCCCAGGAGGAGGCGGTGATCCGCCTCGTCGCCTCCGGGATGAGCAACCGGGACGCGGCACGGGAGCTCTTCGTCTCGGTCAAGACGGTGCAGTACCACCTCACGCGGATCTACGCGAAGCTCGGGATCAGCTCGCGGTCCGAGCTCGCTGCGGGCTTCGCGGCCGGGCGGCCCGCATCCGCGGCACGGCCGGCGGCCGGCCCCGACTAGACTGGATGCGCCATGGCCCTGACGATCACGTACCCCGCCGCCCTGCCCGTCTCCGAGCGCCGGGACGACATCATGGCGGCCATCCGAGAGAACCAGGTCACCGTCGTCGCCGGTGAGACCGGCTCGGGCAAGACCACGCAGCTGCCCAAGATGCTGCTCGAGCTCGGCCTCGGCGAGAAGGGCCTCATCGGCCACACCCAGCCGCGCCGCCTCGCCGCCCGCACGGTCGCAGAGCGGATCGCCGAGGAGCTCGGGGTAGAGCTCGGCGCCGAGGTCGGCTTCCAGGTGCGCTTCACGGGCGAGGTCAGCTCCGCGACCCGCGTCAAGCTCATGACCGACGGCATCCTGCTCGCCGAGATCCAGCGGGACCGCCTCCTGTCCCGCTACTCGGCGATCATCATCGACGAGGCCCACGAGCGCAGCCTCAACATCGACTTCATCCTCGGCTACCTCAGGCGGGTCCTGCCCCAGCGCCCGGACCTCAAGGTCGTCATCACCTCCGCGACCATCGACCCGGAGCGCTTCGCCCGGCACTTCGCGCGCAACCTCCCGGACGGCACCTCCGAGCCCGCCCCCGTGCTCGAGGTCTCGGGCCGCACCTTCCCCGTGGAGATCCGCTACCGCCCCCTCACGGCGGAACCGGGAGACGAGGGTGGAACGGGAGGCGGAGGGGACGAGGCCGCCGTCGAACGCTCCGACGACGCGCTCGAGGAGGACCGCGACCCCGTGGACGCCGTGTGCGACGCGGTGGACGAGCTCTCCCGCGAGGCGCCCGGGGACATCCTCGTCTTCTTCTCCGGCGAGCGCGAGATCCGCGATGCTGCAGAGGCGCTCGCGGCGAGCGTCCAGAGGAACCCGCGCATGGCCGGCGCCGAGATCCTCCCGCTCTTCGCCCGGCTCTCGCTCGCCGAGCAGCACCGCGTCTTCACGCCCGGCGGCAGGCGCCGGATCGTCCTGGCCACGAACGTCGCCGAGACCTCGCTCACGGTCCCGGGCATCAAGTACGTCATCGACACGGGGACTGCGCGGATCTCCCGCTACTCGCACCGCACCAAGGTGCAGCGCCTGCCGATCGAGCGCGTCTCGCAGGCCTCCGCACGCCAGCGCTCCGGGCGCTGCGGCCGCGTCTCGGACGGCATCTGCATCCGCCTCTACTCCGAGGAGGACTTCCTCTCGCGGCCCGAGTTCACCGATCCGGAGATCCTGCGGACGAACCTCGCCGCGGTCATCCTCCAGATGACGGCGATGGGGATCGCGAAGGGCCCCAAGGACGTCGAGGCGTTCCCGTTCGTCGAGCCGCCCGAGTCGCGCGCGATCACCGACGGCGTGACGCTCCTGCGCGAGCTCGGCGCTCTCGCCGACGGCGCGGGCCGGGACAAGGCCGGCAAGGGCGCCCCGGCGGGGCTTACCGCGGTGGGCCACCAGCTCGCGCAGCTGCCCGTGGACCCGCGGCTCGGACGCATGATCGTGGAGGCCGGGCGGCGGGACTGTGCCCGCGAGGTCATGGTTCTCGCCGCGGCGCTGACGATCCAGGACCCGCGCGAGCGGCCCTCCCAGGAGACCGGCAGGCGCGAGGCCGCGAACGAGCTGCACGCGCGGTTCAGGGACGAGAACTCGGACTTCACGGCCTACCTGAACCTGTGGAACTACCTCCAGGAGCAGCAGCGCGAGCTCTCCTCCTCGGCGTTCCGCCGCCTGTGCAAGGCCGAGTTCATCAACTTCCTCCGCGTGCGCGAGTGGCAGGAGCTCTACGCCCAGCTGCGCCAGCTCGCCCGACCGCTCGGGATCTCGCCGGGCTCGGGCCGCGAGACGGACCCGGTGGGCAAGCACGAGGCCGTGCACCAGTCCCTCCTCGCGGGCCTCCTGAGCCACATCGGGCTGCTCGACGAGCGCAAGGGCGAGCGCGGGCGCGAGTACCTCGGCGCCCGGGGCACCCGGTTCGCGGTGTTCCCGGGGTCGGCGCTGTTCAAGAAGAACCCCACCTACGTGATGGCGGCCGAGCTCGTCGAGACGAGCCGGCTCTGGGCCCGCACGGCGGCGAAGATGGACCCTGCCTGGGCGGAGGCCGTGGCGCCGCACCTCGTGAGGCGCCAGTACTCGGAGCCGCACTGGTCCAAGCGCTCCGGCTCGGTCATGGCGTACGAGAAGGTCACGCTCTACGGCGTCACGCTCGTGGCGCAGCGGCGGGTCAACTACGCGCGGATCGACCCGCGCCTGGCGCGGGAGCTGTTCATCCGGCACGCCCTCGTCGAGGGCGACTGGAACACGCGGCACCACTTCTTCAAGCGCAACCGCGCCCTGCTCGAGGAGGTCGACGAGCTCGAGACACGGCTGCGGCGCCACAGTCTCCGGGCCGACGACGAGGCCCTCTTCGAGTTCTACGACTCCCGCATCCCGGAGGGGATCGTCTCGGAACGGCACTTCGACGCGTGGTGGAAGAAGGCGCGGCACGAGGACGAGCACCTCCTCGATTTCGACCGTGCCCTCGTGCTGCGCGAGGAGGCGGCCTCCGCCGTGGAGACGGCCGAGGCTGCGTACCCGACCGTGTGGCGACAGGGCGGGTTCGACCTCCCGCTCGCCTACGAGTTCCACCCCGTGGCGCCGGGCTCCACGCCGGACCCGTCCGACGGAGTGACCGCCGAGGTCCCGGTGCTGTTCCTGAACCAGCTGGACCCCGAGCCGTTCCGCTGGCAGGTTCCCGGCCAGCGCGTCGAACTCGTCACGGCCCTCATCAAGTCCCTCCCGAAGCAGGTCCGCAAGAACTTCGTCCCCGCCCCGGACGTGGCCCGCCGGGCCGTCGCTGCACTCGAGGCTGACTTCGACCCGGGCACGGACCGCCTCGAGGAGTCGCTCGAGCTGGTCCTGCGCCGGCTCAAGGGGCAGATCATCCCGCCCGGCTCGTGGAACTGGGACGCTGTCCCGCCGCACCTGCTCTTCTCCTTCTCCGTTGTCGATCCGCAGGGGAAGGTGCTCGGCACGGGCAAGGATCTCGCCGCCCTCAAGGAGCAGCTCGCGCCGGCCACGCGCCGCGCGATCGCCGAGTCCCTCGGCGCCACCCCTGCCCCGCCGGCGTCGGGGAAGGCCCGATCGGTGAAGGGGTCCGGACCGGTGAAGGGGCCTGGGCCTGCGAAGGGCGATGGGCCTGCGAAGGGCGATGGGCCTGCGCAGGGGTCCGGGCCTTCGGGGTCCGGGCGTTCGCAGGGATCCGGGCCGGCGGGTGCCAGGGGCACGGCGGCCGGCTTCACGGAGCGCAGCGGCCTGACCGAGTGGAGCGTCGGGACCATACCGCGCACGGCGAGCACTGTGGTCGGCGGCCACACCGTGACGGGGTACCCCGCACTCATCGATGAGGTGCGCGAGGTGCGCGGGGCAGGCAGAGGACCGGACGGCCGGCCGCCCAAGGGATCGCGCGGGACGGCCGGGCTGCGCGTCTTCCAGACGGAGGCGGACCAGCTCGCCGCGCACCGCGGGGGCGTGATCCGCCTCCTGGCCTTGCGCGTGCCGCCACCGGACCGCTACGTGCTCGAGCACCTCAACAACCGCGAGAAGCTCACGTTCAGCCAGAACCCGCACGGCTCAGTCGCCGAGCTCATCGCGGACTGCGTCCTCGCCGCGGTCGACCGCCTCGTCCCCGCGGAGCTCCCCTGGGACCGGGCGGCGTTCGATGCGCTGTACGACGAGGTCAGGACCGAGCTGATCGACACGGTGTTCAAGGTCACCGCCATCGTGGAGCAGGTCCTCGCGGCGTCGCTGCGGATCGGGAAGGCCCTCAGGGGCACGACGAGCCTCGCGCTCGTATCAGGCCTCAACGACGTCAAGGCGCAGCTCGAGCAGCTCGTGTACCCGGGATTCGTAGCCCGCACGGGCTATGCGCAGCTCGCGCACCTGCCCCGCTACCTCGCCGCGATCGAGCGCCGCCTCGAGAAGATGCCGGCGAACGTGCAGCGCGACGGGGTCGCGATGGCCGCCGTCCAGGCCCTTGAGGACGACTACGACGACGCGGTGGCGGCCCTCGCGCCCACAGGCCGGAATCAGGCCCACCTCGAGCGCGTCAGATGGATGATCGAGGAACTGCGCGTGAGCCTCTTCGCGGTGGAGCTCGGAACCGCCGGGAAGGTCTCCGAGAAGCGGGTGCGCCAGGCCCTCTCCGAGACTCTCGCACCGGCCTGATCGGGCATCTGCCCCACCCCAATCCCTGGACGGCTGCGGCCGCCCGCCAGCTACGAAAGGACCCCCGTGCTGCGTCTCCCCACCCCCGCCGCCGGCACCGAGATCGCAGGACTCGGCCACGCCGAGGCCAGCCGGCTCATGGACAACCACGAGCTCGAGGGCATGATGGACACCTCGGACGAGTGGATCCGCCAGCGCACCGGGATCGTCACGCGCCGCATCGCGGACGGCCAGACGGTCGCGGACCTCGCCACCGACGCCGCACGGCACGCCCTCGAGGACTCGGGCCTCCCCGCCGAGGCGATCGACCTCGTCGTCGTCGCGACGACGACCGCCGAGGAGCGCTCCCCCAACACCGCGGGCAGGGTCTCGGCGGCGCTCGGGCTCGGCGCAGACGGCCGGGGGCCGGGCATCATGGACGTCAACACGGCATGCTCGGGCTTCGAGTACGCGCTCGGCGTCGCGGACCAGTCCATCCGCACGGGCTCGGCGACGCATGCGATCGTCATCGGGGCGGAGAAGCTCTCGTCCGTCACCGACTGGACGGACCGGACGACGGCGGTGCTCACCGCGGACGGCGCCGGCGCCGCCGTCGTGCGCCCCAGCGGGACCCCGCGGATCGGGCCGGTCGTGTGGGGATCGAAGCCGGCCCTGGCCGACGCTGTGCGGATCGGGCCGCCGAGCGGCACCTTCTCCCAGAACGGCCGCGAGGTGCTGCGCTGGGCCCTCACGGACGCGGCGGACCACGCGCGCGCCGCCGTCGAGCGCGCCGGGCTGGCCCTCGCGGACATCCAGGTGCTGGCCGCGCACCAGGCGAACCTGCGCATCATCGAACCGCTCGCCGACGCGCTCGGGCTCGCGGACCGGATCGTCGTGACGGACGTGACCGAGTCCGGCAACACCTCGGCTGCGAGTGTCCCGCTGGGCCTGAGCCGGTGGTGGCACGCGGGGCGGATCCCCGAAGACGTCCCCGCGCTCCTCTTCGGGTTCGGCGGCGGCTTCACCTACGCGGGCATGGTCGCGATGACGCCACGGCGCGGCTGACGCGCGCCAAGGACCCCACAAGAAGCAGCCAGGGACCCCACAAGAAGCCGCCAGGGACCCCACAAGAAGCCGCCAGGGACCCCACAACCCGAGCGATCCAGCTGCCAGGCCGATACGGGGTCCCTGCCAGACCGATGCGGGGTCCCTGCCAGGCCGATACGGGGTCCCTGGCGGGCCGTTGCGGGTCCCTCAGGCCTGGGGCACGTGCTCGCCGTGGCCCGCGGCACGAAGGGCCTCGCGGATGCGCTGCGCTGCGGCATCCATGACCGCGGGGTCCGGGTCCTTCTCGGCGCGCTTGAAGTCGAACTCGGCCTCGGAGCTGGCCGGCCACACGTGCACGTGCAGGTGGTGGACCTCGAAGCCGGCGATGATGACGCCGGCCCGCTCGACGCCGAACGCCTCGACCTGCGCCCTGCCGATGGTCTGCGCGACCGCGGCGACCTTGGCGAAGAGCTCCGGCGAGGCGTCCGTCCACCGGTCGACCTCCTCGCGCGGGACCACGAGGGTGTGGCCCTCGGCGAGCGGCCCGATGCTCAGGAAGGCCACGACGTCGTCGTCCTTCCACACGAACCGCCCGGGGATGTCCCCCTCGATGATCTTCGTGAACACGGTGCTCATGCCGTTCCTCTCTGAGCCAGCGCGGGCGGACAGGTCCTGGGCGATCTTGTCTGCGCCGGGGATGACGGGACGTGGGGTCATGACGCCGACGCTATCCCATCCGGGGAGTCACCGAGGACCACCGGTCGGGCCGGGTCACGGGACCATTGGGAGAACGAACCGGGGTACAGGGCTGCGTCGAAGCCGGCGACCGCGAGGGCAGCGACATCGTGGGCGGCCGTCACCCCGGACCCGCAGTAGACGGCCGTGGGCCGGTCCGGGCGCACGCCGAGCGCGGCGTAGCGCTCGCGCAGTGCGGCGGGCGGCAGGAACGTCCCGTCCGCGGCGAGGTTCCCTGCTGTGGGGGCGCTCACGGCGCCGGGGATGTGCCCCGCCCTCGGGTCCACGGGCTCCACCTCTCCGCGGTACCGCTCCCCGGCCCGCGCGTCGAGCAGGACTCCCGGGAAGGAGGCGGCCTCGTCGGCGTCGATCCGGGGAAGGACGCCGGAGACGAGGTGCACGTTGCCCAGCGCAGCGAGCTCGTGCCCGGACTCGAGCTCCTCCCCCGCGCGCAGCCAGGCGGCCAGGCCGCCGTCGAGGATGCGGACGTCCGCCAGGCCGGCGTCCCGCAGCATCCACCAGGCCCGGGCCGCGGACTGCCCCGACACGTCGTCGTACACGACCACAGCGTCGCCGTCGTCGATCCCCCACCGCCGGGCCGACTCCTCGAACCGCTCCCGCGGCGGGAGCGGATGCCGCCCACCGGCGGCCTCCTCTGCGCTCCCGGCAGCGACCGGGACAGCCAGTTCGGCGGTGAGGTCGGCGAACACGGCGCCGGGGATATGGCCCTCCGCGTAGGCGGTGCGGCCGTCGGGACCGCCCAGGCTCCATCTGACGTCGAGGACCACCGTCCGCCTGCCGTCCGCGATCCTGCGCGCGAGCTCTGCCGCCGAGACCAAGACCCTGGGTGTGCTCATGACCGTTCCACTCCTTTGTGAGGACGCGTTCCGCTCCCCCCGAGGGGGCAGCGTGGCCGGCAGCGGGGTGTGCGGCCGGCACCCTCACCCTAGCGGCGGAAGGGCCCAGCGCCGAGCACTGTCCGCCAGGACGGGCGGGGATGGGCGCACGACGCCGGCACGCGGCGCCGGGAGCACGTCCGGTGCGTGCTGGAGGCGTGCTGGAGGCGTGCACGACGCCGGCACGCGGCGCCGGGGACACGTCCGGTCCGCGCCTGGCTGGCCGGCTAGAGCTCCAAGGACTCGCCTGCCGCGAGCCGGACGTACTCGGTGCCGTACTGGGCGGCCACGCGGGCCACATGGCCCTCGACGATCCCGAGCCCGCGCTCGTTGAGCAGGGCATTGTGGATGGGGACGGCGCGGCGGGCCCGGACCGCGATGACGAAGTCGAGGACCTCCCCGACCCGGCTCCATGGCGCATGGATCGGTGCGAGGAGCGTCGGGACCTCGAGCCCGGGCGGCACGGTGAAGGAGTCCCCGGGGTGGAAGACCTCGCCGTCGAGCAGGTAGCCGATGTTCGCCACGACCGGGATCGAGGCGTGGATGAGGGCGTGCTGGCTGCCGAACGTGCGCACCGAGAAGCCGGCGGCGCGGAACCGGTCCCCCGGTTCCACGGTCGTGATGCGCCCCTCGGCGCCGGGCGCGGCGTCGCGGAGCTTCTGGGCCGAGGCCGCGGGCGCCCAGGCCGAGAGTCCAGGGTCCTGGGCGAGCGCCGCGGCGGCGCGGTCGACGTCCAGGTGGTCGGCGTGCTCATGGGTCACGAGGAAGGCCTCGGCCCCGGCGAGCGCGTCCTCGACTTCGGAGAAGTTCCCGGGATCGATGACGAGCGCTCGGGTCCTGCCGCTGTCCTCCTTCTCGACGCGGACGCACGAATGGGTGAACTTGGTCAGCCTCATGGGCGCCAGTGTAGCGGCGGGAATCGGGCCCAAGGCGGCCCGTCGCAGGGCGTCCGCTTGCTAGGCTTGTGGACCGCACGGCACTGAGCACGAGGACTGGAGGACACGTGGCCGAGAGCACGGCGCACGAGGATGCGCGCCCGGCACGGAAGGAGCAGCGGGTCACCCGGCAGCGGCTCGCCGTCTCGGCAGCGCTGGACCGGCTCGAGGACTTCGTGAGCACGCAGGACCTGCACCGGCGCCTCCATGATGAGGGCGCTTCCGTCTCCCTCGCCACCACGTACCGGATCCTCCAGTCCATGGCGGACGAGGGCGTCGTGGACGTCCTGCGCAACGACGACGGCGAGGCTGTGTACCGCCGCTGCGAGGCCACGGGCCACCACCACCACCTCGTGTGCCGCAACTGCGGGAAGGCCGTGGACGTCGAGGCCCCCGCGGTCGAGACGTGGGCGAGCCGCGTGGCCCGCGAACACGGGTACACCGATGTTGCGCACACCGTGGAGATCTTCGGACTTTGCCCCGAGTGCACGGCGCTCGCGGGCACCGGCCAGGGCACCTAGGGCCGGGCCGGAGCCGAGGGCAGAACCGGCGCCGCCTGACCCAGGAGGCTAGGCCGCGACGGGCGTGCGCTCCGTGCCGCGCGGTACGCCGGTCCGGCCTCCGGCCCCGCGGCGGGCCCGAACCCCGCCCACGGCAGCGCACACTGCGTAGATGACGAACGAGAGCGTCGTGATGTAGGGGCTGATGGGCAGCCTTCCGCCGAGCGCGAGGAGGATCCCGCCGACTGTCGCCGCCACCGCGAACACGACGCTCAGCACGACGGCGAGGCGCGGGGACGAGGTGACCTTGAGCGCAGCCGCCGCGGGCGTGATGAGCAGCGCGAGGACGAGCAGCGCCCCGACCACCTGGATCGCCAGCGCCACGCTCACACCGAGGAGTAGCAGGAACACGAGGCTCAGGGCCCGGACGGGGACCCCGCGGGCCAGAGCCATCTCGGGGTCCACGCTCGCGAAGTCGAGCGGGCGCCACACGGCCACGAGCACCGCAAGGACCACGAGGGCCGTCACGGCGAGGAGCTGGAGCTGGATCGTGTCCACCGCGACGATCTGCCCCGTGAGGAGCCCGAACTTGTTGGCGGCCCGGCCTTCGTAGAGGGCCAGGAAGAGGATGCCGAGGCCCAGGCCGAACGGCATGAGCACCCCGATCACGGAGTTCTTCTCGCGGGCCCGTCCGCCCATGACGGCGATGAGGACAGCCGCGACGACGGAGCCGACCACCGAGCCGAACACCACGTCAGCGCCGATCAGGAGCGAGAACGCGGCTCCCGCGAAGGAGAGCTCGGAGATGCCGTGGACCGCGAACGCGAGGTCGCGCTTCATGACGAACGTGCCCACCACCCCGCCGAGGAGCCCGAGGACGGCGCCCGCCCACACGGAGTTCTGCACGAGCGCGAGGATCTCGCCGTAGTTCTCGAAGGAGAAGACGGCGTCGAGGATGTCGCCGAGGCTCACACCGGCTCCTTCCCGTGGTCATGGTGCAGGGGCTCGTGATGATGCGTCGTCGCGTCGGGGAGGCCGACGACGACGATGCGCCCGTTCACGCGGGACACCTCGACACGGCTCCCATAGAGGTCGGAGAGGACCTCGGTGGTCATGACGTCCTCGGGCCGGCCTACGCGGAAGCGCCCGTCGGCGAGGTAGAGGACACGGTCCACGTAGTCGAGGATCGGGTTGATCTCGTGGGTCACGAACACGACTGCGGCGTCGTGCTCGCGCCGCTGGGCGTCGATGAGCCGGCTCACGGCCTGCTGGTGGTTGAGGTCGAGGGAGAGGAGCGGCTCGTCGCACAGGAGGACCTCGGGGCTGTCGGCGATCGCCTGCGCCACGCGGAGCCTCTGCTGCTCGCCGCCCGAGAGGCGGCCCACCGGCACCTTGGCGTAGTCGGTCGCGCCCACTGTCGCGAGGAGGGCCTCGATCCGGGCCTCGACAGCCCTGCGCCTGGTGCGGATACCCCAGCGGTGCCCGTCGATCCCGAGTCCGACGAGGTCACGCGCGCGCAGGGGCGTGTCCGGGGAGAACGCTCGCTGCTGCGGGATGTAGCCGATGCCTCCCCCGCGGCGGCCTGCTGGACGGCCCGCGAGCTCGACCGTCCCCTCGGTGAGGGGCACGATGCCGAGCAGCGCCTTGAGGAAGCTCGTCTTGCCGCTTCCGTTCGGGCCGAGGACGGCGAAGAACTCACCCGGGGCGATGTCGAGGTCCAGTCCCGACCAGAGGCGCCGCGGGCCGAAGGAGAGGGACGCGCCGCGCAGCCGTACGGCCGGAGCGCGGCCCACTGGTGTCATGTCTGGAGAGTCTAGGACAGCGGCACCCGCTCCGGCATGCACCGCACGGGCTGCGCTCACGCAGAGGCCTTCGCGAGGGCGTCGGCGAGCGCCGTGGCGTTGGCCTCCATCCACGATGCGTAGTCGGTGCCCTCGGGCAGCGTCTCGGTGAACTCGACGACCTCGACGCCGGCCGCCTCGGCAGCCGCGCGCACCTGGCGCGTCTGGGTGCCCTCCGTCTGCGGGTTGTACGCGAGCACGCGCACCTCGCCCGAGGCGACGAGGTCCAAGGTCTCCTTGAGGGCGGCCGGCGGGGCGTCCTGCTCCTCTTCGACCGCCTCGATGAACTCCTCAGGGGTCGCATCCTCGAGGCCCGCCGCCTCGAGGAGGTAGAACGGAACGGGCTCGGTCATGACCACGTGCTGCCCGCCGTGCGCGTCCTTGAGCCCCGTCAGGGTCTCCTCGACTGTCCCGAGCCTCTTGGCGATGCCCGCGGCACGCTCGGCGAAAACAGGCGCGGACTCCGGGTCCAGCGCGCCGAGGCGCTCCGCGATGGCCTCTGCGACCTCGCCCATGGCGTGCACGTCGTACCAGACATGCTCGTTGAAGGCGTGGGCGTGGTCCGCGTGCGCGCCGGCGGTCTCCTCCGCGTGTGCATCTGCGCTCGCGCCCGACGCCGTCTCCTCCGCGTGTGCATCTGCGCTCGCGCCCGACGCCGTCTCCTCCGCGTGCGTGCCCGGGCTCACCGAGGCGTCGGCATGGTCCGTCCCCGGCTCGAGCCCTGCCACCTCGACCGCGGTGACGACGTCCGCCTTCTCCACTCCGGACTCCTCGAGGAGCGGGGCGATGAAGGCGTCGAAGCCGCCGCCGTTCTCGACGACGAGGCGTGCCTTCGAGACGGCGAGGCGGTCCTGGGCCGTGGCCTCGTAGGAGTGCGGGTCCTGGGTCGGCTTCGAGACGATCGAGGTCACCTCGACCCGGTCGCCCCCGATCTCCTCGACGAGGCTGCCGTACACGTTGGTCGAGGCGACGACCGCAATGCGGCCGTCCGCCGCGCCGGCGTCCCGGGAGGGGGCGCACGCAGTCAGGACGAGCGATGCTGCGGCCACGCCGCCGGCTGCGGCGCGGAGGAGGGAAGAGCGCACGGTTCCTCGGTTCTTCTCGAAGGGAAGGTGTAGCGAGCGGCCCAACTGGAGATGAGAATGGATCGCAGGCAAACTCCACTGTACCCACAAATGGGAACAATTCCCATTAGAGTCGCCCCTCCGGCCCCACCCAGGCCACCTGCGCACGCCGGTTCAGCCGCGCGCTATCCGCCGCCGTTCTCGTAGCGCCAGGCGCCGCGGTGCTGGGTCGCGTCGCGGATTTCCCCGACGAGCTGCTCGATCACGTCCTCGAGGAACACGACGCCCTGGGTCTCGCCTTCGGCCCCGATCACGCGCGCGAGGTGCAGGCCCGACTTCTGCATGGCCGAGAGCGCGTCCTCGATCTCGTCGTCGGGACGCAGGTTTGCCAGCGAGCGCACGCGGGACTCCCCCATGGGGCGGTTCCGCGCGTCGGGCGCGATGGCGAGCACGTCCTTGACGTGCAGGTAGCCCACGAGCTCGCCGTCGTCGTCGACCATGGGGAAGCGCGAGAAGCCCGTCTTCGCGACCGCCTTCTCGAACTCCACGGGAGTGGTCGAAGACGGCAGTGACACGAGGTCCCGGACCGGGACCATGATGGACTCGGCCGTCTGGTCCGAGAACTCGAGCGCGCCCGAGAGCAGCCCCGACTCGTCGTCGACGAGCCCGTGCCGCCTCGATTCCTCGACGATCGCCTGGACCTCCTCGAGCGTGAAGCTCGAGGTGACCTCGTCCTTCGGCTCGACCCGCAGCAGCCGCAGGATCGCGTTGGCCGTGCTGTTGAGCGCGTGGATCACGGGCCGCACCACACGCGCGACCCCCATGAGCGCCGGCGCGAGGAGGAGGGCGGAGCGGTCCGCGGCCGAGACCGAGATGTTCTTCGGCACCATCTCGCCGAAGGTCACGTGGAGGAACGTCACGACTGCGAGCGCCGTGACGAAGCCGACCCCGTCTGCGAGCTCAGCGGGGAGGCCGAGCGTGTCGTGCAGCGGGTCGCTGATCAGGTGGTGGATCGCGGGCTCCGCGACCTGGAGGATCAGGAGTGAGCAGACCGTGATCCCGAGCTGCGCGCACGCGAGCATGAGGGAGACGCTCTCCATCGCACGCAGCGTGGTGCGCGCGCGGCCGGAGCCGGCATCGGCCAGAGGCTCGATCTGGCTGCGGCGCGCGCTCATGATGGCGAACTCGGCGCCGACGAAGAAGGCATTCGCGGCCAGCAGGACCGCGAGCCAGAGGATCCCTGCCCAGTCGCCTGTCATGCCGTCTCCCCCCCACCGTCAGCGCGCCGGGCCACGAACTTGAGCCGGTCCACCCGGCGGCCGTCCATGCGGACCACCTCGACCCGCCCGCCCTCGAGCTCGATCACGTCCCCCGTCTGAGCGATCCGGCCGAGGGCGCTCATCACGAAGCCCCCGACCGTCTCGTAGGCGGGGCTGTCCTCGACCTCGAGGCCGGGCACCTGCTCGGTGACCTCGTCCGGGCGCATGAGCCCCGGGAAGTACCAGTCCCCCGCCGCGCTCTGCAGGACGCCCTGGGCGAGCCGGTCGTGCTCGTCCGCGACCTCGCCCACGATCTCCTCGACGAGGTCCTCGAGCGTCACGATCCCGGCAGTGCCGCCGTACTCGTCCAGGACGACCGCGAGCTGGAGGTTGCCCTCGCGCAGCTGCGCGATGAGCGCATCGAGGTGGATCGTCTCGGGGACCCGCAGCACCTCGGCCATGATGGCACCTGCCTCGAGGGCGGCACGGCGCTCCTCGGGGACGGCGACTGCCTTCTTGACGTGCACGACCCCGCGGATGTCGTCCGGCGAGTCGCCGATGACGGGGAAGCGGGAGTGCCCGGTGTGCCGCGCGGCCTCGACCACCGTGTCGACGGATGCGGTCGCCTCCACGGTCGTGACGCGCATGCGCGGCGTCATGACGTCCGCGGCGGTGCGCTCCGAGAAGCTCAGCGTGCGGGACACGAAGCGGGCCGTTCCCTCGTCGAGCGTGCCGAGCTCGGCCGAGCGGCGCACGAGGGAGGCGAGTTCCGCAGGCGAGCGGGCGCCGGAGATCTCCTCCTTGGCCTCGATCCCCACAGCGTGGAGCACCCGGTTGGAGAAGCCGTTGAGGACCACGATCGCGGGCTTGAAGACGGCCGTGAAGACGAGCTGGGCCGGGGCCACGGCGCGGCCCACCGCGAGGGCCCGGGCGATCGCGAGGTTCTTGGGCACGAGCTCGCCGACCACCATCGAGGCGAGGGTCGCGAGCACCATCGCGACGGTGAGGGACACGGCTCCGGCGGCGGGGATGCCGAGCCCGGCCAGCGGCGCCTCGAGCAGGCGTCCCACCGAGGGCTCCATGACGTAGCCGGTGAGCAGCGTGGTGAGCGTGATGCCGAGCTGGCAGCTCGAGAGCTGGGTCGAGAGGGTCTTGAGGCAGCGCAGGAGCGAGGCGGCGCCGGGCTCGCCAGCCTGGATGCTGCGCTGGACAGTGGCCTGGTCGAGGGCCACGAGCGAGAACTCGACGGCCACGAAGAAGCCCGTGCCGAGGATGAGGAGGACGCCGACGCCGAGGAGGAGCCATTCCACGCTCAGACACCACCGCCCGCGCGGGATGAGGTCCCGACATGCCGGGAGTGCACGGAGCTCGGCCGCAGGGGGCGGTCAGGCTTCGGCAGGCGGCGCGGCTGCTCGCGGCAGGCAGGTCGGGAGGGGAGGGAGGGAACGCGGTGTCTGCCGGCGCGGCGGCCACGCTGGCCCCGAGGGGTCACGCGGCCGGGCCGGCATCTAGAGGGGCCGTCCATAGTGGCTCCAGCGTAGCAGCGCGGGCCCGCCCGCAGGGTGGGGTCCGCCGGGCGGATCCGGCGGCCATGGAGACGCCGATGGAGGGACGCGCCGGGCGATTGTCGGAATGCGCATCGTGGTCACTACACTGTCAAGGAGCGTGTGCCCCCTCGAGGGGAGCACGGTGGTCGGCGGATCCGGCCAGCCCCCCTGGACACTGTCCCTGGACACTGTGTGCCGGCTGCTATCGCGGGCGCCCGGGGTGGAGGCATGGAGCCGCCTGACTGCGGGCCAACGTATCGATGGAAGAGGCGTAACTCCAGTGCCAGAACTGCCAACCCACCGCCTGCCCGAGGAATTCGGCGGCAATGAGTGGCTTGTGGACGAGCTCTACGAGCAGTACCAGCAGAACAAGAATTCCGTGGACGCCAAGTGGTGGCCGCTGTTCGAGTCCTTCGACTCGGACAGCGGCCACACGTCCAACGGCACGGTGAAGGCGCCGGCCGAGTACGCGTCCACGCGGCAGGAGCCCCCGGCCCCGCCAAGCCGGCCGTCCGCGCCCGAGGCCCAGGGCGCAGCGGCACCCGGCCCGCAGGCCCCGGCAGCACCGGCGGCGGCAGCACCGGCGTCGTCCGCCCAGCCCGCCCAGGCTGCCCAGCCCCCTCAGGCCGCCCAGCCTGCGGCCGCCCCCGCGCCGAAGAAGGGCTCGGCCGCGGTCGTGCGGGACGGCGCCAAGCCGTCCTCCACCGGCCTCATCCCGGCCCAGCTGCCGAAGACGGCCAAGGACGAGACGATCGAAGAGGACATCGTCTCGCCGCTGCGCGGGCCGGCCAAGGCCATCGCCTCCAACATGGTCACGAGCCTCGAGGTGCCCACCGCGACCACGGTGCGCGCGGTGCCGGCCAAGCTCCTCATGGACAACCGGGTCGTGATCAACAACCACCTCACGCGCGTCCGCGGCGGCAAGGTCTCGTTCACGCACCTCATCGGCTTCGCCGTGATCCGCGCGCTCAAGCTCATGCCGTCGATGAACGTCTCCTACAACGAGGTGGACGGCAAGCCGGTCGCGATCCAGCACGCGCACGTCAACTTCGGCATCGCTATCGACCTGCCGAAGGACGACGGCACGCGCCTGCTCGTGGTGCCGAACGTCAAGAAGGCCGAGACGATGAACTTCTCGGACTTCTGGCACACGTACGAGGACCTCATCAAGCGGGCCCGCAACGGCAAGCTCACCGCGGACGACTACGCGGGCACCACCGTCTCGCTCACCAACCCCGGCGGCATCGGCACCGTGCATTCCGTCCCCCGCCTGTCCAAGGGCCAGGCTGCGATCGTCGGCGTCGGTGCCCTCGAGTACCCAGCCGAGTTCCAGGGCTCGAGCGAGAAGATCCTCGCCCAGCAGGCGGTCGGCAAGATCATCACCCTGACCTCGACGTACGACCACCGCGTCATCCAGGGCGCGGGCTCGGGCGAGTTCCTGCGGATCGTGCACCAGCTCCTCCTCGGCGAGCAGGGCTTCTACGACGAGATCTTCGAATCCCTCCGCATCCCCTACGAGCCCGTGCGCTGGAGCCCGGACCTCCAGGTCAACCCCGAGGACGCCATCAACAAGGTGGCCCGGATCCAGCAGCTCATCCATGCGTTCCGCGTGCGCGGCCACCTCATGGCGGACACCAACCCGCTCGAGTACGTGCAGCGCAAGCACCCGGACCTGGACGTCCTCACCTACGGCCTCACGCTGTGGGACCTGGACCGCGAGTGGCCCACGGGCGGCTTCGGCGGCCGGCCGAAGATGAAGTTCCGTGACATCCTCGGGGTCCTCCGCGACGCCTACTGCCGCACCACCGGCACCGAGTACATGCACCTCCAGGAGCCTGCCGAGCGCAAGTGGTTCCAGGACGAGATCGAGCACCCGTACAAGAAGCCCAGCCGCGAGGAGCAGCTGCGCATCGTGTCCCGGCTGAACTCGGCTGAGGCGTTCGAGACGTTCCTCCAGACCAAGTTCGTGGGGCAGAAGCGCTTCTCCCTCGAGGGCGGAGAGTCCCTCATCCCGCTCCTCGACGCCGTCCTGTCCGAGGCTGCCGAGGACGAGCTGGACGAGGTGGCCATCGGCATGGCGCACCGCGGCCGCCTCAACGTGCTGACCAACATCGCGGGCAAGACCTACGCCCAGGTGTTCCGCGAGTTCGAAGGCACCCAGGACCCGCGCAGCGTGCAGGGCTCCGGCGACGTGAAGTACCACCTCGGCACCGAGGGCACGTTCACGGCTGAGAACGGCAAGCAGACCAAGGTCTACCTCGCCGCGAACCCCTCGCACCTCGAGGCTGTGGACCCGGTCCTCGAGGGGATCGTCCGCGCCAAGCAGGATCGCCTCGACCGGGGAGAGTCCTTCCCGGTCCTGCCGATCCTCGTCCACGGCGACGCGGCGTTCGCGGGCCAGGGCGTCGTCGCGGAGACCCTGAACCTCTCGCAGCTGCGCGGCTACCGCACCGGCGGCACGATCCACATCATCGTCAACAACCAGGTCGGGTTCACCACCTCGCCAGCGTCCTCGCGCTCCTCGGTCTACTCGACCGACGTGGCGAAGATGGTCCAGGCACCGGTGTTCCACGTCAACGGCGACGACCCCGAGGCGGTCGTCCGCGTGGCGCAGCTCGCGTACCGCTTCCGCCAGCGGTTCCACAAGGACGTCGTCATCGACCTCGTGTGCTACCGCCGCCGCGGCCACAACGAGGGTGACGACCCGTCGATGACCCAGCCGCTCATGTACAACCTCATCGAGGCCAAGCGATCGGTCCGCAAGCTCTACACCGAGAGCCTCATCGGCCGCGGGGACATCACGCAGGAAGAGGCGGAGCAGCTCCTGCGCGACTACCAGGAGCGCCTCGAGCGCGTCTTCGCCGAGACCCACGCGGCTCAGACCTCGCCGATCCCGATCGTCACGGCGGACTCGAAGGCGGTTGCCGACCTAGAGCGCCCGATCGCGCAGCAGCAGGACGACGGCGACGCGCGTGTCCCCCGCTCGACCGCGATCAGCGCCGAGCTCCTCAACCGCATCGGGGAGGCCCACACCCAGATCCCCGAGTCGTTCACGGTCCACCCCAAGCTCAAGCAGCTCCTCGACCGTCGCGCCCAGATGGCCCGCGAGGGCGGGATCGACTGGGGCTTCGGCGAGGTCGCGGCCTTCGGCTCCCTCATCACCGAGGGCGTTCCGGTCCGCATTGCGGGGCAGGACTCGCGCCGCGGAACGTTCGTGCAGCGCCACGCGGTGTTCCACGACCGTGCGACAGGTGCCGAGTGGACTCCGCTCGCGAACCTGGCCGACGACCAGGCCAAGCTCTCGATCTACGACTCCTCCCTCTCGGAGTACGCCGCGCTCGGGTTCGAGTACGGCTACTCTGTGGAGCGGCCCGAGGCCCTCGTGGCCTGGGAGGCGCAGTTCGGCGACTTCGTCAACGGCGCGCAGACGGTGATCGACGAGTTCATCTCCTCCGCCGAGCAGAAGTGGGGCCAGCGCAGCTCGGTCGTCATGCTCCTCCCGCACGGCTACGAGGGGCAGGGCCCGGACCACTCCTCGGCCCGGATCGAGCGCTTCCTCCAGCTGTGCGCCGAGGACAACATGGTGGTGGCCCAGCCGAGCACCCCGGCCTCGCACTTCCACCTCCTGCGCCGCCAGGCGTACAGCCGACCGCGCAAGCCGCTGATCGTCTTCACGCCCAAGCAGCTGCTGCGCCTCAAGGGCGCGGCCTCCTCGGTCGAGGACTTCACGACCGGCTCGTTCCGCCCCGTGATCGGCGAGCACGAGCAGCTGGACGCGAACGCCGTGGACCGCGTGGTCCTCGTCTCGGGACGCCTGTACTACGACCTCCTCGCCGCCCGCACCAAGGCCAAGGACACCCGCACGGCGCTCGTCCGCGTCGAGCAGCTGTACCCGCTGCCGCAGGCTGAGATCGAGGCGGAGCTCGCGAAGTACCCGAACGCGGAGATCGTCTGGGCGCAGGACGAGCCCGCCAACCAGGGCCCCTGGCCGTTCATGGGGATCACCCTCGTGCCGGCGCTCGAGCGCCGCGTGCGCCTCGTGTCCCGTCCGGCATCCGCTGCGACGAGCGCGGGCTCCATGAAGCGCCACAGCGCCGAGCAGGAGGTCCTCCTCCGCGAGGCCTTCGCGCGGGCCTAGTCCCCTTCCGCCGCGCACCGCGGTGAGCACGACGCCGGCCGGGCACCTCGAGCACGAGGCGCCCGGCCGGCGTCGTCTGCCCGGTCTGCGCCCGCGCCCTGGTCTTCGCCGTCGAGGAGCAGGCGCATATCTCCGGGCGCGCAACCTGCGCACACCGCCGCGCCCCTGCGCGCGAGCCCGCGCGCCTTCGCTAGACTCGGAGGCCGGGAGCTGCGGGCATCCGCCCGGAAGCACAGCCTCCCGGAACACAGGCTCACCGGCCGGACGAGGGGAGAGCGCATTGGCGCACGAGAGGAAGCTTCGCCTCGCGGCGATCGGCGACGAGCTCTTGGCGGGCACGGGTGACCCACGGGCGCTCGGGTGGATCGGACGCGTGCTCGCGCGCACCCCGCGGGAGGAGCTGACCCTCGAGAGCTACGTCCTCGCCGCCCCCGATGAGGGCACCGAGGCGCTGACCGCCCGATGGGAGGCCGAGGCCCTGCGGCGCTTCGCCGACGGCTACGAGAACCGCCTCGTGATCGGGCTCTCGGGCAGGGACATCGAGTTCGGCGTCTCCCCCGCCCGCAGCCGCCTGAACCTCGCGAACATCCTCGACTCGGCGCACCAGAACAGCATGGAGGTCTTCGTGGTGGGCCCGCCTCCCACGCTCGACCCGGCGCAGAACCGGCGCCTCGCAGAGCTCAACACGGCGTTCGCAGACGTCACGACGCGCCGCAGCCACTACTACGTGGACACTTTCTCCCCCCTGCTGAACCACGAGCAGTGGCGCGGCGACCTCGCGGCCAACGCCGGTGCCCCGGGACAGGCAGGGTACGGACTCATCGCATGGCTCGTCCTGCACAGGGGCTGGTTCCCCTGGCTGCGCCTCCCCCAGCCCCAGTAGCGCGGGCACCGCAGCCGCCGGCACCCCAGCGGCCGGACGGTCTTTTAGGCGCGGCGCCCCCGGTATGGGAGACTTGAGGGCGGCCTTCTCGGCCAAGCAGTCCAACTAGTCGAAGGAGGCCAGCTATGAGCAAGCGAGCACGCAAGCGCCGTGACCGCAAGCGCGGCGGCGCGAACCACGGCAAGCGCCCCAACACCTGAGCGCAGCTGTGACGCGGCAGGCCCCGGACCACTCGGTCCGGGGCCTTCTGCTGTTCTGGGGGCGGGTCCTGTTCTGGACCTGGTCCTGTCTGAGGCCCCGCCGAGGGCTCAGGCCTCCGTGCGCAGGGCGTGGATCCTGCCGAGGATCGCGTCCTTGAGCTTCTCCGGCGCCTGCTCGTGGCAGCTGCGCTTGATCGCAGAGCGGATCACGCACTCGAGGTCATGCTCCTCGAGGCACTCAGGGCACGTGTCGAGGTGCTCCTTGATCTCGGCCACGTCATGGGCCGGGAGCGCCCCGTCGAGGTACTCGTAGAGCCGCTGGAGGCGGCTGTCGTCGCAGTCGCCCAGTCCCTGGCAGTCGTTCATGGTTGGTTCTCCTGGGCTGTCGTGCTCGCATTCCCCTGTGTGCCGTGCACAGCGCCGGTCTGGGCGGCGGCCCCTGCTTCGCCGTCCAGCGCCGCGCCGTTCTGCGCCGCGACCGCCGCCCGCGCACCGGCGAACCCGCGGTCTGCCGCGTAGCCCGCGAGCCGGTCCCGGAGCATCTTCCGGCCGCGGTGCAGCCGGCTCATGACCGTGCCGATCGGAGTGTTCATGATCTCGGAGATCTCCTTGTACGCGAACCCCTCCACGTCGGCGAAGTAGACCGCGAGACGGAACTCCTCGGGGATCGAGGCGAGCGCCTCCTTCACGTCGGAGTCCGGCAGCCTGTCGAGGGCCTCCGCCTCCGCCGAGCGCAGGCCGCTGGACGTGTGCGATTCGGCCCGTGCGAGCTGCCAGTCCTCGACGGTGTCCGTCGCGGCCTGCTGGGGCTCGCGCTGGCGCTTGCGGTAGAGGTTGATGTACGTGTTCGTGAGGATCCGGTACAGCCAAGCCTTGAGGTTGGTGCCCGGGCGGTACTGGTGGAAGGCCGCGAAGGCCTTCGCGTACGACTCCTGGACGAGGTCCTCGGCATCGGACGGATTCCGGGCCATGCGCATCGCCGCCGAGTACAGCTGGTCGACGTACTGCATCGCATCGCGCTCGAACCGGGCGCGGCGCTCGTCCGCGGTCTCCTCGCCGACCCCCGCGGCCGGGGCCTCGGCTGTCTCGGACACGCCGACGCCGCCGGAGGACTCGGCTGCGGATCCTGGCTCGCGGGGCTCGGGGCTGCTCATTGCCGACCAGTCTACTGTCGGGGCGAGGGCGGGAGGGTCAAGGACCAGCACACGCACCTCCTGGATTCCGGTTCGCTGTTCCGCCCGGCACAACACCGCCGCCGCAGGAAAATATTCCCCAAAGGTGCGAGACTGGGACCCGTCGGAGCACGTCACCGAACAGCCCAGGAGGCCACATGTCCGCAGTCCGATTCCTCGCCCGACCGCTCCTTGCCTCGTCATTCATCATCGCGGGCGCGGACAAGCTGAAGAACGCGGACGACACGGCAGAGCAGCTCTCCCCGGTGCTCCGGCGCGCGGCGGACGCCCTGCCGGTCCGCATCGAGGAGCGCACCCTGGCCCGGGCGGTGGGGGCAACCCAGCTCGGCGCCGGTGTCCTGTACGCGCTCGGCAAGGCGCCCCGGTTCTCTGCCACGCTCCTCGCCATCACGAGTGCGCTCAACACCTTCGTAGAGTGGCGCACGGCAGACATCAGCTCCCCCGAGGGACGCGCGGCCCGCCGCGCCGCCCTCCTGAAGAACCTGTCCCTCGGCGGAGGCGTGCTGCTCGCCTCGGTCGACACCGCGGGACGCCCGTCCCTCGCATGGCGCGCCCAGCACCTCGCGGCGGACACCGCCAAGGCCTCGCGCCGCCAGCTCGCGCGCGCCGACAAGAGCCTGCACCGGGCCGAGCGCGCCGTCCGCTCAGCCGCGCGCGACGCCGTCGAGACGGCTTCCGGCGTGCTCGCATGAGCGCTGCCTGGCCTGCCCCCTTCGCCACGCGCCCGGTCGACGCGACGGTCACGGTCCCCGGCTCGAAGTCGCTCACGAACCGCTACCTCATCCTCGCGGCCCTCGCCGACGGACCGAGCCGGCTGCGCGCCCCGCTGCACTCACGCGACTCGGCACTCATGGTCGCGGCCCTGCGCGCGCTCGGGGCCCGCATCACAGAGGCCGAGGGCGACGGCGACTACGGGCCGGACCTCCTCGTCCAACCCATCCCCACCCCTTCCGAGGTGGGGCGCACGGCGGTGGACTGCGGACTCGCCGGCACGGTCATGCGCTTCGTGCCGCCGCTCGCCGCGCTGTGCCGGGGCGAGATCGCGTTCGACGGCGATCCGCACGCCCGGGTGCGTCCCATGGGTCCCGTGATCGACGCCCTCGCTTCCCTCGGCGTCGGCCTGTCCTCCCCCGGCGCCCCCGCCGGCGCCCGGGGACGTGCGGAGCGACCGGCATCGCTGCCGTTCACCGTGCACGGCACCGGCTCCGTGCGCGGCGGGCACGTGGTGCTCGACGCATCCGGCTCGAGCCAGTTCGTCTCGGCGCTGCTCCTGGCCGGGGCGCGCTTCGAGGAGGGCCTGCACCTCGAGCACTCGGGCCCGCCTGTGCCGAGCCTCGACCATATCGCCATGACCGTGACGGTCCTGCGCGGGCTCGGCGTCGAGGTGGATGACTCGAGGCCGGGCCACTGGATCGTCTCGCCCGGCACTGTGCGGGCCTTCGACGTGCGGATCGAGCAGGACCTCTCCAATGCGGGGCCGTTCCTCGCCGCCGCGCTCGCCACGGGCGGCACCGTCCGGGTGCCGAACTGGCCGGACGGCACGACCCAGGTCGGGGACGCGTGGCGCGAGATCCTCCCCCGTCTGGGGGCAGAAGTGACGCTCGAGGACGGCACGCTCACCGTCCGCGGCGGCGCGCGCATCACCGGCGCGGAGCTCGCGGACACGAGCGAGCTCGCGCCCACGGTCGCGGCGCTGTGCGCGCTCGCCGACTCGCCCTCCCGGCTCACCGGCATCGCGCACCTGCGCGGGCACGAGACCGACCGGCTGGCCGCCCTCGTCGCCGAGATCCGGCGCCTCGGCGGCGACGCGGAGGAGACGGAGGACGGGCTCGTGATCCGCCCTGCCGCGCTGCGCGGGGCCCTCGTCCGCTCCTACGCGGACCACCGCATGGCCACCGCGGGAGCAATCTGGGGACTCGCCGTCGAGGGCGTCGAGGTGGACGACATCGCCACGACGTCGAAGACCATGCCGGAGTTCCCCCAGATGTGGGCCCGCATGCTCGCCCAGGGGAGCAGCGCCGTCGAACGCGACGCCGGGCAGCCCTCAGACGTGCAGCACGCAGTCGGCCACGAGGGAGCCAACGCCTGACATGCCGCGCGAGTGGGACGAGAGCGACGTCCGCGTCCGGCCGAACAAGCGCGGCAGCCGGCCGAGGACCAAGGACCGCCCGAGCCATGAGGACGCCGTGCTCGGGCGCATCGTCACGGTGGACCGCGGCCGCTACACGGCGATCGTCGCCGAGGACACGCCGGACGAGCGGCTTGTCATCGCGGCCCGTGCGCGCGAGCTGAGGCGCACCCCGGTGGTCCCCGGGGACTTCGTGGGCCTTGTGGGGGACGTGAGCGGCGGGCCCGACACGCTCGCGCGGCTCGTGCGGGTCGAGGAGCGCTCCACCCTCCTGCGGCGCAGCGCGGACGACACGGACCCGGTCGAGCGGGTCGTCGTCGCCAATGCCGACCAGCTCGTGATCGTGGTCGCGGCCGCCAACCCCGAACCGCGCACGGGCTTCATCGACCGTGCACTCGTCGCCGCGTACGACGCCGGGATCGAGCCGCTCCTCCTCGTGACCAAGGCGGACCTCAAGGATCCCGCCCCACTCCTGGCGACCTACGAGCAGCTGCCGCTGACCGTCGTCGTGAGCCGCACGGCCGGGCCCGCGGCTCCGGGCGAGGACACCGGCCAAGGGGCCGCCGCGGAAGCGGCCAGCATCGATGCCCGCGCCGCCGACGGCTCCTCCGCACGGCTCGACGCCGCAGCGGTCGAGACGCTCCGCGCCGAGCTCGGCGGCCGCGTCACCGTGCTCCTGGGCCACTCCGGGGTCGGCAAGTCCACCATGGTCAACGCCCTCACGGGGGCGGACCGCGCCACCGGCGGCGTCAACGCCGTCACCGGGCGCGGGCGGCACACCTCCTCCTCTGCGCTCGCCCTGCGGCTCGCCGACGCGCCGCCGGGCAGCTGGATCATCGACACCCCCGGCATCCGCTCGTTCGGGCTCGCCCACGTGGACCCGGACCGCATCCTCGCCGCCTTCCCGGACCTCGAACCCGGCACCGAGGCCTGCGAGCGCGGATGCCGGCACGACGCCGCGGCCGTGGGCTGCGGCCTCGACGCCTGGGTCGCGGACGGCGAGGCGGGCGACGCCGGTCCCGCCCGCCTCGCTTCCCTGCGACGCCTCCTCGGCGCAGACCCCCGCGAGGAGGCGCAGGAGTCCAAGGTCCTCGGCAGCTGAACGCGGCGGCGCCCACGACGCGGCGCCTCCACGCCCACACCCGCGGCGCCCACGACGCGGCGCCTCCCCCGGCCGTTCGCGGCGAGGCGATAGCGTAAGTGCCATGATCGCTGCCCCCGAGACGTACAACGACGACCTCCGCCTCGCACACGTGCTGGCCGACTCCGTCGACGCCCAGACGATGGAGAGGTTCAAGGCCCTCGACCTCAAGGTCGAGACCAAGCCGGACCTCACGCCCGTCACCGACGCCGACCGGGCCGCGGAGGAGGCCATCCGGGGGCAGCTCTCCCGCTCGCGTCCGCGGGACGCCGTGGTGGGCGAGGAGTTCGGGACCACGGGGCACGGCTCCCGCCGCTGGATCATCGACCCGATCGACGGGACGAAGAACTTCGTGCGCGGCGTCCCGGTGTGGGCCACGCTCATCGCCCTCGCGGACGGGGACGAGGTCGTGGTCGGGGTGGTCAGCGCCCCGGCGCTGGGCCGCCGGTGGTGGGCGGTCAAGGGCGCCGGCGCCTATACGGGCCGGTCCCTCGCGTCCGCGACGCGGCTGCACGTGAGCAACGTGTCGCGCCTCGAGGACGCTTCCCTGTCCTACTCGAGCCTGAGCGGGTGGAAGGAACGGGGCACGCTGGACAGCTTCCTGGGCCTCACCGAGGACGTCTGGCGCACGCGCGCGTACGGCGACTTCTGGTCCTACTGCCTCCTTGCCGAGGGCGCCGTCGACATCGCCACCGAGCCGGAGCTGGCGCTCTACGACATGGCGGCGCTCGTGCCGATCGTCACCGAGGCCGGCGGCCGCTTCACCTCGCTCGAGGGAGAGGACGGGCCGTGGGGAGGCAATGCCGTGGCCACGAACGGGATTCTCCACTCCGAGGTCCTCTCCCGCCTGACCCCGGGCTACGACGACCTCCTCTGATTCCGGGGCCGGACCTCTTGGCGGATGCCACGTCGAATTTCGTCACAGAGGACCGTTCCCCGTAGGCCACGGATGCGCGCCCGCGCGTCCGTGGCCTACTCTCTTCAACAGGTCACGAGTGCCAGCGCGAAACCCCGGTTTGCTGGCCGGCAACCCTCCTGACGCGGTGGGGTGCCCCGGGTGACGACCAGGCCGGTCCGGAGCGGACCCGGCAAGCGCGGACCCCCACGGGTCCCTCCAACGCGAGGACTCTGCCATGGACACTGCCCTGCCCACCCTTCCCGGCCCTTCCCCGGTTTCCCCGGTGTCCCGGCTGTCCCGGATCGACGACGCCGACTACCCGCACGCCGTCGAGCCCCTCGCCGAGGTGGTCGGAGGCGCGCTGCTCGCGCCGCTCGTGGGCGGCGGGGAGGTGCGGTACGCGAACCTCGACTATGCGGCCTCCGCCCCCGCCCTCGCCGAGGTCGCCGACTATCTGGCCGAGATCCTCCCCTACTACGCGAGCGTGCACCGGGGAGCCGGCTATGCGTCCCAGGTCTCGACGAGCCTGTACGAGAATGCGCGCAGCACGGTGCGCTCGTTCGTCGGCGCCCGGGCCGACGACGCGGTGGTCTTCACCCGCAACACCACCGACGCGCTCAACCTCCTCGCCCGCTGCCTCCCCCGCACGGGAGAGGTGCTCTACCTCGACCTCGAGCACCACGCGAACCTCCTGCCCTGGCAGGCGCGGCCGCACCGCAGCGTCGTCGCGGCCGACACGCTCGAGGAGACCGTCGAACGGGTCCGGCTCGCCCTCGCCGACGGGACCGTGGCCCTGCTCGCGGTGACGGGCGCCTCGAACGTCACGGGCGAGGTGCTGCCTGTCGCCGAGCTCGCCGCCCTCGCCCACGCGCACGGGGCCCGGATCGCGGTGGACGCCGCGCAGCTCGCGCCGCACCGCCGCATCGACATGGCCGGGGATGGCGCGGGGCAGGCGGACATCGACTATCTCGCGTTCTCGGGCCACAAGCTGTACGCGCCGTTCGGCGCCGGGGTGCTCGTGGGCAGGCCCGACTGGCTCGACGCCGGCGCGCCGTACCTCGCCGGCGGGGGTGCCGTGAAGGACGTGCGGCTCGACTCCGCGACATGGGCCACCGGGCCCGCGAGGCACGAGGCCGGCTCACCGAACGTGCTCGGCGCGGCGACCCTTGCCAAGGCCGCCCAGGTCCTCGCCGGGCTCAACCCCACGGCGTGGGACCTCCACGAGCTGCAGCTGCGCTCGGCGCTCATCGCCGGCCTCACGGCGGTCGACGGCGTCAAGGTCCACACGCTGTTCGCGGACCATGCGGGAGGCGCCCCGGGCGACGTCACCGGCGGAGGGACGATCGGCGTCGTCAACTTCTCCGTTGCCGGGCACGACGCGGGCCTGGCCGCCGCCTACCTCTCGGCCGAGCACGGGGTCGGCGTGCGGGACGGGCGGTTCTGCGCGCATCCGGTGCTGCGGCGGCTGGGGCTGCCCTCGGGTTCGCTGCGGGCGAGCTTCGGCGTCGGCTCGAGGCTCGAGGACGTCAGGCGGCTCGTGGCCGGTGTCGAGGCGCTCGTGTCCGGCGGGCTGGGCGGGGACTACCGCGTGGACGCGGGCCGCTGGGTCCCCGCGCACGATCCCCGGCCTTTCCCCGCGTGGGCTCCCAACACCCCGGGCACCGCTGGCGCCGCGCCCTGCGCGGCAGACGTCTGAGGCACCGCAGAGGCCTGAGGCCCCGCAGCCCGCGTCCCGCCGCCGCGTGTCCGCGTAGAGTGGAGGGCTGGGACGAACGGGAGGTGCCATGGGACGCGGCGGTCCGAAGCTGCATGACGCACGACGCCGGGAGCTCGCCCGGGCGTTCGAGGCCGGCGGCGAGCACTACGAGAGGGTCCGTCCGGGCTACCCGCCGGAGTCCGCGGAATGGCTCATCCCGGCCGGGGCGCGGACTGCGGTCGACTTCGGCGCCGGCACGGGGAAGTTCGCCGCACTCCTCCTCGAGCGCGGGCTCGAGGTCACGGCCGTGGACCCCTCGGCGGACATGCTCGCCCAGCTCTCGCGCAGCCACCCCGCGGTGCGCTGCGTCGTGGCGCCCGCCGAGGCCACGGGACTGCCCGACGGCTGCGCGGACCTCGTGGTCGCCGCGCAGGCGTGGCACTGGTTCGACCATGCCGCCGCGACGCGCGAGGCGGCCCGGCTGCTGCGCACGGGCGGCCGCGCCGGCCTGGTCTGGAACCAGCTCGACACCTCCGTCCCGTGGGTGCACCGCCTGACCCGGATCATGCACGCCGGGGACGTCCACAGGCCCGGGTACCGCCCGCCCACCGGGCCTGAGCTCACGGGCTGGGAGTCCGCCCTGTTCCCCTGGGAGGACCGGACCACGCCGGAAGGAATCGTGGAGCTCGCGCAGTCCCGCAGCTACTACCTCCGCGCCGACGCCCACCACCGGGCACGGGTCGAGGACAACCTCGCCTGGTACCTCTACGAGCACCTCGGGCACGCACCCGGCGAGTCCCTCGCGCTGCCCTACCTCACGCAGGCGTGGCGGGCTGCCGCCCGCTGACGCGGGAAGGGGCCAGACGCGTCCCCGTGCACTGCCCCCGCTTGGGTAGGCTGGTGGGGTGAAGAGCGCGCCATCATCGTCCACCGAGGACTACGTGAAGGTCATCTACTCCTTCACGGAGTGGCAGGACAAGCCCATCACGTCCTCGCAGCTGGCCGCACGCCTCGGCGTCGCCAACTCCTCCGTCTCCGAGATGGTGCGCAAGCTCAAGGACCAGGGCCTCGTGGACCACCAGCCCTACGGCGCCGTGCGGCTCACCGACGCCGGCCGCGAGCTGGCCCTGCGCATGGTCCGCCGGCACCGGCTCCTCGAGACGTTCCTGGTCAACGAGCTCGGGTACCGCTGGGACGAGGTGCACGACGAGGCGGAGCACCTCGAGCACGCGGTCTCCGACCTCTTCGTCGAACGGCTGGCCGCCAAACTGGGCCACCCCGGGCGGGACCCGCACGGGGACCCGATCCCGAGCGCGTCCGGCGCCGTGGAACGCCCCGACGCGCACCGCCTCAGCGAGCTCGACGCCGGCCACGAGGGCCGCATCACCCGCATCAGCGACGACAACCCGGACCTCCTGCGCTACCTCGCCACCGAGCACATCGCGCTCGACTCCGACGTCGTCGTCGTGCGGCGCAAGCCCTTCGGCGGGCCGCTCGTGGTGCGGATCCGCGAGGGCGGCGCGGAGCGGGACTTCGACGTCGCGGACGAGGTGGCCGACTCCCTCTGGGTCGAGAGCGGCCGGCCCCACGCCGGGTGCACGCTCGGGCAGTAGTGGGCGCGGCGGCGGCCCGAACGCAGAACACCCCCGGTCCGAAGACCGGGGGTGTTCTGGGATGTCGCGACTCATCCGTGAAGGATGTCCCTTCACAAGAGTGGAGATGGGGGGAATTGAACCCCCGTCCGATGCGGTTTTGCCAGGGCTTCTCCGGGCGCAGCGTGCTTCGGGATTTCTCGGCCCCAGCCATCATGCACGCAAGTGGCTGACCCGGGCCCAGTCATCGAAGAGTCCCACCAGCCCCGATGACGAGGGCTGGCAGCAGTGGCCGTCTAGATGACGCCAGGATCCGGGTCGACAGCAGTCCCGGGCTGACGGACTTGCTCGCTACTTAGGCAGCGAGAGCGAAGTCAGTGCGCTTAGAGTTGGCACTTATTGGTTTGCAGAGAGCGTTGACGAGATGACTCTGCATCCTCGGCCCGCTTCACCTGTCGCGACCTACATCGTCGAAACCGATCATCCCCTCTTCAGTTGTCAAACTGCCCGGATCCCCTCTCGGCGACCCGGAACATCCAGTATAGCGCCCTCGCCCCGGGGATTATTCCGGCGCCTCGCGGAGCAGGCCGGCGCGCTCCTTGGCCTCGAGGACGCGGAGGGCGGCGTCGTCCACGGTCCGCGCGAACGCCCGGTCGGCGCGGGCGCGGTCCACGATCCCCTGCCAGACGCGCGGCGCGAGGACGCTGTTCGTGCACAGGGCCATCGTGCCGCCAGCGGCGAGGAAGTCGGCGCCCCGCCGCTCCGGAGGGACCGGTGCGAGCTGAGCGGCGTCGCAGATGTCGTCCGAGATGATGATGCCTCGGAAGCCCAGGTCCCCGCGCAGCATCCCCCGCATCACCGTCGGCGAGAACACGGCGTCCCTGCCGGGGTCGATCGCCGGATACCTCGCGTTGGAGACCATGAGCCACTCTGCGCCCGCCGCGACCGCGCCGGCGAAGGGTGCGATGTACGGGTCCTTGCGCGTCGTGGCCGGATCGCTGACGCCGCTCGCGGTGTCAGTGTTGGCCGTCACGCGGCCCAGGCCGGGGAAGTGCTTGGGCACCGCAGCGACCCCGCCGTCCGCCATCCCCTGCGCGAACGCGATCCCGTGCGCCGCGACGGCCTCCGGCGTGTATCCGTACTCTCGTCCCCACTGCCCGATCGGGGCGTTCCGCGGCGCGAAGCCAGCCGACGGGACGGTGTCCAGCACCGGCGCTAGGTTCACCGTGATGCCCACCGCCGCCAGCTCCCTCCCCCAGCCGGCGGCCGCGCGGCGCAGGGCCGCAGGGGCCATGCGGCCCTGCTCGACCGCGGCGGGCATGTCGGTGAAACCCGGCCCCCGCAGCACCTGGACGGCGCCGCCCTCCTGGTCCGTCGCCACGAACGGGCTCTGGGGCGACGTGGAGCGGACGGCGGCCCGCAGCGTGGCGACCGTCTCGGCGACGGCCGCGGAGCCCGCCGTCGTGCGCCCCCTGAGGAAGACGTTGGCGGCGCGCGAGGCGCGGAGTGCCTCGAGCGTGGCCACGTCTGCCCCCGCCACCGGCGCGCCGACCATCATCGCCTGCGCCGCGCGCTGCTCGAGGCTGAGCCGGGCGAGCGCGCTCTGCGCGCGGGTCGGCGGCGGGGCGCTGCGCGGGGGCGAGGAGGTTCGCGCTGTGGCGCTGAAGGATCCGGGGGCCGACGACGGCGACGTGGACGCAGTGCCACTCGGCGCCGTCGTGCCCCTGCCTGAAGGGGACGTCGCGGCCGACCCGGACGCAGGCGGGCCGGAGGGCGCGGAGACGAGCCGCGGGACCACCGCGGCCAGGACGATGACCAGCGCGAGCCCCGCAGCGACGAGTGCGAGGCGCAGGGCCAGGGGGAGAGCGGCAAGACGGGCTCGCGTCAGGCGGATCGGTGCCATTGCCAGTCTGTCACCTTCCCACCAGCGGCCGTGCCGCAGGCTGAATGCCGTCTCAGCGGCGGCGGTTCCGGGCCCGCATCTCGCGCAGCGCCTCGCGCTTGTCCTGCGCCTCACGCAGGGCCTGCCGCTTGTCGTAGTCCCTCTTGCCCCGCGCGAGGGCGATCTCGACCTTCGCGCGGCCGTCGTTGAAGTAGACCTGCAGCGGGACGACCGTCAGGCCAGCCTCATTGACCTTCTGCTCGATCTTCGCCAGCTCCTCGCGGTGCAGCAGCAGCTTGCGCCGCCTTTTCGAGGGGTGGTTGGTCCACGAGCCCTGAGTGTACTCGGGGATGTTGACGGCCTCGAGCCACAGCTCACCGCCGGAGAACTGGCAGAAGCCGTCCCCGAGGGCAATGTGGCCCTCGCGCAGCGACTTCACCTCGGTGCCCATGAGGACGAGTCCGGCCTCCCACGTGTCAAGGATCGTGTACTCGTGCCGGGCCTTGCGGTTGGTGGCCACAACCTTCCGGCCACTCTCTTTCGGCACGGCTGCACTCCTCGGTCGAATCGGTCGGGTGGCCCAGGGAGCCGGCCGGTCACGCGTGGATCCGGCGGCCCTTGACGGGGACGTCCAGTCTACAGCAGCGGCATCGGGCTGCAGCAGCGCAAGGGGCTGCAGCAGCCTAACGGGCTACAGCAGCTGCATCGGGTCCACCGGCGAACCGTTGAGCCACGTCTCGAAGTGCGAGTGGCATCCGGTGGAGTTGCCGGAGGTGCCCGAGTAGGCGATCAGCTGGCCCTGGCTCACGCGCTGCCCGGCCCCGACCGCCACCGTGCTGTTGTGGTAGAAGACGGTGGTGAGCGAGTTCCCCTGGACCACGCCGTGGGAGATCATCACCGTGTTGCCGCCGCCATTGTTGAGCCATCCGGCCGTGGTGACGGTGCCGGCGGCGGGGGCGTAGATCGGGGTCCCGCACGCGGCGCCGAAGTCGATGCCCGTGTGCATGTAGCCCCCCGTGCCGTAGAAGTCGATCGACCCCGGCGGAGTGGCCCGCCAGCCGAAGCCCGAGGTGATGGGCACTCCCCTGAACGGGTTCATGAGGCCGAAGGCCGACGGCGAGCCGGTCTGGGTGGCCGACTCGCGGGCCGCGCGGGCGGCCGCCTCGGCCTCGGCCGCGGCGCGGCCGGCGGCGAGTGCCGCCCGGCGCGCCTCCGCAGCGCGCTGCTCCGCGATGCGGCGCTGCTCTGCGAGCCACGCCTCGCGCAGCCTCCGGTCGCGCTCGACGATCTGCGCCGCGACCCTGTCCTGCTGCTCCTTGAGGGCCGCGATCTTCTCCCTGATCGCAGGGCGGGCGGCCTCGAGCTCGGAGTTCAGGCGGCTCGTGGAGGCGATGAGCCGGTCGACCTCCGCCTTGCGGCTCGCTGCCTCGTCCCGGGCCGCCTGCTCCTTGCGCAGCGCCTCGTCCGCCTGGGCCTTCAGATCGGTGATCTCGGCCTCCACCGCTGCGAGGCGCGCCTCGGCGTTGACGTTCGCGGCGCTCTGCTGGGAGAGCTTCTCGAGCGCGACGTTCTGGCTGCGCATGGCCTGGTCTGCGAGGTCGATCGACCCCGCGAGGCTCCCGCCCCCCGAGGACCCGAAGATGAGCGACAGGTTCGAGGGCACGCCGCCGCTCTTGTAGGCCTGGCTCGCGATCTGCCCGATGAGCTTCTTGGTCTCGTCGATCTTGCCGCGGTCCGCCTCGATCTGGGCCGTGATCTTCGCCTTCGACTGCTGCGCGGCGTCCACGCGGACGGCGAGAGCCCGTACCTCGTTCGTCGCCGCCGTGACACGCCCCTGGGCCTCGAGCAGGGCCTGCTGGGCGCCGGGCAGCTTCGCGCGGTGTGCTGCGAGATCCGCCGCGGTCTTCGCGATCCTCCCGTCGAGGAACTCGAGGGACTGCTGCGTCTCCCTTGCCTGCTGGGCGAGCCGTTCCTTCTGGTCGTCCAGCTCGTCGGCGGTCGCCGCCGGCCCCGACGCGACGAGCACCGCCAGGAGGGCAGCCGCGAGCACTGCGCCGCCTGCCCTGCGGGCCCGGGTGCTGATCCGGCGCGGTCCGGGAGCGGGGTGATGCACTGCGCGTTCGTCCATGTCCACCATGATGGCCTCCTGCCGCTCAGACCTTGAGATACCGACGGAGGGTCAGCATCGACGACACGCCCGCGAGCACCGCGCCCAAGAGGATGAGCAGCGGCGCCAGCACGAGCGTCTGAGACGGCGAGATGAACGCCGTGTCCGGGTACTGCTTGGCGAGGACCTCGCCGAGGAAGAATCGGGCGACTGCCCACAGGGTGCCGGCCGCGAGCACCGCACCGACCGCTGCGGCGATGACGCCCTCGAGCACGAACGGCAGCTGGATCATGAGCTTGGAGGCGCCGACCAGGCGCATGATCCCGGTCTCGCGCCTCCTGCTGAAGGCCGAGAGCCGGATGGTCGTGGCTATGAGCAGGATCGCGCACACGATCATGATCCCCGCGATGACGATCGCGACGAGCGAGGCGCCGTTCATGACCGAGAAGAGCCGTTCGAGGAGCTGCCGCTGGTCGATCACGGTCTCGACTCCGGGCTGGGAGGAGAACGTCTCGCTGATGATCTGGTACTTCTCCGGGTCCTTGAGGTTGATCCGGAAGGAGGCGGGCAGCTGCTCGGGCGTCACCGAGTCGACGATCGGGGAGTTGGCGAACTGCTCCTTGAAGTGTCCGTAGGCCTCCTCCTGGGTCTCGAAGTGGTAGTCGCTGATGTACTGGGCGACTGCAGGCGACTCGAGCAGGCCGGAGAGGGCCTTCTGCTGGTCGGCGGTGACCGGTCCAGAGGCGCACCCGGGCGCAGTGGACCCCTCGCCGCACAGGAAGATCGCGACCTGGACGCGGTCGTACCAGTAGCCCTTCATCTGGCTGATCTGCATCTGGAGCATGCCGGCCGCGCCGACGAACGTGAGTGACACGAACGTGACGAGGATGACCGAGACGACCATCGAGACGTTGCGGCGGAGCCCGCCCCCGATCTCCCCGAGGATGAATGCGAGCCTCATGCGCCCTCGCCCTCCCCCACGCGCACCGGCCGCGGGACTGCGCCCGGCCGGCGCGCCGCGCCGGGACGGCCCTGCTGCACCGTGGGCATCATGGACGTGTAGAGCGCCTTCGCCTCGTCCCGGATGACGACACCGTCCTTGAGCTCGATGACCCGCTTGCGCATCGAGTTGACGATGTCGGTGTCGTGGGTGGCCATGACGACCGTGGTGCCGTTCTGGTTGATCTTGTCCAGGATCGCCATGATCCCCTGCGACGTCGCGGGATCCAGGTTCCCGGTGGGCTCATCGGCGAGGAGGATGCCGGGCCGGTTCACCACGGCGCGCGCGATCGCGACGCGCTGCTGCTCGCCGCCGGAGAGCTCATGGGGCATGCGGTGGGCCTTGCCCTCGAGGCCCACGGTCTTGAGCACCTCGGGCACCGCGTCACGGATGATCGCGCGGCTCTTCCCGATCACCTGCATCGCGAAGGCGACGTTCGCGAACACGTTCTTCTGCGGAAGGAGGCGGAAGTCCTGGAAGACGACGCCGATCCCGCGGCGCAGGCGCGGCACGCGCCAGCTCGAGAGCGCGGCGACATTCTGGCCGGCCACGAACACGCCGCCGCTCGTGGCGCGGTCCTCGCGCAGCACAAGGCGGAGGAAGGTGGACTTGCCGGATCCGGAGGCGCCGACGAGGAAGGCGAATTCCCCCCGCTCGATCTCGAGCGAGACGGAGTCGAGTGCGGGACGCGCGTTCCGGTCGTAGACCTTGGTGACATTCTCGAAGCGGATCATGGCATTTCCGGCCCGTGGGGACGCACGAAGCGCCGCCCACCGGTGCACGGGCTCCTGTCGGGGGAAAACGCACCGGCGGGTCGACTATAAGCTCCATGGCGCGGATGACCGGCCGAACCCGTGTGGCGTGTCGGGATACCGCCTAGGCTGGGGCAGGATCGGGTGGAGGCGCATCGAGAGGGGACCGATGAAGAGGCTGGCCGTCGTGGGCATTGTGCTGCTGGGCTCACTGTGCGCTCCCCCCGCTGCCTCGCCGACCCCGTCGGGCACCGCGTCGTCGGCCGTCGCGGCGCCCTCCCCGGCGCAGTCCGCCGCTGCAGGCCAGCCCGCCGACGCCCGGGCCAAGCCGGCCACCGCCTTGGCCGTGCCCTCCCCGGGACGGTCCGCCCCCGACGTCGTGCTCGCCGAGCCCGTGGGCCGCGACCCCGGCCCCCCGCCGCTCCCCGAGCCCGCGCCCGTGCACGTCGAGGACACCTCGATCACGCCGAGCGTGACGTCCGTCCAGGCCCTTGCGGCGAGCACGGAGCATCTCGTGCGCGACGACAACTCGGCCCAGATCCGCGCCGTCTTCGACGCGATCAACGCCTACCGCGCCTCCCTAGGGCTCGGCCGGATCCTGTACCACGCCACGGTCGCGGGCCTCGCGCAGGAATGGTCGGACAGCATCGCCTCCCGCGAGGTGATCGAGCACCGGCCCTCGTTCTGGACCGATCCGAGGGCGCTCTCCCCCGACCGTGGCGCAGGCGAGGTGATCGCCGTCCGGTGGGACCGGAACACCGCCGAGATGGTCGCCTGGTGGAAGAACTCCCCCGCCCACAACGCGATCCTCATCGACCCGCGGCTCAACGTCATGGGCGTCGGGATCACGTTCACGGACGGCACGTGGCAGACCACCCCCACGCGCTACGCGACGTGGGGGGTCGTGAACCTGTTCGGCTACTCCGCGCTGCCGGCCGGGACGGTTGACGCCCCCGGATCCACGGCGCCCTCGCCCACCCCGCCCGGCTCACTGCCCCAGCCCGTCACGCAGTGCACGCCCACCGCGCGCCACATGCCCCCCACGCGCGACCTCTCCTCCGCCTCCATCACCGGGCCGGGTGACGTGGTCGCGGTCGACGCCGCAGGAACCCTCTGGCACTATCCCGCCACCGGCACCGGGGCGCTCGGTGCGCGCCGCGCCATCGCACAGGGCCTGTCCGGGTCTGTCCGCGCGCTGACCGCCGACTGGGACAGGGACGGCGTCTACGACGTGCTCGTCCAGGGCGGAGACGGCCGCGTCACCCTCCTGCCCGGCAGGCTCGAGGGCGGGTTCGGCACCGCGGCGGTCCTGGGCCAGTCCGGCTGGGCCGGGTACGGGCTGGCCGTCGGCGAGTGGTGCGAGCGGAACCGGCTCCCCCAGCTCCTGGCGCGGGACGGTTCGGGTGCCGTGTTCCTCTACCCCAACAACCCGGGACTGACCGACCTCGTCCAGCGCGCTTCCGTGACGACCGTGCCATCCGGCGCCCAGCTGGGGATCGCCGACGTGGACGGGGACGGGCTCGATGACGCGCTCGTGCTCAGCGGCGGGGTGCTGAGCGTGGCGAAGGGGACCGGGGACGTGGTGCCGGCTGCGGCGCCGCGGCGCACCCTCGCAGCGGACTGGTCCGCGGTCCGCTCGTTCCGGGTCGTCGAGGGCTTCCTGACAGGGGCGGGCGCCGGGATCATCGCGGTGCGGACCGACGGGACGGCCGTGTACTACGGGCTCTCCGGCGGCAGCCTCGTGGCCCCGCGGGCGCTCCCGGGCTCCTTCGCGGGGCTGACCCTGGCCGGCTGACGCCCGTCGCTGTCCTGCGGCGGCCTAGTCGGCCGCGCCCTGCCGCTGGCCGGCACGCCAGCGGATGCCGGCGTCGATGAAGCCGTCGATGTCGCCATCGAGCACGGCGGAGGTGTTGCCCACCTCGTGGTCGGTGCGCAGGTCCTTGACCATCTGGTACGGGTTGAGCACGTAGGAGCGCATCTGGTCGCCCCAGGAGGCCTTGACGTCACCCGCGAGCGCCTTCTTCTCGGCGTCCTCCTGCTCCTTCTTGAGCAGGAGGAGGCGGGACTGGAGGACGCGCATCGCGGCGGCGCGGTTCTGCAGCTGCGACTTCTCGTTCTGCATCGACACGACGATGCCGGTGGGGATGTGGGTGAGGCGGACCGCGGAGTCGGTCGTGTTGACCGACTGGCCGCCCGGGCCGGAGGAGCGGAAGACGTCGACGCGGATCTCGTTGTCCGGGATGTCGATGTGGTCCGTCTGCTCGATGAGAGGGATGACCTCGACCGCTGCGAAGGAGGTCTGCCGCCGGCCCTGGTTGTCGAACGGGCTGATGCGCACCAGACGGTGCGTGCCAGCCTCGACGGAGAGGGTTCCGTACGCGAACGGGGCGTTGACCTCGAACGTGGCCGACTTGAGCCCGGCCTCCTCCGCATAGGAAGTGTCCATCACCTTGGTGGAGTAGCCGCGGCGCTCCGCCCAGCGCAGGTACATGCGCATGAGCATCTCCGCGAAGTCGGCCGCGTCAACGCCGCCTGCGCCGGCGCGGACGGTGACGACAGCCTCGCGCTCGTCGTACTCGCCGTTGAGGAGCGTGACGACCTCGAGCTCCTCGAGGGACTTGCGGATCGACTCGAACTCCTTGGACGCCTCGGCGAGGGAGTCGGCGTCGCCCTCCTCCTGGGAGAGCTCGACGAGAACTTCGAGGTCGTCGATCCGCTCCCCCAGCTTCTCGACCCGCTCGAGCTCGGACTGGCGGTGCGAGAGGCGCGAGGTGACGGCCTGGGCCTTGGACGGATCGTCCCACAGGTCCGGCGCGCCGGCGGCCTCGCTCAGCTCGGCGATCTCCGCACGCAGCGCGTCGACGTCGGTCACCTGCTCGATCGAGGCGTGGGTGGCGCGAAGCGCTCGGATCTCTGCGGAAAAGTCGATCTCAGCCATAACCATCCAAGGCTACGCCATTCCGCAGGCGGAGGCCGCCCGCTCGCAGCTGCTGCCGCAGGCGCCGCGGTCCGTGCCCTAGCGGACGAGTCGGGCCCGGGCGCTCGACGTGGCCTGGATCGGGACGCCGTCCGGGAGCAGGAAGCCCGCCACAGGTACATGAGCCACAGCGCTGAGGCTCACCGTGGCGGTGCGGCCGTCCGGGGTTCCCGTCGCCGAGGCGACGACGAGGCGGTCGAACCGCGCTGGCGTCCCGTCCCGCTCGAGGTAGCCCACGACGACGCCGCGCACCCTCTCGGCGGACAGCGCCGCCGCGGGTGGGGCGTCGCCCGAGGCCGCAGCTGCAATGGTGAAGCTGTCCGCAGCAGCGACCGCGGCGCCGTCGGCCGCGGAGAGGAGCTTCTTGTGCTCGATGTACACGGCTGAGACTCCCATGACCGTCGTGGCGACGAGGAGGCACAGCACGGCGAATCCGATGACGAGGACAATGATCTGCCCCGACTCGTCGCCCCCAGCGCAGCGGCGGACCCTGGCGGCCCAGCCGGCGATCCGGGCAGAACAGCGGGGAATCCGGGCGGCACGGCTCCCCGCGGGCACGGCACGGCGGTCCCTGGACTTGAGCCCGCGCGTCACCGGAACCTCCCGACGATCTGGGTTGCCGAGGCGTCGACCCGCCCCACCGTGAGCCCGAAGCCCTCTGCCACCGGGCTGAAGGGAAGCGGGACGTCCACGTGTACGGTCGCGGAAACCGCGGCCCCCGCCTGCAGGCAGGGGCTGCGGTCACAGGAGAGCTCGAGCCGGGCGCTGTGCCCGGCCATCCCGAAGTCTGCCATCGCCACGCGCACGGACGCAGCAGCAGCCGCGTGCGCCGCCTCCTCGTCGGCAGCCTGGGCGTAGGACTTGGCCGCGTGGTCCGCCGCCCCGGCCGCGGCGAAGGCCGCGCCCTGCAGCGAGCCGACCGTCAGCACGAAGTACACGACGGGCACGAGGACCATCAGGCCGAGGAACACGAACTCCACGACGGCGCTCCCGTCCTCGCCCCGCGCTGGAGGGCCGGACCCGTCCAGACGCGGCCAGCGGCGCCGGAGCGGTGCCGTCTCACTGGACCGGTGCATGGCCAGCCACCTCCATGGTCCCTCCCGGGCCGATCAGCCCCACGACGGGGATCGGCGCGGTCACCCTGACCTCGAGGCTCCGGGCCCCGGCGAAGTCGGCCTGGCTGACGCTGATGCTGCGCGCATAGTCGGCGCCCACCGTTGCGGTGATGAGCTCGGCCGCGCGCTGCCTCGCGTCCTCCGGTGTGCGGTCTGCCAAGGTGCCGTAGCGGGCGCCCGAGGCCGCGGCGTCGACGAGGACGTTGCGGACATGCAGCACGAGGGCCAACTGGACCACGGCGAGCGCGAGCACGGTGAGCAGGCCGCCCACGAGGACGAAATCCGTCACGGCGGCGCCCCGCTCGCGCTCACCGCCGCGCAGGCCTTCCCGCGGCGTCCCCACCGTCTACTTGCTGACCTTGCCGATGGCCTGCTGGAAGAGGCCCTCGAGAGCCGGCCCCGCGATCGCGAGGAGGCCCATCACGAGCACGGCAGACATGAGCGTGATCATGACCCAGCCGGGGACATCGCCCCGTTCCCCCTCTCCCGGCTCGGTCCCCAGCGCAAGCCTGACGCGCGCCGTCAGGCCGGCGGCGAGCGCGGCGAGCATGACCCTCGCAGTGATCATCTTCTCCATGGTGTTCCTTCCCCCCGTTGATCGGTTCTTGGTGAGTCTTTCTTCAGGTGCATCTGCCAGTGGTGCGGTGGTCCGTGCGCCGCGGCGTCAGAGGCCGAGGGTCACTGCTGCGATCCCCGGATAGACGGCGAAGACGACCGTGAGGGGCAGGACGCCGAAGACGAGCGGCACCATCATCGCGATCTCCTTCTTGCCCGCCGCCTCCATGAGCTCCCGCTTGGCGACGTCGCGCACGTCCTGGGCTTGGGCGCGCAGGACGTCAGCGAGCGGGGTCCCCCTCTCGATCGCCACGACGAGCCCAGCCGTGAACCGCGTGATCGGCGCGAGGTCGACCCGGTCGGCCATCGACTGGAGAGCAGCCGTCAGCGGCATTCCTGCACGGGTGTCCGCGAGCACCGTGCCGAACTCCTTGGCGAGTTCGCCGGTCGAGGTCTTCGCGGTGCGGTCGAGGGCACCGGCGGCCGTCTCCCCGGCGCCGACGGCGAGGGCCATCATGTCCGCGATGGACGGGAATTCGCTGAGGATGCGCTGCTTGCGCCTCATGATCGCCCCGCCGAGCATGTAGTCCCGTGCCATGAAGCCCGCAGCTGTCGCCGCCACGACCATGAGCACGCCGAAGACGGCATTCAGGCGGCCGGCGAACGCTGTGGCGACGACGGCCCCCATGGCGAGCACGAAGGCGCCGCCTGCCCAGAGGACCTGCTCCGCACGGAAGTCCACCGCCGTCTTGGACGACCCCGCCTGGGCGAGGCGGCGGTTCAGGGCGGCGTTGCCCAGATTCAGCTTCGAGAGGGAGCCCACCGCGTCATGCAGGAGTGGCCTGAGGATCTGCTCGAGCGGGCCGAACGGCGTCACGCTCGTCGGCTCCTGCCGCAGGAGCCGGGACCGGTGGTCGACGGACCGCAGCTGGGGAGCCACTCGCTCTGTGAACGTGGTCCGCCGCATGACCGGCAGGCGGACGAACGTGAGCCAGAGGCCCACTCCGAGAGTGGCGCCCGTGAGGACCGTCAGAGCGGTGAGGCCGCTCATCCGAGGACCCGGCCTTCCTGCGGGAGCGCGCCGATGCGCAGCATGAGGCGGTAGCAGAAGAGGGATACGGCAAGGCCGACGACGAGCACCGCCATGCCTGTCGCGCTCGCGTAGGCGGCCATCGCCTCGGGCCGGGTGGACATGAGCAGGAGCACTGCCCACGGCGCTGCGACGGCGAGCCGTGCCGCGTTGACCGTCCATGACTGGCGCGCCTCCAGCTCGGCCCTGGTGCGTGCGCTCTCGCGGAGGAACTCGCCGAGGGTGCCGAGGAGGCGCCCCAGATCCGAGCCGCCCACTTCCCGTGTGAGCCGCAGCGCCTCCACGATCCGATCGGCCACGGGGTCAGCGAGGCGGTCCTTGAGCCGGTCCAGGGCGATGCCGAAGCTGCCTCCCGACCGGTAGTCGGCCCCGAAGTCCAGGAACACTTCCCTGAGCTGCTCCGGCCCCTTGTATCCGAGCTGGATGAGCGCCTCGGGCAGGGACAGGCCAGCCCGGATCGCCGAGCGCAGGTGGTCCACCACGTCCGGCCACAGCTCGCGCAGGACTGCCGCGCGGCGGGCCGCCTGCCACTTGACAAGCGAGAGCGGCAGCATCGCCGCGAAGAGGCCGAAGCAGAGGCCCACGGGGGCGGCCCCGGTCACGACCGCGAACAGGAGCGCCACGAAGAGGCCGAGCCCTGCGCTCGAGAGCACGAGGCCGAGCGGCGTGACCCTCTGGATGCCGGCCTGCTGGATGAGGACCGCAAGGCGGCCGGGTCGCTGCGGACGCGGCCGCCTGCGGGGCATCGGCCAGAAGGACCACCATACGAGGAACAGCCCGATGCCTCCGAGGAGGCCGAGCACCGCTGCCATCAGGCCGCCTCGAGGAGGGATGCGACGTCGATCCCTGCGCGCGCGAACTTCTCCACGGCGGGCAGCCCGGTGGCGCCCGGGCGCAGTACACCGTCAGCGTCGAGCGAGAACACCGTGGAGGTCTCGATGACGCCGCCCTCCACGCGCTGCCCGAGGGCGAGGATCTCGCTCACCTGGCGGCGGCCGTTGGGATGGCGCGTGCAGTGCACGATGAGGTCGATGCACGCCGCCACCGTCGGCACGACGAATGCGGAGGAGATGTTGCTCCCTGCAAGGAGGGGAAGGGTGCACAGCTTCGTGACGGCGTCCTGCGCCGAGTTGGCGTGGATGGTGCACATGCCCGGGAGTCCTGAATTGAGGGCGATGAGCATGTCGAGGCTCTCCGCCTCCCGCACCTCCCCGACGACGAGGCGGTCGGGGCGCATTCGCAGGGCTTCCTTCACAAGGCGGCGCAGCGGGATCTCGCCTGTCCCCTCGAGGTTCGGCTGGCGGCACTGGAGTCCGACGACGTCGCGCAGCGGGAACTGCAGCTCGAAGATCTCCTCGACCGTCACCACCCGCTCCCGCGAGCCGATCGAGGCGCCGAGGCAGTTGAGCATCGTAGTCTTGCCGGCCTGGGTGGCCCCGGACACGAGGATGTTGAGGCCGCCGGACACGGCCGCCGCGAGGAACCGGGCTGCGTGCGGTGTGATCGAGCCGAGTTCCACCAGATGGTCGAGCCTGGTCGCCTTGACGACGAACTTGCGGATGTTCACGGCCCAGTGCCTCCGCGTCACGTCAGGGATGACCACGTGGAGGCGGGATCCGTCGGGGAGGGCTGCGTCCACGAAAGGGCTCGAGAGGTCGAGCCTGCGTCCCGAGGACTTGAGCATGCGCTCCACGAGATCACGCACCTGCTCCTGGGTGAGCATGACGCCGGTCAGCTCGGACTCGCCGTTCCGGGCCACGAAGACCTCGGTCGGGGAGTTGATCCAGATCTCCTCGATGGTCGGATCGTCGAGGAACGGCTGGAGCGGACCGAATCCAGCGACCGCGTCGAAGACGCGCTTGCGGGCCTCCTCGAGTGCGCCGAGCGGCGGTACCGCGCCGAGGAGCGCGCGCTCGTCGTAGTCGACGACTGCTGCATCGACGAGCCGACGGACCTCGCCCGTCTGGCTCAGCGGATCGATGCCGCGGAGCCTGACGAGCTCACGGACTTCGCCCTCGACGATGCGCACTGCGTCCACGGATTCCCCCCTTGACGGATGCCGGCGGTCTGCCCCGCGGCACCGTCAGACTAGCGGATCCGGCAAACGCGGAGGGAACGCTCTGGAAACCTGTGGACAAGTGCACGGCCGGAGAGCACAAGGCGCCCGACCGGATGGTTCCGGACGGGCGCCTTGCGCCTGCGGGGCGCCTGTCACTCGGGCTCAGGCGTCCCTGGGGCCAGCACAGCTATCCCGAAAGGGCCCGCTTCGCGCACCAGTCGAGCACGCTCTCGATCACGCGGTCCTGGTCGGAGTCCCTGAGGTCCGTGGAGCAGGGCAGCGAGAGCCCGCGCCTGAACAGCTCCTCGCTGACCGAGCCGCCGAGCCGCTCCTCGTCCCGCAGTGGAGGCTGCATGTGCAGCGGGCGCCAGAGGGCACGGGACTCGATCCCCGCGTGGGCCAGGTGGTCCTGCAGCGCGTCGCGCGCCTCGGTGCCGTCCGTCCCCGGCACCTTGACCGAGTACAGCCAATAGGTCGAGGCGGTCTCCTGGAGGTCCGGTGGCACCTCGAGCGCGGTGCCCGAGAACGCCTCGCTGTAGCGGTGCGCGATCCGCCGCTTCGTCTGGACGAACTCGTCCAGCCGCTCGAGCTGGGCCACGCCGAGCGCAGCAGCGAGGTTCGTGAGCCGGTAGTTGAAGCCGACCTCGTCGTGGAGGTAGCCGCGGTCGGGCATCCTCGCCTGGGTCGAGAGGTGCTTGGCGCGGCGGGCCAGGTCCTCGTCGTCGGTCACGAGCATGCCGCCGCCGCCGGTGGTCATGATCTTGTTCCCGTTGAACGAGTACGCACCGAAGTGGCCGACCGTGCCCACGTGGCGTCCGGCGAGCGGACCCGAGGTCCAGGTGGCGCCCAGCGCCTCGGCCGCGTCCTCGATGAGGACCATCCCGAATTCGTCCGCGAGTTCCCGCGCCGCGTGCGCGTCCGCCGGCTGGCCCAGAATGTGGACGATCTCGATCGCCTTCGGAAGCCTCTCCCCTGCCGCCCGGCGCCGCTCGAGCTCGGCACGGAGCAGGGGCACGTCCATGCACCAGGACGCCTCGTCCGAGTCGACCAGGAGGAGGTCCGCGAACTGGTAGGACGCGGCGTTCGAGCTGGCCATGAAGGTGAAGTCCGAGACGGCCACGACGTCTCCGGGCCGGATCCCGGCCAGGCGCATCGCGATGTGCAGCGCCGCGGTGCCCGAGGAGCAGGCGACGGCGTGCTTGGCGCCGACGTAGGCCGCGAACCGCGACTCGAACTCGCTCACGTACTGACCGACGGAGGAGACGAACCCGCTCTTGATGGCGTCGTCGAGGAGCTCCGCCTCGCGGCTGCCGATGTTCGGGACGGCGAGGGGAATCCGGTCCATCACCGCCTTGCCTGGGCTAGCGGACATACTTCGCCGCCGCCCGGGCGTCGACGCCGCGTGCGGCGATCCACTCGGCGGTGCGGCGCAGGCCCTCCTCGAGGCCGACAGTCGGCGCCCAGCCGAGCTCGCGCAGCGCCTGCGCCGGGTCGGACAGCAGGTGCATGACCTCGCTCGCCTCGGGCCGCACGCGCACGTCCTCGGTGACAACCTCGGCATTCGAGCCAGTCACCTTGGCGGCCATCTCGACGAGGTCGCCGATGCTCACGTCGGTGCCGGTGCCCAGCTGGATGACCTGGCCCTCGAGCGGGATCCTTGCGGTGGCCGCCTTGAGGAAGCCGTCCGCGGTGTCCTCGACGAAGGTGAAGTCGCGGCGCGGCAGGAGCGAGCCCAGACGGATCGTCTCCGCGCCCGCGATCATCTGCTGCAGGACCGTCGGGATGACGGCGCGCGCCGACTGGCGGGGACCGTAGGTGTTGAAGGGGCGGAGGACCACCACGGGGGTCTCGAACGAGCTGGCCCACGCCTCGCACAGCTTGTCTGCGGCGATCTTGGTGGCGCTGTACGGCGACTGGCCGCGGAGCTCGTTCTCGACCGTGATCGGCACAGTCCTGGGGGTGCCGTAGACCTCGGAGGTCGAGGTGTTCACGAGGCGTCCGACGCCGTGGCGCCGTACTCCCTCGAGGACGTTCAGCGTACCGGTGACGTTGGTCTCCACGTAGGAGCGCGGCGCCTGGTACGAGTACGGGATCGCGATGAGCGCTGCGAGGTGGAGGACGACGTCCGAGCCCTCGACGAGGTCCGAGACGAACTCGGCGTCACGGATGTCTCCGAGCCGGAGGTCGACTGCGTCCCGCTCCTCGGGCGAGAGGTCGTCGAGCCAGCCGTAGGAGCCGTTCGAGTTGTAGACACACAGGGCCCGGACATTCGCGCCCTCGGCGATGAGCCGCTGGGTCACGTGGCTCCCGATGAAGCCGTCCGCGCCGGTGACGACAACGGTCTTTCCTGAGATGTCTTCGTACTCCATGTCTCACTGGCCTTTCGCAGTTGCTAGGTCTTTGGGTGTTCCGACGTCGATCCAGTCCGACTCCATGGGCCACGCGGCGACGTTCCGGCCGGTGTCGATGCAGGCCTTCACGAGGTCGGGCATCGAGTAGGGCTCCATGTACGGGACGAGGTCGAGGGTCTCGGGCCGGACGGCGTAGATCCCGGCGCTGATCTCGAAGCCGAGGGTCGGCTTCTCCGTCACGCCCTGGACGAGCCGGTTGTCCCCGAGCTCGAGGACGCCGAACGGAACCTGGTGCGTGTAGGTGCGGGACACGATCGTCAGCGCCGACTCGTTCGCCTCGTGGAAGTCGAGGAGGTCCCGCGCGGAGTAGCGCGCCATGAGGTCGGCGTTGGTGACGATGAGGGACTCGTCGATCTGCCCGTGCTCCTTGCGGAAGAGGCCCAGTGCCCCTGCCGTGTTGAGGGGCTTCTCGGGGTCCTCGTGGAGGTAGTTGATGGTGCAGCCCAGCTGCGAGCCGTCTCCGAGGTGCTCGACGATCTTGTGCGCGAGGTAGGCGACCGAGACGAAGACCTCGCGCACCCCGGACTCCACGAGGCCGAGGATGATCCAGTCGATGATCGGCCGGTCCGCGACCGTCATGAGCGGCTTCGGGGTGTCCTTCGTGAGGGCACCGAGGCGCGTCCCCTTGCCTCCGGCCATGATGACGGCGGCGTTCTTGAGCGTGGGCCGCCCCACCATGTCGGTCAGGGTGTGCAGGCCCGCGAGGCGCCCGGCAGCGTCCACGATCGGGACCTCGCTGATGCGCAGGCTGCGCATCATGTCCAGCACGGAGGCGCGCGTCACGTCGCGGCCGACCACGCGCGGGCTCGCGTTGACGTAGGGCAGCACCGGGGAGTCCAGGTGCGCGCCCTTGAGGAGGCTCCGGCGGATGTCGCCGTCGGTGACAATGCCCTGGAGCTGCCCGTCGCCGTCGACGACGAGGGCGATGCGGGACGCACCCCGGTCGATAGCCGCGAGTGCCTCTCGGACAGTGGCCTCGGGCCCGACGCAGAAGCTCTTCAGGGAAGCCTCAGGAGTCGCCACTGTTCTCTCCTTCCTCCACGTCGACGAACTTCTTTGCCAAGCCCGTCGATCCACTGTTGACAATAACGCCCTCGATCCGGCCCGCGGCGCGGGAGTCGCCGTAGGGGTTCGCCGTCTGGGAGCTCAACGCCCGGAATCCGGGGCTCAGGGCCTGCCGCATGGCATCCGCCACAGCCTGCCGGTCCTCCGCGCAGTGCAGCACGTTCGCCCCGCACTCGCGCCCCTTCTGCCGGTCGCCCACGTTGACCACGGGGAGGCCGAAGCTCGCGGCCTCGAGGATGCCCGACGACGAGTTCCCCACGACGGCGTCGACCGTCGCCAGGACCCTCGGGTACAGGGATCCGAGGTTCTCGCGCACCGCCACGTGCGGGAGAGCGCTGCGGGCGATTCCCTCGAGCACCCCGATGATCTCGTCGCGGCCGGCGTCGAACCCCGGATAGGTCATGACGGCACTGCCTGCCTGAGCGACCACCTCGCCGAACAGACCCTCTGCAGAGGCGCGGACGTCGACGCCTGAGCCTGCAGTGGGCGGGTGGTACGTGGCGAGGACCGCTGGTCGCACGAGCGGAACCCCGAGGGCCTCCTCGAACTCCTGCGGCGAAAGCGGCTCCACGCCGGCGAAGCGGTCCAGCCCGGGCGCGCCCGTCACATGGATCCTGTCCGCCGACTCGCCGAGCTGCGCGACGCGCCGGCCGGCGCCCGCGGTGCTGACGCAGTGCTGGTCGGCCAGCTTGGTCATGGCGTGGCGGACCCGCTCGTCGAGGGCGCCCTCCGTCACCTCTCCCCCGTGGAGGTGGACGACCCGGGTTCCCGAGAGCACAGCGGGCGGGACGGCGTACATGAGCTCCCAGCGGTCTCCGAGAACCACGAGGGCCTCGGGCGAGACCTCCCGGAGCAGGGCGGACATGCGCAGCGAGAGCTCGGCACCCGCCGCGGCCTGGGCGGCCACGGTGATCTCGGGCAGGTGCAGCCCGAGGTCGTGGTGCTCGAAGGCGAGGCCTGCAAGGCCCGCGTCGAGCAGCTGGCCCGCAGCCGCGCCCTCCTGGAATCCGACCGCGGTGGCGACGTGGAGGCCGACTCCGGCGTTCTCGCCGAGCTTCCGGAGGACCGGTCCCAAGGGGAAGAGGTCCGCGCGGGTACCAACGAAGGCTAGGACCCGCATCTAGGCCAGGTCGTCCTCACGCAGGGGGGACCCCGCCGCGACGGCCTTCGACACGGTCCGGCCCACAACCTGGGCCCCGGGGTGGAGGCCGCCCTCGGGCCGGAGGATGGCGACATCGTCAGCACCGATGACCGTTCCCACGGGGAGGTCCTTCGCAGCGTGGTACGACCGGCGCACGAGGTGGGCGTTCGCGGTCTCGCTGGGCATGCGGCGCTTGACACCGTCTCCGAGCGCGAGGCTCACGTCGCGCACGTCGCGGACGTAGGCGGCGAACTCGGCCTTCTCGAGCGATGCAGCGTGGTCGGGGCCACGGCGGGTCCTGTCCGTCGTGATGTGCTTCTCGAGGATGGTCGCGCCGAGCGCAGTCGCGGCCACCGCCGTGACGCTGCCCTCAGTGTGATCCGACCATCCGACCTCGACGCCGAACTCCTCGCGCATGGCGGGGATGGCGCGCAGGTTGGCGTCGGCCAGGGGCGCGGGGTACGCGGATACGCAGTGGAGGAGGAACGTCAGCGGCGAGTTCCGCGTCGCCTCGAGCGCCTGGGCGATCTCCTCCCGGCTCGCCATGCCGGTCGAAAGGATGAGCGGGATGCCGAAGTCGGCGACGGCGGCGAGGTACGGGAGGTTGGTCAGCTCGCCGGAGCCCAGCTTCATGCCCGGGACGCCCAGCTCGGCCAGGAGCTCGGCGCTCTGGTAGTCGAAGGGGGTCGACAGGAACGTGATGCCCTCGTCGTCGCAGTGGCTGCGGAGCTCTCGCCAGGCGCTCTCGGGGAGCGTGAGCTTCGCGAGCATCTCCGACTGGGAGCTGTCGAAGCCGGCGGCCTGCTGGTATGGGGTCGTGCCCGCTGTCTGGGAGACCAGGGCCTCGGGCCGGAACGTCTGGAACTTGACGGCGTTGGCGCCGCACTCCACGGCGACGTCGATGAGCTCGTGGGCCACCGCGAGTTCGCCGTCATGGTTGACGCCCGCCTCCGCGATGATGAAGACGTCTTCGGCCAAGCCGATGCTGTGGTGGCCGAGGGCCACCGACCTCTGAGCCTGGTCGTGGATCACTGGGATCTTCCCTTCGTTGTGTCGAGGCGGCGTGCCGGAACCCCTACATATGTTGCCACAGCGTCCAAGTCACGGGCCGCGACCGCGGCGGCCCCGAGCACGGCACGGTCGCCGACCGAGACGCCGGGGAGCACGCACGCTCCGGAGCCCATCAGGACGAGCTCCCCCACGCTCCCGGCCCCGAGCACGGCAGCCTTCGGGGCGATGTGCGCGGCGCGGCCTACGACCGCGTCATGCTCCACGATCGCCCCGGTGTTGACGATGGCTGCCTCGCCGATCGACGCGAGCGGGCCGACGTGCGCGTGCTCGGCGACCTGCGCGAGGGCGCCGAGGCGCGCCGTCGCATCGACGGTCGCGGAGCCGGCCACGAGCGGGGCGGCAAGGCGGCGCAGCCCGGCGTCGGCCAGGATCTTCTCCGCCACGGCGGCCCTCACGCGGTTGTCCCCGATGCCGATGGCGATCGAGACGCCGGCCGCGCCCGCCCAGGCGAGGGCTTCGGCGTCGTCCGTGAAGACCTGCGGGAGGCTCCCGTCCGCGCTGCCGAAGCCTTCCGGCGCGCGCCCGCCTGCGGCCGCATCGCACACGCCCGCAACCCTCTCACCGCGGCCGCGGATGATGGAGGCGAGGCTGCGGCCGTGGCCGGACGCCCCCAGGATGAGCCATGCCGTCATCGCGCTGCAGGCCTCTCCGGCCCGGACGACGACGCAGGGCGGCACAGTGGAGGAAGCACCCCGCCAGCATACAGGGCACGCCCGAGCCGCCCGGAGCACTCCTCTGGAGCCGGACGGGCCCGCGCCTGCCCCGCCAGGCCCGCCCCGGCGCCCGGGGCCGCGCCTGTAGACTGACCGCCGGCGAACTACCACACCGGAGGCAGGCACCCACATGATCGAAGATGCTGCGGCCAAGGACGCACGCGAGCAGGACGCAGAGGCCCCAGGCAAGCAGGCACCGACTGTCCTCGCCGTGATCCCAGCGCGCGGAGGCTCGAAGGGCCTTCCCGGCAAGAACATCCGCCCGCTCAACGGCCGACCGCTGCTGGCGTACTCGATCGAGCTCGCGCGCGAGCTGGGCCCGTTGGTGCGGTGCATCATCTCGACGGACGACGAGGAGATCGCGCAGGCGGCGCGGGAGTCCGGCGGGGATGTGCCGTTCATGCGGCCGGCCGAGCTCGCCTCCGACACAGCGCCGACGAGCCTCGTGCTGCGCCACGCCCTCGAGACGATGGAGTCCCTCGACGGCGTCGAGTACAGCAGTGTGCTCCTGCTCGAGCCCACGAGCCCGACCCGCAGCGCGGAGGCCGTGTCCTCTGCCCTGCGCAAGCTCGACGACGACCCTTCGCTGGACGGCGTGATCGCCGTCTCGGAGCCCTTCTTCAATCCGGACTGGGTCGGCGTCCGTCCCTCCCAGGAGAACCCCGGAGTCCTCGTCCGGCATGCTCCCCGGGCCGCCGGCGTCGTGCGCAGGCAGGACATGGCGAGCTACCTCCGGATCAACGGCAACTTCTACGTCTGGCGGGCCGACTTCATCCGCCGGGTGAGCGGGAGCTGGTTCGACGAGGGCGTCCACGGCTATGTGGAGATCCCTGAGCTGCATGCCTTCAGCATCGACGACGAGCGCGAGTTCAAGCTGATCGAGGCGGTCGTCGCCGCCGGCCTCGCTCCCCTGCCGGGCCGCTGAGCCAGCTGCCCGCCGGCAGGCGGGCGGAGGAACGAGAGGGCTGCCGGCCCGCACATGCCGCTGCGGGTTGGCAGCCCTCTCGCGTGTCCGTCGCCAGTCCGGGCCCCGGGGGCTAGAGCACCCCGCCTCCGAGCACGACCTCGCGGAGACCGCCCCGGCCGTCGCCGGAGGCGAGCCACAGGACCCCGCCTTCATCGCGGACGAGCAGGTTCGGCGTGGCCGGGGCGACGAAGCTGTGCGCCCCGACTACGAGGGCCTGGGCGGTCCAGGCCGGCTGGAAGGCGGACCTCGGTTTGACCCACCCGGCACCGTTCGAGGGGTAGATCCACGTGGTCCCGTCCGCCGTCCGGGCCATGAGGTCGGGCAGGCCGTCCGAGGTCGCGTCCCCGAGCGGGACGAAGTCGGAGAAGGCGTTCCAGCCATTCCCCATCGCCCGCCTGGGGGTGAGTCCGCCGGAGCCGTTGCCGGGGTAGATCCACATGGTGCCTCCGTAGTCGCGCGCGAGGAGGTCAGGCAGCCCGTCCCCGGTCCAGTCGCCCGCACCGAGGATGGCGGTCATGGTGTGCCAGTTGTTGCCGATGAATCGGCGGGGAAGCCAGCCGCCGCTGCCGTTGCCGGGGTAGAGGTAGAGCACGCCCTGGGTGGTGCGGGCGATGAAGTCGTCGACCCCGTCGCCGTCGAAGTCCCCTGCCGGCACGATCGCCGACATGGTGTTCCAGCCGGCGCCCATGTAGTGCCGCGCCTGGAGGCCACCCCGGCCGTTGCCCGGATAGAGGTAGAGGTAGCCCGTGGGCGTCGTGGCCGCGACGTCGGTCAGGCCGTCGCCGTCGAGGTCCCCGGCGTCGAGGATCCTGGACATGCTGTCCCAGTTCGCGCCGAGCCGGACGAGCCGCGCGAAGGCGCCCCTCCCGTCGCCCGCGTAGACCCTCAGGTCGCCGGTCGAGGTCCTCGCCACGACATCCACGTTGCCGTCACGGTTGACATCGACGGCGCCGAAGACCGCGGTGAAGCCGCCCCAGCCCCTGCCCAGGACCACGCCGGCCGCGAAGCCGCCGCTCTGGCCGCGGTGCCAGATGAGCTCGCCTGCGCCGCTGATGCTCAGCAGGTCGGGGCGGCCGTCCCGGTTGAAGTCGCCTGCGTCCATGACGCGGGTCCGGCCGTTCAGGGTGGCCTGGACGGCGGTCCGGCTGGAGAAGCCGCCCGCTCCGTTGCCGGAGTACACCCAGGCCGTGCCGTCGCTCTCCGCCGCGACAAAATCCGCGCGGCCGTCGCCGGTCATGTCGTTCACCGCGGTGAGCGACGAGTAGATGTACCAGCCCTTCCCGATGTGGGTGCGGGCTGGGACGCCGCCACTCCCGTCGCCACGGTAGAGCCACAGGTCCCCGAGGGCGTCCCGCGCGACCAGGTCCGGGATGCCGTCGCCGCTCATGTCCCGGGAGCCGACGATGCGGTCGTAGATGCGCCAGCCCCCGCCGATGCGCCGCGCGGGGCCGAATGTCCCGTCGGCACGGCCGGGATGGAAGTACAGCGTCCCGTTCGGCAGCCGGCTGTAGAGGTCGGCGATGCGGTCCCCATTGGCGTCCCCGGCCGAGAAGCGCAGCTCGCGCCGCTGCTCCGCATCGCCGAAGGCGAAGGCCTTGAGGCCCGTCATGGTCCCGTTCCAGACGTTGGAGTCGCCCGCGAACGGCCCTGTGCTGCTGTACTGCCAGACGCTGTAGAAGTCCCAGCTGGCCGGCAGGGCGCCGGGCCCGTACCTGTAGTCCCTCTCGAGGTTGGTCGGGTACGCCGCGATATGGAGCGGATACGCGCCGAACCAGCTCGCATTGCCCGTGCACGTCCGCCACCAGTCCGTGGTGGTGTAGATCATGGGCGTGCGGCCGGTGCGCTGGAGGACCTGCCTCGAGAAGTCCCGGAGCCATGTGGTGAGCGCTGTGGGCGACATGTTGTAGCAGGTGTTGCCCAGCGACGAGTAGGGGTTGTACTCGATGTCCAGGAGAGGCGGAAGGGTCCAGCCGTCGGCGCTCCAGCCTCCGCCGTTGTCGACGAAGTAGTTGGCCTGGGCGACTGCCGAGGACTGGCTGGGGAGCGCGAAGTGGTACGCCCCGCGGATCATCCCGACGCTGCGCGCCCCGGAGTACTGGCTCGAGAAGTGGCTGCTCCTGTAGAAGTCGCCCTCGGTCGCCTTGACGTAGGCGAACCGGGCCCCCTTCTTGTACTCGCCCGACCAGTCCACGTCGCCCTGCCACCCGCTCACGTCCATTCCCGGCACCCCGTCGGAGGGGACATAGGTGTTCGCGGCCGGCACGGCGGCCGTGAGCGCTGCTGGCGCGAGGTCTTCCGCTGCGGTCCTCGGCGCGAGGGCGGCGGCCGACGGCGCGGGCGCGGTTGCCGAGGTCGACGGCGCAGGTGCGGGTGCTGTCGACGGCGCCGGCTCGATCTGAGCGGCCCCACCCCCGTCCGGCACGCCGTCTGCCGCCCGCGCGGCCCCCGCGTCCATCGCCAGGGCGGCAGGGTCTTCGGCGGGCGCGATCTGGGTGTCGAGGTGGGACTTGAGGCGCCGGACGCCCTGGCCCATGCTCGCGCCGTGCTCGCCCACCGAGGCAAGCAGCTCCTGCCTCAGCGGATCGTCCATCGCGGGGCGCCGCTCCGATGCGGCGGAGACGCCGCCCGCGGGAGTGCCCGCTGCCTCTGACGGCCCGTCCCCTCCCCGCTGCGAGGCGGGGACCCACAGCGCCGACGCGAGCGCGATCGAGGTGGCACATGAGACGGCGGCAGCCGTCCATGGCAGTCGTCGCCGTGCCTCGTCCGGGTTCGGCATGGGATGTCCCCTCCCTGTTTTTCGGCCACGGTTGTGGTCGACCACAGTCCTTCTCGGCCACACATACCCTTTCCACGGTAGCAAAGTGGGCTACCAGAGTGATGGAGGTGGCTGCTGTGACTGCAGGGACGGCGGGGCTTCACGCGGTGACCTAGGCTTGGATCGATCTGCGGCGGCATTCTGCCGCATCGGCACGATGAGGAGAAGGCGTCCGGATGGACATCCAAAACCACTTCTACGGGCATTCGGCGATTCTGGCGGCACATGCCGGCCTCCGGGCGCCCCGTCACATCCCGGGGCTCTACCAGCACGGGTGGACCCACGTCTCCCCCGTGGGAACGCATTTCGCCGCCCTCGCCTCGAGGGCACCCCGCGGCGGCCTCTTCGTGTGGACGCACAATTCCCGCGGGTGGTCCGAGGAGCGGTCGCACGTTGAGACCGGCTTCTCCACGGTTCCGATCGGCTCAGCCGCCCTGTACCTCGCTCGCGCTGCCGAGGCCGAGGGCGTGCGCCCCCCGACCACGCTCGGGACCGTCGTCATCCCGTTCCACGGCACGCGCCTGCTCTCGGTGGAAGGCGACCAGGAGGGCTACGCGCGGGAGGTCCTGGAGCGCGAGGGCCCGTCCGTGGTGTGCCTGCACGTGGACGACATGCGCAGGCCGGACATCGTCTCCGCGTGGAAGGACGCAGGGCACACCCTGACGACGGCGGGCGAGCGCCGCGATCCCGCCTTCCTCGGCCGGGTCATGTGGCTGCTCATGAGCGCCGAGAAGGTGGTGTCCAACCGTCTCGCGACCGCGCTGGTCTACGCCGCGGGCGTGGGCACTCCGATCAGCATCTACGGTCCTGCCTTCCGTGTCTCCGGGGCGGCCGAGAGCACAGCCGATGCCTACATGCGGGACCTCTGGCCCGAGTTCTACGCCGAGGCCCCGCACACCGGCCTGCTCAGGGGCATCGCCGAGCGGGAGCTGGGCGCGGACTACCTGCGCGGCCCCGAGGAGCTGCGCACGGTCCTCGGCTGGGACCGCCCCACGGTCAAGCCGTTCCTCGACTACTGGCTGGGAGCCCCGGCGGCGAAGGCGCTCGCGGTGCTCCGGCCCGACGATGCCCCGGCCGCCTCGAACACCGAGGAAGTCAAGGCGTCCCCGCTCCACTTCCTCAAGGATCCGCTAGAGCACCTCCCCGACCCGCTCCCCCGGAGCGCGAGCACGGCTCTCACCGCCCCCCAGCTCGGCATCCGTGTCTGAGACCGCCCCGGACAGGCGCCGGCAGTCCCTCTACTACCTGATCGGGGCTGCGCTCCAGGGGACCGGGGCGATCCTGGTCCAGCCCTTCTCGATCCGCATCCTCGACGCGACCGAGTGGGGCCGCGTGAGTGTCGCAATCGTCCTCCTGCAGATCGGCCAGGTGATCCTCTCCGCAGGCCTGCCGCTGACCATCAGCAAGGCGTACTTCGACCCTCACGGTGGTGAGGGGAAGGCCCGGGCGATCCACGGCTTCAACGTCTCGCTCGGCATGGCACTCGCCCTTGTCGTTGCCGCGGTCTACTTGGCCGCCGCCCCGGACAGGGCCGGCGCCGTCCCGCTCGCCCTCGCCGTGGTCGCCACGGGCCTGCTCAATGGCGTGGTGAGCTCGCAGGCCATCCTGCGCAGCCGCGGAAGCGCGCTGTCCTTCGTGCTGCTCAGCGGCGGAGCGTCCCTCGGCGCGCACGGCGCGGGCCTTGCGGGAATCCTGCTGTTCGGCCCGACGGCAGGCACCTACCTCGCGGCCTTCGCAGCGGCGATGCTCGTGACCGCGGCCGTCGGGCTCAGACTCGCATCCCCGAGGCTTCCGTGGAGCGACCCGGGCTCGGTGAAGGGGGCACTGCGGCTCGGGCTCCCCATCCTCCCCCACAGCATCGCCATCATGGTGCTGCTCCAGGGCGACCTCTTCCTCGTGCAGCTCTTCCAGGGCTCCGAGGCCGCAGGCCGCTACGCCGCCGCGGCCGTCTTCGCACTGGGGCCGTTTGCCATCCTCTCGGGCCTCAACAACGCCTGGACAACGCAGATCTTCCGGAGCGCCGCGGCGTCGCGGCTCCACGAGGAGGTCCTGCGGGTCTCGCGCGAGGCGGCCCTGACTGCCGTCGGCGTCGGCCTTCTCGCAACACTCTCGGCGACCATCGGCATGCTCGTGCTCAAGGGACCTGACCACGAGGTAGCCCAGCTGGCAAAGGTCCTGCCCGGCGTCGCCGTCGGCTACGCCATGTACCTCGTGGCCACCACGTCGCTCCTGGCCGTGGGACGCACGCTCGCCCTCGTCTGGGCCACGCCCGCCGTGGCCCTCGTGGCCGTGCTCCTCGCCTGGCTGCCCGCCCATTCGGAGCACTTCTGGCAGCTCGGCAGCGTGCGTGCGGCCGTCTTCGTCCTGCTCGGGGCCCTCTACACGGCACTCGCAGTGCGGGCGGGCGCGGGCCGTCCGCCGCTGCGCCTCTTCGCGGGTGCGCTCGGCGCGAGCGCGGCCGTCATCGCGGTGAACCTGGCCCTGCCCACGTCCCTCGCGGCGGGCTCCGCGACGCTCGCGGTGGGCCTGGGAGCAGTGGCCGCCGTCGCCTTCCTCTGGCTCCGCCGCCGGCGCCCGGCCTGAGAGGTTCTGCACCCACCGGAGCCCAGATGAGACCAGAACAGGCCGGCCCCGCTGTCCCATAGGGGCAGCGGGGCCGGCCTGTCCGTTCCAACGGATGTCAGGGGCGCACAGCGTGGCGGACGAGCTTGGCCAGCCCGTCCCACATCCCCTTCGAGACGACCTTGGGCGCGAGGCTCACCGCGTTGAGGCGGGAAGTCAGGTGCAGCCGTGCGGCCCGCTCGGCCTGCTTCCAGCCGAGCCGGGCGAAGTCCCGCGCGCACTCGTCGAAGAACGCCCGCTCCTCGGCGAAGCGACGGCCGTCGAGGGCCCGGACCGACGAATCCGACTCGCGGTGCCTGCGGTACTGGAAGCACACGGTGTCGGTGACCAGCATGGTCCCGCCGTCCATGATGATGTCCATGGCGAGCGCGAGGTCCTGGACCACGTTGTACTGCTCGCGGAAGTCGTGCTTGAGGATGGCCTCGGCCCGCCAGGCGATCGACGGGAAGTAGAGCCAGTCCCCGGTGATGAGGCTCTCGGCGATCGGCTCGCCGGAGATGAGCGCCTCGGAGGTGCGGCCGACGGCGAGCTGGCGCAGCCTGCGCTTGACCTTGTCGCCGAGCGGCTCGTAGACCTTGCCGTTCTCGTCGATGACCTCGACGCCGGGCTGGACGATGTCGACGGAGGGGTTCTCGAAGGCCTTGCGGATCGTGCCGATGTAGTTCGGCAGCATGATGTCGTCCGCGCCCATGACCACGACGACGTCGTGCTCGACGAGCGAGAGGCACTTCTTGTAGTTGCCGTTGGCGCCGAGGTTCGTCTCATTGCGGAAGTAGCGCACGCGCGGGTCGCCCTCGACGAGGGAGGAGAAGTACTCGGGCAGGGAGTCGTCCGGGTAGCCGTCATCCACGATGGTGAGGCGGAAGTCCCGGTCGTCCTGCTCGAGGACGGAGCGAACGGCGGCCTTCATGAGAGCCACGTCCCCGTAGTAGGGGAACATTACGTCAATCGTCATGGTCGTCTTTCGTCAGATGTGCGGACACTGATGGCTCGCGCGCTGCGGCCGCCTCCAGTCGCTCGACCGAAGCGCGGAGGATCGCGACTTCCTCGGCGAGGATGCGGGTCTCGTCTTCGAGGACGGTCAGCTCCCGTGAGACGTGGAGGCTGACGCCGGCCAGGAGGACGATCGAGAGCGCGAAGAGGAGATTCGAGGGAACCTGTACGCCGATGACCCTCGCAGTCCAGGCCAAGAGGTTGGGGAACAGCCCGAGGACAACGGTCAAACTGCCGATGACCAGCCAGAGAACGGCGTACTTCTCGCGGAGCCGGCCAGCGCGGAGCATGGCGAGCACCACCAGGAGCATGGCGACGGACAGGACGAGTGCAATGGCGATCATGCTCAGACCGTCCCTTCCCCAGCGATCTCACCGTGCACGGGCCTGTTGGCGTCGGCAGGGAGAGGTGTGCGTCGGCGCGCGAGGGCGAAGCAGAGGACGAGCCCGGAGCGCGCGAGGTACAGGGCCGACTTGAATGGGCCCTTGCTCGGCGTCCCCGCCTGGCGCGCGCGCATGGCGACGGGGACCTGCGTCACGGTGCACCCGGACTTGAGGGCGACGACGAGCGAGTCGATGGTGTCGCCGAGGTACTCGACCGGGAAGTGCGAGATGTACTGGTGCAGGGCACGCTGGTTCGCTGCGCGGAACCCCGAGGTCACGTCCGTCAGCCGGTGCCGGGCGACCTTCGAGACGACGAAGGCAAGGAGGGACATCGCCCACCTCCTGGGCCCCCGCACGTCATAGTCGCCGCGCCCTGCGAAGCGGGCGCCGATCGCGATGTCTGCGTGCTCGAGCCCTGCCAGGACCCGGTTGATGTCGTGCGCGTCATGCTGCCCGTCCGAGTCCACCTGGATCGCCGCTGTGTAGCCATGGCGGATGGCGTACTTGAAGCCCGCGCGCATCGCGCCGCCGACCCCGAGGTTGAACGGGAGCCGCAGCACCTCTGCGCCGGCCTCGTGGGCGACCTTCGCCGTGTTGTCCGTGGATCCGTCGTCGACGACGAGGACGTCATGCTCGGGTACAACAGCCCGAACGTCCCGGATCGTCTCGGCGATCGCGGCCTCCTCATTCCATGCGGGCATGATGATGAGGACAGCCCGTTCGTGTCTGTTGCCCATGATGCACCATGCTAGCAACTGGCCGGAGCCCCTCCGTCACCGGTCTCCGGCTCGGTTCTGCCGGGCGCACAAGGCATACTCATGTGGGTTGTCAACGATGAGAGGTGTTCGATGGCGTGGTGGGACCTGGGTCCGACGTGGCTCGCGGCAGCAGCGGTGTACTTCCTTCCCGGGCTCCTGGTCCTCGTCTGCGCGGGAGTGCGCCGCCTGCCGCTCGCGGCATTGGCCGCGCCCATGTCCGCGACCCTTGCGGGCACCGCAGCGGTCCTCCTGCCGTTCGCGGGGGTCCCGTTCACGCCCCTCACCTACTGGCTGGCCGCGGCTACAGCGGCCCTTGCAGCGGTCGGCGCACGCGCGCTCTGGCGCCGCTCGCGCGCATACAGGCCCCTCGTACTCGGCGCCCAGGGACCTCTTCCCGCGGCTGATCTCGGCAGCGTCGCAGCGGGCGCGATGGTCCCTCTGGGGATCGCCGTCGCGGCACTGATCATCGGCTACCGGTTCATGAACGGCTTCGGCTCCCCCGAGGCGTTCTCCCAGACCTTCGACAACGTCTACCACCTCAATGCCGTCCGCCACATCGTCGCCACCGAGAACGGCTCGACCCTCACCCTCGGCAACCTCACAGCGGCGTCCAAGGGCCTCTACCCGGCGGCCATGCACGACATGATGGCCCTGCTCGTGATGCTGGGGGCTCCCTCCGTGATGGCGGCCGTGAACGTCGGGACGATCGTCATGGGGGCGGTCGTCTGGCCGCTGGGATGCGTCTTCCTCGTGAGCCGCATCGTCGGGTACCGCCCGATCCCGCTCCTGATCGCCGGTGTGCTGTCCTCGGCCTTCAGCGCCTTCCCCTACCTCCTCGTTGCTTTCGGCGTCCTGTACCCGAACCACGCCGCCGTCGCGCTCCTCCCGGCCGTCCTCGCCCTGGCGGTCGAGGCGCTCGGCGTGTCGCGGACGCCGCCGACCTCCCCCGTGGCGCCGGTCATCGCGCTCGCTGCCGTCCTGCCCGGCCTCGCCCTCACCCACCCGAGCACGATCCCGGCCCTCGCCGCATTCGCGGCGCCTGCCATCATCAACAGGACCGTCCTCGTCTGGGTCGAGGTGCGCGAGGGAACGGCGAAGCGCCGGGCGGCCGTCGGCTGGATGATCGGGACCGCCGTCTACGCCCTCGTCTCGCTCGCGCTGTGGATCGTGCTCCGCCCCAACCTCTCGACCGCCGGATGGACGTCCTTCCAGTCCAATGCGCGCGCCATCGGAGAGATCCTCTCGAGCGCGCCGATGGGCACGACGATCGCATGGGTGCTCCTCCCCCTCACGGTGATCGGGCTCTACGTGTGTGCGCGGCAGCTGCGACGCTACGCGTGGGTCGCGGGCATGTTCGGGGTGGGGGCCATCCTCTACCTCGTGGTCTCGAGCTGGAGCAACGGGGCATTCCGCGACTTCGTCACGGGCATCTGGTACACGGACAGCTACCGCCTTGCTGCACTACTGCCGCTCGTCACGCTCCCCGTCGTCGTCCTCGGTGGCGAGTGGCTCATCTGGCGCCTCCGCTGGGTTGTGGGGACGGCGCTGCACCGGCTCGGCGAGAAGCGCCTCCCGCAGCTCCAGCGGCTGCCGGAACGCACCACCGCTGCGGTGGGGGTGGCAGCTGTCCTGGCCATGGGAGTGGCCGCCCAGGGAGGAACGCTCTCCGGCGTCCAGGAGCGGCTGCGGACCATCTTCGCCACGACCCCCGCCTCGGGGATCCTCTCGACCGACGAGGTGGCGCTCCTCCGCGAGGTGCCGGCCTACGTGCCGGAGGACGGGGTCGTCGTGGGGAACCCGCGGACGGGGGCCTCTCTGGTGTACGCGTTCTCGGACAGGACGGCGCTTGCGCCGCACATCTTCGGAGTCCGCACTCCCGACGAGCAGCTCCTCTTCGACCACTGGGGCGAAGCGGCCTACAACCCGGCGGTCTGCCCGGCGATCGAGCGGCTCAATGCGTACTGGGCGCTCGACTTCGGGGACAAGGAGATCACTCCCCGGGCCGAGCCCCTCTCAGGGGTCCGGGACCTCGCCGACGGCTCCGCGCCCGGGGTGGAGCTCGTCCACTCGGTCGGCCAGGCCCGGCTCTTCCGCGTCACCGCGTGCGACTGAGCTGAGGCGGGAGGGCCCGCGCCCGCCCGCTTCAGGCCTGCCGGCCGGGAAGGCCGGTCCCCGGAATGCGCGTCCTGCTAGTCCTGGGCCGCGTAGTAGGCCGCCTTGGCCAGCTCCGGCACGATGTTCCGGCTCGCCCACTGAAGGCCCAGTGCAGACCCGGACGTGAGCGAGTTCTGGTCCGGGGCCGCAACATAGAAGGCGCCTCGGTGCGCCGCGGCGGGAAGCGCGGCCATGAACGGGGCCTCGGAGACGATCCGCTGCTGGCCCTCGGCCACGGCGACCACCGCGATGTCGCTCGACAGCTCCCGGACCCGGCTCTGCGGCCAGCGGTGCTCGCCTTCCGCCAAGGGGGCCTCGCGTTCGACCGCTGCGAGCGCCGGCGACGTGGTGAGCCCGAACGAGCGGAGTGCCGCGGCTGCATTCGAGCCCCCCCCGTAGACGAGGACGTCGGCGCCGGGGACGGCCGAGGCCGAGAACATGAGGACAGTCGTCCCCTCGAGCCCCGGGTAGGCCGAGGCGGCGTCCGCCATTGCCTTCTCCGTCGTGGCGACCACCTCCTCCGCAGCGGCCTCGAGCCCCAGCACGCGGCCCACCGTGCGCACGGCGTCCGCCCAAGGGGTCTCGCCCCGGGCCGAGGTGGCTGCGACGACCGGAGCGACAGCCGAGAGCTGCTCGAAGCGGTCTCGGGGGAGCTCCGATCCCAGCGCGAGGACCACATCCGGCGCCATCTTGACGATGTCGTCGATCGGGAGCCCGCCGCGGGCGTTCAGCAGGAAGGGCTGCGGACCGGAGAACGTCCGCAGTGCGGCGGAGAACCAGGGCGAGCCGGCGGTGTCCAGGATCCCGGCGGGAGCGACGCCGAGTGCGGCGCACGCGTCCGCGCTGGCGGGGTCCATGGCCACCACCACGCGGGGAGGCTCCTCGAGCCGGGCTGTGCCGAGCGCGTGCTCCACCTCGAGGGGGAAGGCGGACGGGTCGGGCGTCGTCGACGGACGCGCGGGGCTGCCGCTCGGCCGCGAGCACCCAGCCAGCCCGACGGGCACCGCGAGGAGGCCCAGGAGGACGGCCCGCCGTCCGAGGAGTCCCCTGCTGCGGGGGGAGCCAGGAGTCGTCGCGCGATTCATCACGTCATGTCCTTCATCTGTTCTCTGCGGGCTTCTTCGGTCTCTCGGTGCCCGTCATGGCTATGGGCACCCCGTGATCTCGTAGAGCGCTGCGGAACCGTGGCGGGCGAGCAATGTGGCAACGGGGCTCTCGTTGAGGAGCAGGAGGCCGGGCCCGGGCCGCCTCTCGTCGTTGACCTGCTTCGAACCGAAGTCCAGTGCGTAGCTCACCCCGAGCTTCCTGACCGCGTCGCACACCCGCGGACCGCCCTCGTGCAGGTGCAGGAGCAGGTACACGAGTTCCGGAGGCCGGGGTCCGGTGAGGATGTGCAGCTGGGAAGTCCGCCTGCCCGCGAGCGCGTAGGCGAGCGCGGAGCCGGTGCCGGGGTTGACGAAGATGACAGCGTCCGCGGGGACGAGCCGGGAGACGTCGTCGAGCACCGCAGCCTCATCGGTCGTCAGGAGCGGTGAGTCGTCCGACATGGTGTAGCTGGCCCGCGCCTCGTCCACGAGATCCGGAATGCTCCCCAGCTGGCTGGAGGCGGCGAGCACGGCCGCCGCCACAGCACCGGCCAGCACGCGGCGGCGCGGAAGCCGCTTGGCCAGGAGGTCCCACAGCCAGAGGGCACCGACGGCCGCTGGGACCACCGCGACGGTAGGCAGGAGGGCGGCGAGCCGGTAGCTGTCGCTGTACCACGTGCCCGTGAGCAGGTAGCGGAACAGCCCCTCGGGGAAGCTCGCCACGACGATGAACAGGAACGCCCCGAGCGCGTAGACGCCGAGCGCCCACGCCGGCCCGCGCCAGCGGCGTACCGCGAGCAGTACGAGGCCGAGAGCAGTCAGGACGGAGACGACCACTGCAGCGCGCACCAGGAGCGGCGAGAGGGTCGCCACCTCCAAGAGCGCGCCGCCGATGGAGCGCACCGGGTCCCAGAACGCCGCCCCCGGCGACGGCCGCAGCGCCACCCACGCGGCCGCCGCACCCGCCATGCCGATCCCGCCGGCCGCGGTCCACAGCAGCGCACGACGCCGACTGGCCGGCCACTCCTTCCGCCACACCGCCCATGCGCGGAACCACGCGACCAGGGCCACGGGGCTGAAGAACGCGAACAGCGCCATGGCCATGCTCGGGTGCGCGAGTGCGAGGCCCGGGAGGAACCATGCGCACGCGAGGGCAGCAAGGGGCCACGCCACGTCGTCGACCGCCGAGAGGCGCACCGCCTGGACCGCCAGCGCGAGCGCCGCAGGCAGCAGGGCGACGCCCAGGGCCGTCGGGTACAGCACCCCGAAGTAGAGGAGGAGGAGTGGGAACGCGGCGAAGCCGGCGGACAGGATGCCTGCCACGACGAGGCCCGCCGTCCGCTCGCCCACGGCCTGCCGCACGAGGGCGATGCAGCCGAGGGGCCACGCCACGGCGGCGATCGCGAGGTTCGCTCCGTTGACCGCAACCGGAATGTTGGTGGCGCTGGCATCGGCCACGAGGGCGGCGAATGCGTGCCAGACCGCCGGATAGTAAGGCGCGTTCGTCATCTGTCCCACGGTCAGCGAGGACGCCTGGCCCGTGTCCTGGATGTAGCGCACCGCGTTGAGGTGGAAGACGTTGTCGAACGTCTGCGAGATGTTCTCAGGCGAGCCGACCATGGACACGAACCACGCGGCGATCACGGCCGGGCCGACTGCGGCCCCCAGGACCCCCCACGGGCCGACCCGTCCGCGCCGGCGCGGGACCGGCGTCGTGCGCCGAGCCACGCCGAGCCGCAGGAGCGCGAGGGCGCCGGCGGCAGCAGCGGTCGCCGCCGCCACCGTGAGCGGCGTCCAGACGAGGCCCACGAACGGCGCGACGGTGGAGCCGACCCCGATCACCGAGACAGAGAACCCCGGAGCGAGGGCCAGCAGCATGGTGCTCCGGAAGCCGAGGGCCCACCCGCACGCGATGCCGGGGAGGATCAGGAAGACGAGGGCGGCGAGGACCGCGGGCACTGCCTCAAGCCAGGTCATGGCCACGCTCACTCGACTGCCGCGGACCGGCGGCGCAGCTCGGCCACGACGCCCTCGACGGGGCCGTCCATGACGACGTTCCCGCGCTCGAGCAGGATCCCGCGCTCGCAGATGGACGAGACGAGGTCGAGGTCGTGGCTCACCACGAAGAGCGTCTTGCCGGCCTCAGCGAGCTCCTTGATCTTGGCGATGCACTTGCGCTGGAACGGCTCGTCGCCCACCGCGAGGATCTCGTCGATGAGGAAGACCTCGGGATCGGTGTGCACGGCGATCGAGAAGGCCAGCTTGAGGTACATGCCGGACGAGTAGAACTTCACCTCGGTGTTGATGAACTCGCCGATCTCCGAGAACTCGACGATCGAGTCGTACATCTGGTCGATCTCGCGCTCGCTCATGCCGAGGATGGCGCCGTTGAGGTAGACGTTGTCGCGTCCGCTCAGGTCATGGTGGAAGCCTGCTCCCACCTCGATGAGCCCGGCCACCCGCTTGCGGGTCAGCACCGTTCCCGCGTCCGGCTGGAGCACCCCCGAGAGGAGCTTGAGCAGCGTGGACTTGCCCGAGCCGTTGAGGCCCAGGAGCGCGACCGTCTCGCCGTCGCGCACGTCGAAGGTGACATCATGCAGGGCGTCGAAGCTCTTGGACAGGTCGCCCTTGCGCCCACGGAGGAGCCACATGACCGCTTCCTTGAGGGAGCGGGTGTGCCGCAGCACGAAGTGCTTGCGGACGCCGCGGCACGAGATGGCCAGGTGAGGGGAGGCCATGGTCTACAGCTCCTGGGCGAATCGGACGGACAGCCGCTGGAACACCCACTGGCCGAGCACGAGGACGGCGAGGGAGACGCCGGCGGAGACGGGGAGCCACAGCTCCAGGAGCCCAGGGGGCAGGCCGACGTCCCCGGCGGCACCTCCCGTGGTGGGCATCCAGAAGGCCAGGTGGAAGACCTCGACCGCGACGGTCATCGGGTTGGCCATGTAGACGCCGAAGGCGGGACCCAGGGCGCGCTCCACCATGGGCCACGTGTAGAGCACCGGCGAGGCCCACGTGACCACCATGAGGATCATGTCCACGATGTTCTCGGAGTCCCGGAAGTACACGTTGGCTGCCCCGAACATGAGCCCGAGCCCCATGGCCAGGACGGCCACGATCACGAAAGCCGGCACGGCCAGTGCCACGTCCCAGAAGGAGGGCCGCCAGCCGGCGAGGAGGCACGCGCCGACGAGCACGGCCAGCTGCGGGAAGAAGTGGATGGCCGAGACCCAGAGGGTCGAGACTGGGAAGAGCTCGCGGGGAAGGTAGATCTTCCGGATCAGGTCCCGGTTGTCCACGATCGAGCGCGTGGAGTTCCTCAGGATCTCCACGAAGAAGTTCACGAGGATGATGCCGGAGAACAGGAAGATCGCGTAGTTGGGGGTTGAGCCCCTCAGGTTGAGGAACACGCCGAGGGCGATGTAGTAGACCCCGAACTGCATGAGCGGCTTGACGTAGGACCACACGAGCCCGAGAACGCTCCCCCGGTACCTGACCCTGATCTCCTTGCGGACCAGGAGCTTGAGCAGGAAGCGCTCGCGGGCCACGTCGAGGAGCCCGGCCGACTGGCCCGGCCTGACCAGCTCCTCCGTCCCTGCCTCCTGCGGTGCGGCCGAGGGCATCACCGCTCCTCCGGGGCCGGCGACACCGCGGCGAACGTGTCCTCCCATGCCTCCCGGCCCACGACGCGCGGCAGCGCATCCCGGTAGGCCTGCGACATCTCGGGCCACTGCGACATGAGCCGCACGTGCGCGGCGATCGAGCGCATGAGGAGGCTGCGGAACGTCCGGGGATCGCGGCGGTAGAGCGAGGCCCCCGTGCCGTCCGAGGACGAGACGAGCGCCGAGTCCAGCTCGGCGAGCCGCCACCACCGGGCGTCGGAGGCGGGAATGGCGAGCTCGGGCCGCTCCTGGGCCTCCTTGCGCACGGGGAGGAACTGACGCACGACAGCCTTCGCGGCCCGCAGGAGGGACTCCGCGACGAGGTTCGGCTCATGCTCGAGCGAGACGCCGCCGCCGCGCAGCACCGGCGGGAATGACTCGACGTCAGACCTGACCTGCGCGTCGGTGAACTGCTTGCGCCGCGCACGGACCCAGCCCAGCCGCTCGGCGATCGTGGCGTGGAGGTGGTCCGGACCGCTCAGGACGTCCTCGAGTGCGCGCACGCGCACGTCGACCGCCGAGTACTGCATGGAGAGGAGGTGGCGCACGTCGAGCGCGAAGCTCTCGAACGGCATCCGCCCGCCGCGCGGGACGGGCGTGTGGCTGAGCGTCACGACCCACCGGTTCCGCTGGTGGTAGTACGCCTGCCAGTCGATCGTGTCGTCCTTCTCGGACCACGGGGCGTGCCACACGGCGGCGCCGGGCAGGGTGACCGTGCGGAAGCCGTGCTCCTGGGCGCGGAGCCCGAACTCGGCGTCGTCCCACTTGATGAAGGCCGGCAGCGCGTAGCCCGTCTCACGGATCACGGCGGTGGGGATGAGGCACATCCACCACCCGTTGTAGTCCACGTCCACGCGGCGGTGCATCCACGGAGTGGTCCGCAGGTTGCCGGCCGAGAAGTCGTGGGCCTCCTTGGTGTTGACGGCCGGCTGCCAGAAGAACCGGAACCGGTCCACCTCCTCGCCGTACGTGTGCAGGACGCTGCGCTCGTACAGGTTGAACATGTGGCCGCCAACGATCACGGGGCGCGAGGCGAAGTCCGCGAAGTCGAGCGCCCGCTGGATCCCCTCGGTCTCGATGCTCACGTCGTCGTCAAGCAGCAGGACGTACCGGCTCTTCCCGGCCACCATGGTCTCGTGCATCCCGCGGGCGAATCCGCCCGAGCCGCCGATGTTGCCCTGCTCGGTCAGGCGGAGCACGTCGCCGAGGCCCCGGGCCGCTTCCTCGAAGTCCGGCTGGTCCCGCACCCGGTCCGTGCCCTGGTCGACCAGGTAGAGGGCATCGAGACGGGCCATGAGGTCCGCATCGCCCGCGAGGGTGCGCATGTGGCGCACGGCGTAGTCGGGCCGGTTGAAGGTCGTGACCCCGATCGAGAGGGTCCCGGGGGCGGAGCCTGTCGTCTCGGGGACGGCCCACTCGGCGCTGCGCAGGGTCACCTCGTGGCCATGGGAGGAGAGGTCGAACCAGTACCAGCCGCCGTCGAGGAAGCCGGCGAGGGGCAGGTCCACGGACGCGGTGCCGGCGCCGTCGGTGTGGAGCGTCGCGACCCGGCTCGCCGCACCCCGCGGGCTCGAGCGGTACACGAAGACGCTCGCCTCGGCGTCGACGTCCACGAGCAGCCGGACGGTCTCCACCTTCGAGTGGTTGCGCCAGTAGCTCGCCGGGAAGGCATTGAAGTAGGTTCCGAACGAGACCCGGTGGAAGCCGGGGAGCCGCATGCTGCGGCGTCCCACGATGAAGTCGGCGCGCTGCGGCGCGGCCTGCGGGACGGCGCTCGTCTGGGAGATGACGCCCTTGCGCTTCTCCCGCCGGGACAGGTGGACGATCCGCTGGACCGGGTTGAAGTCGACGTACAGCGGGAGGACGTCGGTGTCGCCGTCCTGGGGAAGGACGACGCGGTGGACGGTGCGGAAGCCGGCCTCGGTCACGCGTCCACGCCCCCGCTCTCGAGCTTCGCGCCACCCGTGAAGTGCGGCTTGATCCTGTTCTCGTACATGCTCAGGGCGGATCCGATGGCCATGTGCATGTCGAGGTACTTGTACGTGCCGAGCCGGCCGCCGAAGAGGACGTCCTTCTCTGACGTGGCGAGGTCGCGGTAGGCGAGCAGCTTGGCGCGGTCCGCCTCGGTGTTGACCGGGTAGTACGGCTCGTCGCCCTTCTCTGCGAAGCGCGAGAACTCGCGCATGATGACGGTCTTCTCCGTCTGGTAGCCCCGCTCCGGATGGAAGTGGCGGGGCTCGATGATCCGCGTGAAGGGGACGTCGGCATCGTTGTAGTTCACGACCGAGGTGCCCTGGAAGTCGCCGGTGTCCAGGACCTCCTCCTCGAAGTCGATCGTGCGCCAGGACAGGTCGCCCTCGGCGTAGTCGAAGTAGCGGTCCACGGGGCCCGTGTAGACGACCGGGACGTTGCCGACCACGCTGCCCTTGCTGATGGGCTGGGCCTCGTCGAAGAAGTCCGTGTTGAGCTGGACATCGATGTTGGGGTGGTCTGCCATCCGCTCGATCCACGCCGTGTAGCCGTCGGTCGGCAGGCCTTCGTAGGTGTCGTTGAAGTACCGGTTGTCATACGTGTAGCGCACAGGCAGGCGGGAGATGATCCCGGCCGGCAGGTCCTTGGGGTCGGTCTGCCACTGCTTCCCGGTGTAGTGCTTGATGAACGCCTCGTACAGGGGACGGCCGATCAGCTGGATGCCCTTGTCGTTGAGGTTCTCAGGATCGGTGCCCGCGAGCTCCCCGGCCTGCTCGGCGATGAGCGCCCGCGCCTCGGCGGGCGTGTAGTTGGCACGGAAGAACTGGTTGATCGTGCCGAGGTTGATCGGCAGGGGGAAGACCTCGCCCTTGTGCACGCCGTAGACGCGGTGGACGTAGTCCGTGAACGTCGTGAACTGGTTGACGTAGTCCCACACCTTCTTGTTCGACGTGTGGAAGAGGTGCGCGCCGTAGCGGTGCACCTCGATGCCGGTCTGTGCCTCGGTCTCGCTGTACGCGTTGCCGCCGATGTGGTGCCGGCGGTCGATCACGGTGACCTTGAGCCCGAGCTCCCTGGCCGCACGCTCGGCCACGGTGAGGCCGAAGAATCCGGATCCGACGACGACGAGGTCTGCAGTCAAGTTCACTCCTGATTTCGTGGCGGACCGCCACCCAGCGGGTCTGCGGGCCCAGATGTCCGGCTTCAGACTACCCGAGGACCGCCAGCGCCCCGGAATCGGCGGGCGCTGCCGCCGCGGCCGGGGCCTGCACCGTCCTGCGGCGCGGGCGGGACAGGCGGCCAGCGGGTTATCCACAGATCCTCGGGGGGCCATGGCAGCAACCGGGGCCCGCCTCTAGCGTGGGAGTGCGGCGTGTGCCGCACCCTCCGCCAGGGCCGGGCCGGCGGAGGCGGGCACGGAGGGGGCCATGGAACTGCACTGCACGCTCGTCACGCTGTCGCCGGGGCACGCCCGCGCGCGGCAGCTGCGGCGCGAGCTGGTCATCGACGTGGCCGAGGGCGCGCCGGGCGCGGAGGTCGCTGCGGCCCTCGGGCACCTCGGCGCGGGCCGCCTCCTGACCCTCGACGGCGTGCCCCTCGCCGAGTGCCTCGCCGGGGAGCCGCCGCTGCGCAGCGGAGCGGTCATCGTCGCGGGCGCCGTCGCTCCGCCGTCGCCTGCTCCCCCGCTCGTCCTCGTTGTGCGGACGGGCCCAGCCGCCGGCACCGTGGTCCCGCTCGCGCGCGGCGTCCTCGCGCTCGGCCGCGCAGGCACGGCGACGGCAGGGCCGCGCGCGGCCCTGCCGGACCCTGAGCTCTCCCGCGAGCACGCGACGGTCGAGGTCGGCGACGCGGGGGTCGTGCTGCGCGACGCGGACAGCGCTAACGGGACCTGGCTCGAGGGGGCGCGCGTGCGCGAGGCGTCCCTCGCCGTCGGCCAGGAGTTCCGCATCGGCGGGAGCGTGTGCACCCTCGAGTTCGCCGCCGAGCCGCCCGCCGTCCACCCGGAGGCCGGCTCGGCCCCTCCAGACCCGTTGACCGTCACGCGGCACAGTCCCCCGTCCCGCAGGGCAGCCCTGATCGCGACCGCCGTGCTGCCCCTCCTGCTGGGCGTCGGCCTGGCGGCCGCCACGGGCATGTGGATGTTCCTCGCCTTCACGGCAGTCTCGGCCGTTTCGCTGGCCATCCCGCTCTTCGAGGGCGGTGCGGCCCGCCGTGCCTTCGCCAGGGCGCTCGCCGCGGCCGCGGACGACGACGCGGCGCGCCGCCGCCGTCACGCACCGGACGCCGGGGTGCTCGTGCGCTCCGCCGCGTCTCCTTCCCCGTCCGCAACTCCGCCCTCGCCTGTGCCTGACAGTGCCGTCTGGCTGCGCCTCGGCACGGCAGACCAGCCCGCACTCATCACCGTCGAGCCCGCGGAGCCTGGCATGGACGTCCCGCGGCTCCGGGGCGCCCCGCTCGTCATCCCCGCCCAGGGACGTGTCGCGGTGCAGGGCGGGGCCGAACCGGTGGCGGGCCTCCTGCGCTCGCTCGTGCTGCAGACCGCGCTGCTGCCGGCCGGGCGGGACTTCGGCGTCGTGCTCGTGGGCGGCAGCCCGGAGCTGCGGCTGGCAGCACGCTACCTGCCGCGCGTGCGGGTGCTGGCAGACGGGGCCGCAGAGAGCCCCAGCGCGCTCGAGGCAGCGATGCCCGCCGCCGGCAGCGCCGTGGTCGTCATGCTGCCCGGGCTGGCGCCCGAGGCTGCGTCGGCGTGCAGCCGCATAGCGGCGCAGCGCGGCTGGGCTGTCTTCGGTCCAGCGGAGGCGTCCGGCAGCGCCCCGGATGCCGAAATCCGGCTGGGCGCCCGCGTGTCCCACCTCGTCCGAGGGGACGAGCGCATCCCCTTCGCGCCTGATCTCGTGCCCGCCCAGGTGTTCGCCGCGGCTGCACGCCGCGCGGCGGCCGAACCCGTGCACCACGACGGCGCGGTCCCTGCAAGCTGCGGCCTCGACGAGATTGCCGCGGCCTTCGACGCCGAGGGCATGGCGGAGGCCTGGTCCCGCGCGGCCGCGGACCGTGCGGTCGCCGTGCCCCTGGGGCTGTCGGCATCCGGCGCCCTGTACCTGGACCTCGTCGCGGACGGCCCCCACATCCTCATCGCCGGGACGACCGGATCCGGCAAGTCCGAGCTCCTGCGCAGCATGGTCGCGGGCGCGGCGGCCGCCTGCCCTCCGGACCAGCTCTCGTTCCTCTTCGTGGACTTCAAGGGCGGGTCCGGCCTCGAGCCGCTCGGCGGGCTCCCGCACTGCACGGGGCTTGTCACCGACCTCGCCGAGGGCGGCATGGACCGCGCCCTGGCATCCCTGCGGGCGGAGCTGAGGCGCCGCGAGCGGATCCTCGCCGGAGCACGGGCCGCTGACCTGCCCGACTACTGCGCCCGGGGCGGCACAGGGCTCCCCCGCCTCGCCGTGGTGATCGACGAGTTCCGGGTGCTGGTCGACGAGGCCCCGGGAGCCCTCGCAGAGCTGCTCCGGATCGCGACCGTGGGCCGGTCGCTCGGGATGCACCTGGTCATGGCCACCCAGCGGCCGCAGGGGGCTGTGTCCTCGGACATCCGGGCGAACGTCACCACGACCATCGCGCTGCGCACCCAGTCGGAGTCCGAGTCGTCTGACGTCCTCGGCTCCTCGGTGTCCGCGCGCATTCCGGTGGGCCTGCCCGGGAGGGCGTTCCTGCGCGTGGCCGGCTCCGAGCCGGTCGAGTTCCAGACAGCCTCACTGGTGGTCGGCGCCTCCCGCGCTGCGTCGCCGGGGATCCTGGTCCACGACGCCGCGGACTGGCTCGAGCGCGGCGTCGGGAGCCACGCGGGGCACCGGATACGGCTTCCCGCACCCGCCGAGGCAGCGGTCCCGCTCGTCGCGGCCGCGGCAGCCGCATGGGCCCGGCGCCACGGGGGCTCCGGCCCGGGACTGCGCCGGCTGCTCCCTCCCCCGCTGCCGGAGCGCCTGGCCCTGTCCGCGGTCCCCCACGCCGGGGCACACGCGGCGGCACCGCCGTCAGCGGACGTGCTCCTCGGCGTCGTGGACCTGCCTTCGGAGCAGCGGACGGCGCCGCTCGTGTGGACGCCCGAGGCACACGGCCATCTGGCACTCGTGGGTCCGCACGGTGCCGGGGGGAGGGAGTGCCTGACCGCGATCGCCGCCCAGCTCCTCGCCGCCCCGCCCACGCGCCACGTGTACGTCCTCGACGCGGACGGATCGCTCGCGTGGCTCGCCGGCCAGCCGCGCGTCGGGGCGCACGCCGGCGCCTCTGACCTCCGCCGGGCCGCGCGGGTCATCGCGCGCCTCGCCGAGGAATGCTCGGCCCGCCGCTCGGGACACGGCGGGGCCACACCCCTGGTGCTCCTCATCTCGGGGTGGGGCGCCTGGGTGTCCGCGCTCCGCCAGAGCCCGCAGGCATGGGCCGAGGAGGCGCTCGTGGACCTCGTCCGGGACGGGGCGGCCGCCGGACTCGCGGTCGTGGCCGAGGGCGAACGCGAGTTCGTGGCGTCACGGGCGTTCGCAGGACTGCCCTCGAGGATCCACTTCCCGCTCGGCACCACCGAGGAGACGCGCCTGGCCTGGCCTCGGCTCCCGGCAATGCCGGCCCTCGCCGGGCGCGGGGCGGCGACCGGGACGGTCGTGCCGGCCGGGGCCCATGCCGTCCAGTGCGCCGTGCTCGACGAGGAGGCCAAGAGCGCATGGACCGAGGCCGGAGTGCGCGCGCCCTGCTCCCCCCGGCCCTTCCGGGTCGATCCCCTGCCCGCGCTGGCCCCCGCGCACGAAGTGGCTGCACGCGCGCGCGAGGCGGCCGGAGGTATGCACGGCGGGAACGGCATCGGGTCCGGCGACAGGTGCGCAGACGGTCCTCTCCTGGTCGGCCTGGCGGGGGACGAGGCGGCGCCCCTCGCGCTAGAGCTCGGGCATGGGCAGGTGCTCCTCGTCCTGGGCGGACGCGGAGCCGGGAAGTCCGGCTTCCTCGAGGCCCTTCCCCTCATGAACAGCGGTACCCGGTTCGTCCATCCGCCGCGCGCCGGCCAGCTGGAAGCCTGGGAGGATCTCCTGGCCGGCGCTGAGGCCGGGCGCCGGCCCCTTCCGGCCGTCGTCCTCGTCGACGACGCGGACTCCCTCACCCCGGCCGAGGACGCGCTCATCCCAAGGATCCTTGACGCGGGAGCGCGCGTCGTGGCGACCGCTGCCTACAGCGCCGCCCTCTACGCCCGCTGCCCCCTCGCACTCACAGCGCGCTCTAGCGGCGTTGGCCTCCTCCTCGCGCCCCGCAGCCCCGCGGACGGGGAAGTGTTCGGGACGCGGATCGACGTGCCTGGGCGCGTCCCGCCGGGGCGGGCGATCGCGGTGGTGGACGGCTGCACCGTGGACGTCCAGCTCGGGCACCGCGCACCACGCGCCGGAAGGATGCCGGGGGCCGGCTCAGGCGGTCCCCTGACCACGGCGCAGGGCCTGGCCCTCCGCGGCGAGCAGTAGAGCGCCGCTGGGGCGCGGAGAACCCGTCCCTCTACCGCTCCCCGGCGCCTTCCGTCCGATCGGCACGCGGATGGCCTGCCGACCGCTGCGTCGCCGCGAGGACCCGGCGCTCGAAGAGGAGGAAGGCTGCGGCCACGGCGGGCACGAGGATGAGGACCCCGTAGAGGGGGAAGCCTCCCGTGAGCGCCGGCCCCCCGATCACCAGGGCGAACAGCTGCGCAACGAGGGCGGCCGCCCTCGGCCACCGGTAGCCTCGCCAGAGGAACACGGCCGCGGCTGCCAGCCATGCGCCGAAGGCGGCGAGCAGCACGAGGGTGAAGAGTGCTCCGCCCGGCGAGACCCTCGCCTGTCCCGCCGAGAGCCCCACGGCGTAGGCCGCCGCGAGGCCGACGAGGACGATCGCCTCGGACCCGACGATGGCGACGAGGGCGGCGAGCGTCCAAGGGCGGCGGGTGGGCGACGGCGAGGAGCCGCGGGGGTCTGAGGGGGTGGGCACACGGGAACGATACCGCTGCCGCCGGGCAGGCCCCCACCGGTGTGACGCACGCCTCCCGCGTGTGGCCTGAATCCCCCCACGGACCCCTTGTTTACACACAGTTAACGTGACAACCTTAACGGAGTTGACCGCGGGGCCGCAGGGGCCCCTTTGCTTTGAGCGGCTTCGTGAATGTTTTCACAAAGGACGCCGCACACTCGACCCGAGAACGGAGTTGCACTTCCCCATGGATTGGCGTGACCGCGCGGCCTGCCTTGACAAGGACCCCGAGCTTTTCTTCCCCGTGGGGAACACGGGGCCGGCCCTCCTCCAGATCGAAGAGGCGAAGAGCGTCTGCCGCCGCTGCCAGGTGGTGGACACCTGCCTCCAGTGGGCCCTCGAATCCGGCCAGGACGCGGGAGTGTGGGGCGGCATGAGCGAGGACGAGCGCCGCGCCCTCAAGCGCCGCGCAGCACGCGCCCGCCGCGCCTCCTAGGCACCGGCCCCCAGACACCAGCCTCCGGGCGCACGGGCCCGATGGCCCCGCCCAAGGCACGAGGACGCCCGGGACAGCAGCAGCTGTCCCGGGCGTCCTCTGCGTTCCCGGCAGGTTCCCCGTCCGCTTCGTCCCGCCTTCGGCCCGCTCTCCACAGGATCAGCGGTGGTCGAGCCGCACGAGGATCCGGACGGACGTCCCGCCGCCCTCGCGCGCGTTCCACTCGATCGTCCCGCCGAGCTCGCTCGTGACGAGCGTCCGCACGATCTGGAGCCCGAGCCCCTCGTGACGGGACTTCGCCTCCGGCAGCCCGACGCCGTCGTCCTCCACCACGACCTCGAGGACCGGGGCGCCGGCCGCATCCGTCCTGCGCTCGGCGACGAGCCAGACCGTGCCCGAGCGACGCGCGAGGCCATGCTCGACTGCGTTCGTCACGAGCTCGTTGATGACGAGGGCGAGGGGCGTCACGCAGTCGCTCGGCAGCTCGCCGAACTCGCCCCGGCGCTCGGTGGCCACATGCTGGCCCTCGGTCGCGACCTCCGCGGAGAGCCGGAACTGCCGGCCGATCAGCTCGTCGAAGTCCACCGTCTGGGCCAGGCCCTGCGAGAGCGTCTCGTGGACGAGCGCGATCGCGGCGACCCGCCGCATCGCCTGCTCGAGCCCCTGCTTGCCCTCCTCGCTCTTCATGCGCCGAGACTGCATGCGCAGGAGCGCGGCCACCGTCTGCAGGTTGTTCTTGACGCGGTGGTGGATCTCGCGGATCGTGGCGTCCTTGGTCACGAGCTCCATCTCGCGCCGACGCAGCTCCGAGACGTCGCGGCACAGGACAAGCGCCCCGAAGCGCTCGTGCTCGTCCCGCAGGGGAATCGCCCGGAGCGAGAGGCTCACGCCGCGCGACTCGATCTCGCTGCGCCACGGCATGCGTCCCGTGACCACGAGCGGCAGCGTCTCGTCCACCATGCGCCGGTCTTTGATGAGCCCCGCGGCGACCTCGGCGAGCGACCTGCCCTCGAGGGACTCGATCCCGCCGAGGCGGCGGAAGGCCGAGACGCCGTTGGGGCTCGCGTACTGCACCACCCCGTCCGCGTCGAGGCGGATGAGCCCATCGCCGACGCGCGGGGCGCCGCGGCGGGATCCGGTCGGCGAGGCGAAGTCCGGCCAGAGTCCCAGGGTCCCCATCCGCAGGAGGTCGTACGCGCACTGCCGATAGGTGAGCTCGAGCCTGCTGGGCATGCGGGAGCTCGAGAGGTCCATGTGCGAGGTGACGACCGCGAGCGTTCGGCCGTTGCGCACGAAGGGCACCGCCTCGACCCGCATCGCGACGTCCGCATTGAAGCTCGTCTCGTGGCTGCGCTCGATCGCCTGGCTCGCCCAGGCCTTGTCGACCAGGGGGCGCAGGTCGCCCCGGATCTTCTCCCCCACGAAGTCGCTGTGGAACACCGTGTGGGTCGTGGAGGGCCGCACATGCGCGAGCGCTATGTAGCCCGTCTCAGGGTGGGGGAACCACAGCGCGAGATCCGCGAACGCGAGGTCCGCGACGAGCTGCCAGTCTCCGACCAGGAGGTGCAGCCATTCCGCATCCCCCGGACCGAGATCAGCGTGCTCCCTGATGGGGTCCGTGAAGATGGCCACTGCACCGCCCTGTCGTCGTCGTGAATGCCCCCAGCCCGAGCGCCACCTGGTCAGTGGCGCACGATCGAGCGGAGCAGCCTCAATGCTACCGAGAGCGAGGCCATGTCATCGCTCTCCAGCGCGTTGACCTCGGCGAACATGGTCGCCGCCCGGTCCAGCTGCTCCCGGTTGTCCGCCTCCCACACGGCCAGCCTCTCCTCGGGCGCGGCCGAGCCGGGCGCCGTCTCCATGATCGAGCGCGTGATGTCCGCGACAGTGCTGTAGAGGTCGTCGCGCAGCGCGGCGCGGGCGAGTGCCTGCCAGCGGTCCCGGCGCGGGAGGGACGTGATCCGCTCGAGCAGCGAGTCCACCCTGAACCGGTCGAACACCGTGTAGTAGAGGCTCGCCACGTCCTCCACGTCCGCCTCCGAGGTCTCCGCGATCCGGGCGACGTCCAGGAGCGCGTAGCTCTCGAAGAGCTCGGCCCAGCGGTGCGCGAGGTGCTCGGGAAGCTCCCACTCGCGGGCGCGCTCGAGCCATGCGCCCACACGCTCGGCGTCCTGGCCGCGCAGGAACGTCAGGAGACGGGCCCTCAGGGATTCCATGGTCGGTGCGTACTTCGCCACGACCTCCGCGATGGTCCGACCCGAGGTGCCCTGGTGCAGGAGCCAGCGGACCGCCCGGTCCAGGAGTCGGCGCACATCCAGCTGGATCGCCGTCCAGTGCTCGGTGGGGAACGAGGCGGGGAGCGCGTTGAGCTCGGCTGTCAGCTCGTCGAGCCGGTAGATCTCGCGCAGGGCCACGAACGCCTTCGCGATCGACTCGGGGGCGGCGCTCGTCTCCTCGATCGTGCGGAAGGCGAAGGTGATCCCGCCGAGGTTGATCATGTCGTTCGCGATCACCGTGGCGATGATCTCGCGGCGCAGCGGATGCGTGTCGAGGTCCTCGTCGAACCGCTCCGCGAGCTGTCGCGGGAAGTAGGAGCGGAGGGTGTCCCGGAACCACGGGTCGTCGGCGAGGTCGGATTCGCGCAGGGACTCCGTGAGCTCGATCTTGGCGTAGGCGGCGAGGACCGAGAGCTCGGGCGAGGTGAGGCCCTGCCCCTGCTCGAGGCGGCGACGGAGGTCTCCGGTGCTCGGCAGCGCCTCGAGCTCGCGCTTGAGGTCCGCGCGCTCCTCGAGCCAGTCCATGAGGCGCTCGAAGCTCGGGCTCCACTCCGCGACCTTGGCGCGGTCGTTGACGAGCAGGATGTTCTGGTCGATGTTGTCCTCGAGCACGAGCCGCGCGACCTCGTCCGTCATCGACGCGAGGAAGTCCGTGCGCTCGCCCTCGTCCAGTCGCCCGGCAGCCACCATGCGGTCCACGAAGATCTTGATGTTGACCTCATGGTCGGAGCAGTCCACGCCGGCCGAGTTGTCGATCGCGTCCGTGTTGAGGATGACGCCCTGCAGCGCCGCCTCGATGCGCCCGCGCTGCGTGAACCCGAGGTTCCCGCCCTCGCCCACGACCTTGACGCGCAGGTCCCTGCCGTCGACCCGGATCGCGTCGTTGGCCTTGTCCCCCACATCGCCGTGGGTCTCGGTGCTTGCCTTGACGTACGTGCCGATCCCGCCGTTGTAGAACAGGTCCACCGGGGCGAGCAGGATCGCGCGGAGCATCTCGTGGACGCTCAGCTGCTGCGTGCCCTCGGGAAGGCCGAGGGCCGCGCGGACCTCGTCGGACACCGGGATCCACTTCGCCGAACGCGGGTACACCCCTCCGCCGGCGCTGATGAGCTCTCGGCTGTAGTCGTCCCACGACGAGCGCGGGAGCTCGAAGAGGCGACGCCGCTCCGCGAAGGAGGCGGCGGCGTCGGGCGTCGGATCGAGGAAGATGTGCCGGTGGTCGAACGCCGCCACGAGCCGGATGTGCTCCGAGAGCAGCATGCCGTTGCCGAACACATCGCCGGACATGTCGCCCACGCCCACCACGGTGAAGTCCTCGGTCTGGGTGTCCAGGTCGAGCTCGCTGAAGTGGCGCTTGACCGACTCCCACGCTCCGCGGGCCGTGATGCCCATGGCCTTGTGGTCGTAGCCCACCGAGCCGCCCGAGGCGAAGGCGTCGCCGAGCCAGAACCCGTACTCGGCGGCAAGCCCGTTGGCGATGTCCGAGAACGTCGCCGTCCCCTTGTCGGCCGCGACCACGAGATAGGAGTCGTCCTCGTCATGGCGTACGACGCCGGTCGGCGGCACGACCTTCTCCGTCGCCGCCGCGGCGTCCCCGGCTGGGTCGGCTGCTGCTTCGGCGGCCGGGACCGCCACGCGGTTGTCGGTGATGTCCAAAAGGCCCCGGATGAACGTCTTGTAGCTCTCGATCCCCTCCGCGACCCAGGCCGCGCGGTCGAGTGCCGGGTCCGGCAGGCGCTTGGCGAAGAAGCCCCCCTTGGCACCAGTCGGGACGATCACGGCGTTCTTGACCACCTGGGCCTTGACGAGGCCGAGGATCTCCGTCCGGAAGTCCTCGCGGCGGTCGGACCAGCGCAGACCGCCGCGGGCGACCTTGCCGAACCGCAGGTGCACGCCCTCGACGCGCGGGGAGTACACCCAGATCTCGTAGGCGGGGCGCGGCGAGGGGAGCCCCTCGATCATCGACGGCAGGAGCTTGATGCTCAGGTAGGTGCGACCGAGGTAGAAGTTGGTCCTCAGAGTCGCGTCGATGAGGTTGATGAACGTGCGCAGGAGGCGGTCGGCGTCGAGCGTGGGGACCTGCTCGAGTGCCTCGGCGAGCTCCCCACGGAGGCGCTCGACCGTCTCAGTCCTCTCCGCCTCGCCGAGCGTGGGATCGAAGCGGGCCTCGAAGTAGGCGACGAGGCGTCGGGTCACCTGGGCATTGGCCAGGAGGGTATCGGCCATGAAGCCGAACGAGTTGGTGTTCCCCATCTGGCGCATGTACTTCGCGTAGGAGCGCAGGAGCACGACCTGCCGCGAGCGCAGACCCTCGCGCAGCACGAGCCGGTCGAGGCTGTCCGACTCGGTCTCCCCGGAGACCGCCGAACCGAAGGCGTCGGCGAGCAGGTCCCCGGTGGACACGGGGTCCACGCCGGAGGGGTACTTGAGGCCGAGGTCGTAGAGGAAGAACTCGCGGGCGTCCGCCGTCTCGATCTCGAAGGGACGCTCGTCGAGGACCTCGAGGCCCAGATTGTGGAAGTACGGGAGGATCTGGCTCAGGCTCTTCGGCTCGAGGAGGTAGAGCTTGACGCGCGCGTCCTCCTCGAGGTCTTCGCCCGCGCCGCGCGGCAGGTAGACGTGGACGGCCGGCCGCTCAGGCGCCTCCTCTTCCGCTGCCTTGTCCGCGGCGGCCCGCTCGAGCGCGTACGCCTCGAACCGTGTGATGTCCTCGAGGGCGTCCTCGACGCTGTAGTCCACCCGGTAGGAAGCGGGGAAGGCCTCGCCCCACACGGCGGCGAGGTGCTCTGCCTGTTCGAGCGGGCGGTTCTCATGGAGGACCTGTGCGATCCCCTCGCTCCACGAGCGGGTCGCCGAGACGAGGCGCTGCTCGAGCCCGGACGTGTCCGCTGCGCCCACCGTGGCGCCCTTGGGCAAGCGGATGCGGAAGTAGAGGCGCGCGAGCGCCGACTCGCTCATGTGGGCGTCGTAGTCGATCGACTCGGCATGGAACTCGCGGCCCAGCTCCTCCTCGATCCGGCGCCGGACGGCGGTGTTGTAGCGGTCCTTGGGGAGGTAGACGACCGCGTTCATGAACCGGCCGTAGATGTCCGGGCGGAGGAACAGCCGCGTGCGGCGCCGCTCCTGGAGCCTCTGGATGCGCAGGACCGTGTCAAGGAGGGTGTCGACATCGATCTGGAAGAGCTCGTCGCGCGGGTAGGTCTCGAGGATCGCGAGGAGGTCCTTGCCCGAGTGGGAGTCGGCGGGGAACCCGGAGCGGCGCATGACGGCGTCCAGCTTGTCCCTGACGATCGGGACGCTCCGTGCGGACTGCGTGTACGCGCTCGAGGCGAAGAGCCCGATGAACCGGCGCTCTCCGTCCACGCGGCCGTTGGCGTCGAAGCGCTTGATGCCGATGTAGTCCAGGTACGCCGCACGGTGGACCGTGCTGCGCGAGTTCGCCTTCGTGATCACGAGGGCGCGGCGTTCGCGCGCGTGGGCCTGCCCCTCGGCTGTGAGGTGCTGGAGTGTGTGGGCCCCGTCCCCGCGGAGGAGGCCGAGGCCGCTGCCCTCGACGAGCTCGAGGACGTCCTCGCCGCCCGCTGTGACGAGGTCGTACTCGCGGTATCCGAGGAAGGTGAAGTTCCCGGCGTCGAGCCAGCGGAGCAGCTCGCGCGTCGGCTCGAGGTCGGGGACGTCGTCCCCGGCGACCGTCGCGAGTCCCTCTGCGATCTCCACGGCCTTGGTGCGCATGGCCTGCCAGTCGTCCACAGCGGCCCTCACGTCGCGCAGGACGCGATGGACGCCGTCGACGATCTCCTCGCGCTGCGCGGCCGTCGCGCGGCTCGTCTCGATCGCGATCCAGGACTCCATCGATGTGACGTTGTCCCCCTGCGCGGCCAGAGCGGTGAGCTGCGGGAGCGTGGCGGTATCACCGCTCGTGAGCCCCCACTGGGAGGGCACGCGCTCAACCGTCACGAGCGAGTGGTCGCTCCTGCGCCGGGTGACGACGAACATGGGGTGCACGACGAGGTGGATGGCCAGGCGCTGCCGGACGACTTCCGCGGTGACCGAGTCGACCAGGAAGGGCATGTCGTCCGTGACGATGTAGACGATGCTGCGGCTGCCCTCGTCGACGACCGAGACGTTCGCCTCCCCTGGAACGCGGCCCTGAGCCAGCTGCCAGTGCTCCCGGGCCCTTCCGGCGAGCGTGTCCGAGGGGTAGGACTGCCGGTCCTCTTCCGCGAGATGCTCGTAGTAGTCCGCGAGGAACTGGGGCTCCTGGTCTGCGGACGGGAACGGGGCCTGCTGGGCAGTACCGGTCGACACTCGGGTTCGCCTCCACTGGAATCGTGCTGCTACGTCGCAGCGTTCCCTCCGAGCCTAACGCTCGGCCCCCACCCCTGCTTTGGTCTTCCGTCTAGCGAATCTCCGATCATGCTGTGCAGGCTCACAGACCAGCCGTGCGATGCTGTTTCTGATGCCGGACTCGGGCGCGGCCTCCAGGAGAACGGACCCGCCGAGCAGCGCGGCGTCTGCCGCGGCCCCGTCGAAGGGGATCATGGCCGTGATCGGGTGCGCAGGCCCGAAGCGGTCCCACGCCTCGCGCAGGGCCCGCTCGGGGAATCGGCCGACGGAGCCGGGGCGGACTTTGTTGAAGACGACCGCTGGCGAAGCCTGAGGGACCGCCTGCTCGAGCTCGCCGAGCGCGCGCACGAGCCGCGGCATGCCGACGGGGTCTGCCGCGCCGACGGCGAAGACCCTGTCTGCGACTTCGAGGCTGCGCAGCGTGGCGGCATTCCGCCGCGGCGCCATGGTGTCGAAGCTGAGCTCCTCGTCGGCCTCGAGGCAGAAGCCCGCGTCGACGATCACCGAGTCAGCTATCTCCCGGCAGCGCTCGAGCACCGCGCCGAGTGCCGCGGCCCTGATCTCGGGCCACCGGTCGGCGCGGGTGAGTCCCGTGAGCACCCGCAGGGTTCCCACGCCCGCCGCGGGGCCCATGATGACGGGAGTCGCGATCCGCTCGAGCGACTGGCGGTCCAGTAGCCCTTGGTCTGCGAGGCGGCAGGCCTGCGCGAGTCCGGCGGAGTCGTCCAGCAGGCCCAGCATGGCCGCTACTGAGGCCCCGTACGTGTCCGCGTCGACGAGGACGACGCGCCGCCCCTCGGCGACGAGCTCTGCGGCGCAGTTCACGGCGAGCGTTGTGCGGCCGGGGGACCCGATCGGCCCCCAGAAGGCGATGATCTCGCCCTCTCCGGCGGGCTCCTCGGAGGACTCGCCCTGGGCTGGCTCGGCGAGGGGACGCGCTCCGGGCACGGCGAACGACGACAGCGGCGCGGGGGCGGAGGTCAGCGCCGCGCGCTCGACGGCCTCGGCGATCATCCCGGCGAGCTCCGATGCAGCCACGCCTTCCCGCGCCGAGAGCACTCCGAGCCCTTCCAAGCGGCTGCGCTCGGCGTCGTCGTCGGAGAGCCCCACGAGCGCGACGCCTACCGTCGCGAGCCGGTCGACGAGCGTCGCGGTGATGTCGGCGGTCCCGCCGGCCACGACCGCCGCCCGGGCCAGGCCCGTCTGGCACGCCGCGATGAGCTCGGCGAGCTCCGAGCAGCGCCTCACCACCGTGACCGGCCCGTGGAGGCGCTCGAGCGATCCGACGAGCTCGGCCTGTCCGGCCCCGATCGTGACGACGGGGATGCTCAACGAGAGGTCCCTGCGGGATTCCAGACGAGCGAGAGCCTGGAACTGTTCGCCTGCGCGCCCAGGAGCGGGGCGAGCTTGGCGTCCTCGACGAGGACGAGGACGTGGGTCTCGCGGCTTCCGCCGAGCGCACTCGTGGCAGCCTCGATGTGCGCGATCTCGGCGCCTGGGACGAGGAGCTCGGGCTCGGCATAGCCGTTGCGGCCGTCCGGGCGCGCCACCCAGACGTCCACCCGCGTGCCCGCAACGGCCTCGGCCGGCAGGGAGTCCTCGACAGTGACGGAGACGGGCTTACGGTCCACGGCGTGTGGCTCGCCGAGGCTCGAGGCAGGGACCAGGTCCCCCTTCACCACCCGCTGGAGTGCGACCTTGCCCTCGGGCACGGTGTCCCCGACAAGGTAGCGCCCCTCGGCATCCCCGAGGCTCACGTCGACGCGCACCAGCTGATCCGGGCCGATGCTCTGCCCGACCGCGATGTCCTCCTTCGCCGCGTAGGCAGGCACCGTGCGGTCGGCGGCATCGACCAGTGCCACGACGCCGGCCACGGAGGCGAGGACGAGGAGCAGGCCCACGAGCAGGCGCGGATCCTTCCAGGACGGCTTGGCCAGACGGGCACCGGCCGGGTTCTCGGCAGCGGGCATCGCGTTCCCCTCGTGTCTCGGGCCGCACGCCGGCCCCCCTGCCACATTCTGTCCCCGGACGCGCGCTGCCCCAAGTCAGAACTCATCAAACTGCGCCAAACTGTGGATAACTCCATCAAATTTCCCCGCTCGGAGGCCACCCGGTGGCACAATGTAGGCATGCCACGCTTCCTCACGCTCGCCGATGTCTGCGAACAGCTCCAGATCAGCTCCGCACAGGCGTACGCACTGGTGCGCAGCGGCGAGCTCAAGGCGATCCAGGTGGGAGGGCGCGGCCAGTGGCGGGTCGAGGACGTCAAGCTCGAGGAGTACATCCAGGAGAGCTACGCCAAGGCTGAGCGGATGCTCGCGGAGGGACGCCGCTCGCATTCCGCAGGCTGACGCTCCTCACATGCCCGAGCGTACGGCTATGAGCGCTGCGAAGGGCACGACGACCGTGCCTGCAGGACCGCGCCCCCACTCGTCGGATCGGTTCGCCACCTCGGCATAGTCGCGCCCCACCGTGTCGAGGGTGCCGGCCACAAGGAGAGGTTCTCCGCGGCCCGCATCGACGACGCACGTCACGAGCGCGCGATCGCGGGCGAGGGCCCTGAGGCCCGAGGCGAGCGAGAGCTTCCGGCGCACTGCCGAGCCCTCTTCGCGCGCCGCCCGCCCGAGCCCGGACACCGTCACGATGCCTGCGAGCGGCACAAGCGCACTCTGGGGTCCCTCCTCCAGCACAAGCCACGCCTCGGCCAATTGGGCGAGACGCCCACGCAGCCGAACTCCACCTCGCAGGAGGAGGTCGACAGGCCGCTGCCCGTGCCCCCGGAGACGCTCGGCCATCCCCAGCGCGCCCTGCTCCGCCCGCACCCTCTCCGATACTTCGGACTCCGCATCGAGCCGCGCCGCCGAGGCAAGCTGCGCCTCGAAGTCCTCGAACAGGCTCTCCCACCGCATGCTGCTCACCCTAGGGAGCAGAGCCGATCGGGTCAATTCAACTCAAATCCCCGGATAACTGGACAAAGACCTGAGAACAGGCTCAAACTTGACTCACGATAACCAAACTGCATCAAACTGCATCCAAGAGATCGTTTGTGGCCCATTTCGGGCCCGAATTGGGGGGACCATGGAGAACACCCGCAGACAGCAGCTCGCTGCAGACGGCCTGACCGCAGCCGCCGTGCTCGCGCTCGGCACCGTGCTCGTGGCGGCTGGCCATGCGCTCGCGGGACGCTACGCGCCCGGGATGGGCGGTCAATGGCTCCGCATGGCTCCGCTCCTCAGCCCCGACGGCAGCCTCCCTTCGGTGGAGGTGCTGCTCGGGCTGTTGGCCAGCGTCACCGGGCTCGCAGTCGTCGCGTGGTGGACCCTCTCGATGGCACTGGCGACCGCCGCCGCCGTCCTCGAGGCGGCCGGTGCGCGCACGTCCTCACGCCTGGCCGGTTCCTTCGCCCCGGCCTTCATGCGCCGCCTCGCACTGGCAGTGGTGGGTCTGAGCCTCATGGCAGCGCCTGCCCACGCCGCGCCGGCCCTTCCCGATCCGGCATGGACGCCCAGCGCCTCACAGCCGGTCGCCGAGCCCGCCCGGGAGGGGACGGCGCCGCCGCAGGCCCCCAAGGACGAAACGGCGCCCACGGGGGCTCGCGCACGCGCTGCGGCCCCGGCTGCCACGGCAGCCTCGGCCGCCACGCCTGCACCGGTCCCCCGCACTGCACCCGCCGGAGCCCTTTCGCCCTCGCAGGCACCCCCTCAGGACCTCGGGGCACCGACGGCCGCACCGACCCCCCTCCCTCAGGCGGCCTGGACACCGCCCGCCCCGCCGGCCTCGGCATCAGTCCTCGTCCCCGCGAACTCGCGCGGCACAGCACCCCAGTCAGGCCCGTCGGTCGAGGTCAGGCCCGGCGATTCGCTCTGGTCGATCGTGGCCCGCCAACTGGGTCCTGGTTCGAGCGACCTGGAGATCGCTGAGGCCTGGCCCGCCTGGTATGCGGCGAACGAGGGAGTGATCGGATCTGACCCGGACCTGATCAGACCTGGGCAGCTCCTCATCCCGCCCCGCTAGCACCGCCACTGCACCATCACGGCGATCCCGCTGCCGTCATCACCCAAGCACTCCCAGCTGCCGCCGCCAGCGGCCCGCACCGAAGGAAGCACGCCATGAGCGCATTCACCGTCATCGGCGGCACGGCCGCCCAGGCTCCGACCGCGGCCGCCGGCCGCCCTGCCCAGTCCTCGGCTGCCGCTGCCCGCACCGACGGGGCCGCGCGAACCGCCGATGTCCTCCGATTCCACCGTCCGCGGCCGAAGGAGCAGCCGAAGCCCGATGGGCCCAGTCCCCGGACGGTCGGCACGGCTGCCCTCGCGCTCACCGAGAAGGGGACGGAACCGGAGCGCAGGCTACGGGCGGTCCCGGCGGCCAACGAGGCCGAGGATGTGCGCCGCTTCGCCGCCACGATCACGCTCGTGGCCATGGAAGTCCTCGCAGGCACGCGGCCCGTGCAGCAGCTCACGCCCTGGCTCCACCGCGACCTGCTCGCCCCGGTGTCGCTGCGCGCCGAGCTGGGCCGAATCGATGCGGCCGCGGCAGGGAGCGCCGCCGGGCGTCGGCTTGCCCTCGTCCACAGGGCCGCCACGGTCAAGGCGGCCCACGCGTCGCTGGTGGGCGATAGGGTCTACGAGGCCACCGTGGTGGTGGGGGACGCGGCCCGGTGCCGCGCCGTCGCGCTCCGCATCGAGGCCAGGCCCCGGACCGGCTGGCACGTGACGGCCCTTGAGATCGGCTGATGTCCCTAACTCGTGCGCGAGACGCCGACGGCCGCCCCACTCCCGGGGGCGGCCGTCGTAGCCTAGGTGCTCAGAGCTGAGGAGCTGCCGCTTCCCTCAGATCACCGCTGGCGGTAGCGACGCCCGGGAGCGCCCTTCTTGCCCGCCGCGCTCTTGCCTGCGGAGCGCGCTGTGGAGCCGCCGTTCTCGGAGGCCTTGCCGGATCCGGTCCGCTCTACGTGGACCTCGGTCGAGCCGTCCTCGGCCGGGGCCGTGTACTGCAGCTGCGCGGGGCGGGCCGGGGCGGCGATCGAAGGCGCGCTCACAGCGGTCGCCTCCGCCGGCTGGACCTCGAGGTTGAACAGCAGGGTCACGGTCTCCTCGCGGATCGCCTCCATCATCGACTGGAACATCGCGTAGCCCTCGCGCTGGTACTCCACGAGCGGGTCGCGCTGGGCCATCGCCCGCAGGCCGATGCCCTCCTTGAGGTAGTCCATCTCGTAGAGGTGCTCCTGCCACTTGCGCCCGATCACGCTCAGGACCACGCGTCGCTCGAGGTCGCGCATCAGCTCAGAGCCGAGCTGCTCCTCGCGCTGCGAGTACACGAGACGGGCGTCCGAGAGGACTTCCTCCTTGAGCATCTCCACGGTGACCCGCGGCTTGCCGCCTGCCTCGTCGATGATGTCCTGCGGGGTCAGGGTGATCGGGTAGATGGCCCTGAGGCTCGTCCACAGCGCGTGGAAGTCCCAGTCGTCGCCATTGCCCTCGGCCGTCGCAGAGTCGATGAGCGCCACGAGCGTGTCCTCGAGGAAGAACTGGACCTTCTCGTGGAGGTCGCCGCCCTCGAGGATCCGGCGGCGGTCACCGTAGATCGCCTCGCGCTGGCGGTTGAGGACGTCGTCGTACTTGAGCACGTTCTTGCGCTGCTCGGCGTTGCGCCCCTCGACCTGCGCCTGCGCGGACTGGATGGCGCGCGAGACCATCTTTGACTCGAGGGCGGTGTCATCCGGAAGGCTCGAGGCCATGAGGCGCTCTGCACCGCCGGTGCCGAAGAGGCGCATGAGGTCGTCCGCGAGCGAGAGGTAGAAGCGGGATTCGCCCGGGTCGCCCTGACGGCCCGAGCGGCCCCGCAGCTGATTGTCGATGCGCCGGGACTCGTGCCTCTCGGTGCCCAGGACGTAGAGGCCGCCGAGCTCGAGGACCTCGTCATGCTCTGCCTTGACGGCCTCCTGGGCCGCTTCGAGGGCTGCGGGCCACGCGGCCTCGTACTCTTCCGAGTTCTCCTCGGGGTCGAGGCCCCGCGCGTTGAGGTCGGCAACAGCCATGAACTCGGCATTGCCGCCGAGCATGATGTCGGTTCCGCGGCCGGCCATGTTGGTGGCGACGGTGACGGCGCCCTTGCGGCCCGCCTGCGCGACGATCGCGGCCTCCCGGGCGTGGTTCTTCGCGTTGAGCACTTCATGGCGGACGCCCGCCTTGCCCAGGGCCTTGGAGAGGTATTCGCTCTTCTCCACACTCGTGGTGCCCACGAGCACGGGCTGGCCCGTTGCGTGGCGCCGCGAGATGTCCTTCACGACCGCGTCGAACTTGACCACCTCGTTCTTGTAGACGAGGTCCGGCTGGTCCATGCGCGCCATCGGCTTGTTCGTGGGGATGGGCACGACCCCGAGCTTGTATGTGCTCATGAACTCGGCGGCCTCGGTCTCGGCCGTGCCGGTCATGCCGGAGAGCTTGCTGTAGAGGCGGAAGTAGTTCTGCAGGGTCACGGTCGCCAGAGTCTGGTTCTCGGCCTTGATCTCCACCCCCTCCTTGGCCTCGATGGCCTGGTGCATGCCCTCGTTGTACCGGCGGCCGGGGAGGATGCGCCCCGTGTGCTCGTCCACGATGAGGACCTCGCCGTCCAGGACCACGTAGTCCTTGTCCCGCTTGAAGAGCTCCTTGGCCTTGATGGCGTTGTTCAGGAACCCGATGAGCGGCGTGTTCGCGGACTCGTACAGGTTGCTGATCCCGAGGTAGTCCTCAACCTTCTCGATGCCGGGCTCGAGGACGCCCACAGTGCGCTTCTTCTGGTCCACCTCGTAGTCGCCCTCGCCGAGCCGCAGCGCGATCTTGGCGAACTCGGAGTACCAGCGGTTCGCGTCCCCCTGCGCGGGACCGGAGATGATGAGCGGCGTGCGTGCCTCGTCGATGAGGATCGAGTCGACCTCGTCGACGATCGCGAAGTGGTGGCCGCGCTGGACGAGCTCGGTGCGGTCCCACGCCATGTTGTCGCGGAGGTAGTCGAAGCCGAACTCGTTGTTGGTGCCGTAGGTGATGTCCGACTCGTACTGCCGACGCCGGTCTGCCGGATCCATCGAGGACAGGATGCACCCGCTGGACACCCCGAGGAACCGGTACACGCGTCCCATGAGCTCGGACTGGTACTGCGCCAGGTAGTCGTTCACGGTGACGACGTGAACGCCCTCGCCAGCGAGGGCGTTCAGGTACGCCGGCGCTGTGGCGACGAGGGTCTTGCCCTCACCGGTCTTCATCTCGGCGATGTTGCCCAGGTGCAGGGCGGCGCCGCCCATGAGCTGGACGTCGAAGTGCCGCATGCCGAGGGTCCTGCCGGCTGCCTCCCGCACTGCGGCGAACGCCTCCGGCAGCAGATCGTCGAGGCTCTCGCCGTCGCCATGCCGGGCCCGGAGCCGGTCGGTCTCCTCGCGCAGGTCGGCATCCGTGAAGCCGCGGAACTCGTCCTCGAGGGCGTTGATTGCGTCTGCGTAGACCCGCAGCTGCTTGAGCGTCCGGCGGTCGCCGGTGCGCAGGAGTTTCTCGAGAAGGTTTGCCACGGTGGCTGTGCTCCCTTGTCAATGGCGAATCGTGTGCGCGCTGGCCCGCCGCACGTGGCGCCGGGGCGGATTCAGTCTACGGGAGACACGCGCGGAGCCGCGTGAAGGTTCCTCTGGCCGAGTGCCCTGGCGAGCGCGGGCGCGAGGCTCCCGCGGTCTGTGACCCTGACGTCGTCGTGCCCGAGCCACTGCGCCAGGAGGCGGAGTTCCTCCGCGAGCTCGACGGCGGTGTCCCCCGGGGCGTCCGGCTCGCCGTGGGCGGCGAGCACCAGGAGTGCCCCGCGCGAGCGGTCCGACTTGAGGTCGACCCGGGCCGCCATGGTGTCCCGCAGGAGGAAGGGCAGGACGTAGTAGCCGTGCTGCCTCCTCGCCGCGGGAGTGTAGATCTCGAGCCGGTAGTGGAACCCGAAGAGCCGCTCGAGGCGCCGCCGCTCGAACACGAGCGAGTCGAAGGGGCTCAGGAGCGCACGGCCGGAGGCCGCCCTGGGCGTCTTCGCGGCGGCGTGCACGAGCACTCTGCGGTCCCACCCCGGGACCTCGGCCTCCTCGAGCTCGCCGGAGGCCACGAGCCGCTCCACTGCCCGTGCGGTGGCCTTCTGCGGGAGCCTGAAGTAGTCGGCGAGACAGCGGACCGTCCCCACGCCGTGCGCCTGGGCGGCGGCCCTCGTGAGGGCAAGGACGGCCTCATCGCGGTCCGGCTCCTGGTCATGGGCGACGCTGGGCGGGAGGACCGTGCCGGCGAGGGCATAGCGCCGCTCGAACTGGGGCGTACGGGAGGCGCTGCTCACCGTCCCGGCCTCGAAGAGGTCCTCGAGGACCCGCTTGACCGCGTTCCAGTTCCAGCCCCACGCCTCGCCTGCCGGCTGCTCGGTGTGGCCGAGACGCTGTGTGAGCTGCGCCGCGGTGAGGGCCTGACCGCGAGCAAGCTCGGCCATGATGCGGGCGGCGATGTCCTCGCGCAGGCCCGGCTCGAGGCCGCCCGCTCCCACCCAGGCCCTCTTCTGCCACACCCGCAGGGCGGGGAAGTGCTCGGGCCGGACGAAGCTCGCCTCATGCGCCCAGTACTCGACCATGCGCCGCGGGCTCCGGGAGGCAAGTCGGTCCAGAAGCACTGTGTCATAGGGACCCAGCCGCGAGAAGAACGGCAGATAGTGGCTCCTGACCAGCACGTTCACCGAATCGATCTGGGCAAGCTGCAGCCGCGCGAAGGTGCTGGCGAGGGACCGCGCCGAGACCGGGCCGGCTGGACGGGGCCTGTGCAGCTGCTGGGCGGCGAGCGCCATGCGCCGTGCCCGCTCGAGTGCCATGCGCTTCATACGGGCCTCACACCCGGCGACGCGGGGACGCCGCTCTCGTCCCCGCCGGCCCAGGCACCGGGCCCCGCACCGCCGCGCCCTCCCGCGCCGGGCGCTCCTCCGCACAAGAGGGCGGCGCCGCCCCGGGGGACGGCGCCGCCGCAGATGCTGTCAGGAGACAACCGCTCCCTCGTCCTTGGAGCGGTACGCGAGGATGCGCTCGTCGACCGGGGTCTCCCCCGGCTCGCAGGCCTGGTCGAGGCTGATGACGCCATAGGTCCAGCCGCGGCGCCGGTAGACGACCGACGGGGTGTTGGTGTCTGCGTCGATGAACAGGTAGAAGTCGTGCCCGACGAGCTCCATGTTGTCCACCGCGTCGTCGAGGGTGAGCGTCGCGGCGGGGAAGACCTTCCTGCGGATGAGGACAGGCGAGTCGCCGGCGGGAATGTCGTTGTCGATCTCGTACGGCGAGGAGGCCTCGGCCTCGGCCGCCGCTGTCCCATTCGCCGAGGCTCCGTTGAGCGCGTTCTCGGCATAGATCGGGAGGCTTCCGCTCACCACGGGAAGCGCTGCCGTGGCCGCTCCGACTCCAACCGGGGCGTGCTTGCCGTGGTGGACCTTGCGCCTGTCCTTGGCCCGCCTGAGCCGTTCGAGGAGTTTTCCGTACGCGAGGTCGAAGGCAGCGAACTTGTCCGGGGCCGTGGCCTCTGCCCGGATGACGGGACCGCGGCCGGTGACCGTGAGCTCCACCGTGAGCTGGTCTCCGCCGGAGCGCGTGCCGTTCTGCTTTGAGCACTTGGCATCCACGCGCTGGACCTTGTCTGCGAGGGTTCCGATCTTCTCGAGCTTCTCGCTCGCGTACTCCCGGAACCGGTCCGACACCGTCAGGTTGCGTCCGCTGATCTTGAACTCCATGGTGCCCTCCAGAAACATCTGAATTCAGCCCGACAGGGGCGCTGGGGTGGGGCTCACCGGTGACAGTCGAGCCCCTTTCCCGAGCCGCTATCGACGGGTTCCTCAGCTGTGGAACCTAGTACCGACGTTAGTGGATGGTCACGGTTTATTCACCCCCTGTTGCCCTGATTTCCTCACTGTCCGCTGGCAGCGTAGGGCGCGGGTCGCGCCCTGTGGCCTCGTGCTGCGGCACGTACGCAATGGCCACGACGCCCAGGACGACGGCGCCTGCCGCCTCGAGCGCGCGGGCCGCCTCCCGCGCGGTCGCACCGGTGGTGAGGACGTCGTCGACGATGATGCAGCGGCGCCCGCGCACCGCTTGAGGGGGCCGGCCCCGCAGCCCCTCAGGCGGCCATCCGCGCGGCTCCCCATGGGGCTGCCCGCGCGGGCCGTGGGAGGACCGGCCGCCCACCGTTCGGCCCGGGCGCGGCCGGACCCGGGCACGGGCCACGAGGGAGCCGGACGCGCTTCGCCGCCGCTGCCGGCGGCCCAGCCCCTTCTGGGCGCCGCCCCCTGTCCCCATGACGGCGCGGAGCATGGCTCCAGCGCGCTCGCGGGCCGCGGCCGGCCGGGGCCGCAGGGCGTCCGCGAGCACGGCGCCCGCGGGCAGACGGCGTTCGCGGCCCAGCCGGGAGAGCAGGAGCCCCAGCGGATCGAAGCCGCGGCGCAGGTAGGCGGCGGAGGTGGTCGGCACGGGGACCAGCCAGAGTCCGTCGCAGGTGCCCGTTCCCGCAGCCGCCCGGACGGCCCGGGCGAGCGCCGCCGCGAGCTCCGCCGCCAGGGTGCCGCTGCCATGGCGCTTGAACGCGAGTAGTGCCTGCGACAGCTCGTCGCGGTACGCTCCCGCCGCGACCGCGGGCACGAGGACCCGCCCTCCCGCCTCGACGAGCGCCGGCGCGTGGTCCTCGACGCGACGTGGCGCCGCGGTCTGCGCCCTCAGCCGACGCGCGCAGGCGGCGCACAGGAGCGCGTCCGGCGCACCGCACCCGGCGCAGTCGGCAGGCACCACGAGTCCGAAGGCCTCGTGCCCGGCGTCCGCCGCCGCGCGGAGGCAGCGCGCAAGGAGGCTCGTCGGCAAGGCCGCGTGCCGGGCAGGATGGCGCACGCGCGCGCCGGCTGGCCGGGCCGCGCCGCCCGCCCGGCCCGCTCTGCCCATCCAGCCCCCTCGGGAGGCCGGGGCACCGCGGGCACCTGCCTCGCCGTCGTCCATGTCCTCAGGATGGCGCGCGCGCAGCCGCCGCACGAGCGCCCTGGAGGCCTATGTGGACATCCCCGGCGCCCGGCGCCCATGCGGACAGCCAGGGGCCCGGCTGCCTCCGGACGGACGTAGGCCTACCCCGGGAAGGAGGGGTCCTCGATGCCCTTCCCCAGCTCGACCCAGGCCGTCCGGACGAGCTGGAAGACGCCAGCCGGGGTCTGGGCGTACACCTCGCCTTCGCCGTTGCCTGCGCTGACAGACTCGATACCGTCGAGCGCAGGGAGCTGCCTCGGCTCGCCGCCGTTGAGCGAGACCAGGAGCGGCGCGACGCGCGCGGAGTCGGAGACGGGCGAGACGAGGATGGTGGTCTCGTCCACCCATACGGCCCTCTCGAGCGCGGCGGTGCCGCGGGCGAGGGTGATCGGCTCGGTGAGCTCGCGCGGCGTCCCGTCCGGGGACCGCACGATGCCCGTGAGCTGGAGGACACTCCTGTTGCCGGCGCTCGAGAGCACGAGCGCGCGTGTGCCGTCCCGCGCCACGCGGAACGCCTCCACGCTGCGGCCCGCGAGCCAGCTCGGGCGCAGGTCCACGTGCGGCACCTCTGCGCCCTCGGGCGTGCCGCCCGGCCGGTGGGCGACCACCTCGGTCACGCCGTCGGCGCCCGGGCCCGCCGCCCAGACCCATCCGGTGGGCCCCACCGAGGGCGGGCTCAGCTGTTCGCGAGAGTCGAGGAGCCTCGCGGGCTGGTTCGGCACGATCGAGTAGAGCGCCGGGCCGGCCCCGAGGAACGCGTAGACGTCCTGGGACGCGCCGGCAGCCGGCAGCCGCGGCGAGAACTGGGCCACCGAGCGCAGCCCCTCGATCCGGCTGGCCTGCCGGTCGGCGTACCGCACGAGCTCCCGTCCGGCCACACCCACCTGCCATGGCGGGACGGCCGGGTCCGTGGCCGGCTCGGGGGCCGGGGTACCGCCCGTGGGGTCGACGAGGGCCACATCGCTCTGGTTGGACCGCAGCGACACCCCGACCACGGAGCTGATGCTCGAGAACGTGCGCACGAGCTGGCTGTGCATCCGCTGCCGGTCGGTGAAGGACGCGTCGCGCACCGCGCTCGTGAGGTCCACCTGGGCCATGCTGTCCACGATCGGGACGGACTCGCGCTCGAGCTGCGTGCCCGGGGGGAAAGCGCTCGCGACCGCCGACCGCAGGTACGGCGCGGGTCCGGCCAGGAGCGCGCTCACGAGGGACTTAGCGACCCCGGAGTTGTCGATGAACCACCGGATGTCCGGCACGAGCGTCCTGAACGAGGGGTCGAAGAAGTACACCGGGAAGGGCTTGAAGAGGACCTTGAAGGTCTCCTCGGGGATCGCCGTGCCGTCGGGCAGCCGTGAGAGCCGCCACTGCCCGTCCACCTGCACGAGGCTCACGGTGATCGCCTCGCGCGTCCCCTCAGGGTAGGGCGTGGCGGTGCCGTCGGCGTCGACCGCGTAGGCCAGGTCCAGCTCGTACCGGTACTCGTTCTCGCGCCCGGTGGGGACCACAGTCGCGCTCCCGCGGTAGACGAGCGTGCGCCGGCTCGGCTTCCACGAGACCGCGCTGGCCGGGGAGAGGAACTGGCGGGCCACCGTGAAGTCGTTCTGGTAGCCGCTCCCGGCGTTGAAGAACCCCTCGATGATGGACTGCGGTGTGGCGCCCTCGCGCGGCCCCGGGGGGATGTACTGGGGCGCGTTGCCCCCCGAGACCGCGCCGTCCCGGCTCTTGCCCACCCCGCCCGAGGTGGGCATCTGGGCGCACGCCGCGATCAGCACGAGCACGGCGGCCAAGACGGCCGGGAGGAGGACCCGTCTGACGGTGCGTCCGAGGGCGCGGGTGCCGGCACAGGTGCGGGCACGGCGCCCGGGCCGCGGCTCGGCGCGGGTCGGGGACCGCTGCTCGGAGCGGCCCGCAGCGGCGCGGACGACGGCGGGGGTCCGGCGGGTCATGCGTCCTCCTCCCGTCGGGGCTGGCTGGGCGGCGGGGCCGGGGGCAGCACGGGCGTGCCCACGACCACCCCGCGGGTCGTCTGGCCCCCGACGAGCGCGGCGTCCCCCTGCGGCGGCTCGAGGGCGACCGGCGAGTCGATGATCTTCCCCTGCGCCCGCAGGGGAAGGGTGAGACGGAAGCACGAGCCCTGCCGGGGGCGTCCCCAGGCCTGGAGCCAGCCGCTGTGCAGCTTGACGTCCTCGGTGGAGATCGAGAGGCCGAGGCCGGACCCGCCGGTCTTGCGGGCCCGAGAGGGGTCGGCACGCCAGAACCGGTCGAACACGCGGGCGGCCTCGGACGGGGACATCCCGATGCCGTGGTCGCGCACGGACACTCCCACCGCGTCGGCGTTCGCGGCGACGAAGATCTCCACGGGCCGCCCCTCGCCGTGCTCGAGCGCGTTGAGGAGGAGATTGCGCAGCACCCGCTCGATCCTGCGGGCATCCATCTCGACGATGATGCTCGGCGTGCGCGCGTAGAGCTTGACCTCCGAGCCGCACTCGGCAGCGATCGGCGCGGCCGTCTCGATCACTGCGCGCACCACGGCCACCATGTCCTGGGCCTCGGAGTCGAGGACTGCCACGCCGGCGTCGAACCGGGAGATCTCGAGCAGGTCGTTCAGGAGTGCCTGGAAGCGCTCCACCTGGTGGTAGAGCAGCTCGGCGGAGCGCTTCGTGACGGGATCGAAGCCCTCGCGCGCGTCGTAGAGCACCTCGGCGGCCATGCGCACCGTGGTGATCGGGGTGCGCAGCTCGTGGCTGACGTCGGAGACGAAGCGCTGCTGCATATGGGAGAGGGTCGCGAGCGCGGTGATCTGGTCCTGGAGGTTCGCCGCCATGTGGTTGAACGCGGCACCGAGGCGCGCCACCTCGTCCTCGCCCTTGACCGCCATGCGCTCCTCGAGCTGCCCGGACGCGAGCTTCTCCGAGACCGCCGCGGCGTGGCCCACGGGCGAGACGACGCTGCGGGTGACGATCCACACGATCGCGCCGATGAGGAGCAGGAGGAACACCGCGCCGAACCACAGGACGTTCTGCATGTCGTCCAGGGTCTGCTGGGCGGACTGGATGTCGTAGAGCAGGTAGAGCTCGTACACGGTCCCCGCGAAGCTGACCTTGTTGCCCACGGCGATCGCGGGGTGCGCCTGGTTGTCCACCGTGAGTGCCACCGACTGCCAGTACTGCTCCTGCTGGGAGTTCTGCACGGCCTCCCGGAGCGTGACGGGGATGTCGTTCTCGGTACGCAGGTAGGACGCGCGGCTGTCCACCCACCGGTTGCGGGGCTGGTCCTGGTTGGGCACGGCCAGGAAGACATACTGCCGCGGGGAGGTGGACTCACGGCGCTCGAGCTGGTCGAGCGTGTCGTTGACGAGCTTGAGCACGCTCTGCTGGTCCGTGGCCTGGGCGCCGTCGAACGTCTCCTGGACCTGTTCGACCGCCTGGCGGGTCTCGAGCTCGGCCTGCGCGAGCCGTTCCTCGAAGAGGTTGTTGGCGATCTGGTTGGACAGGTACGCCCCGACGCCGAGGAAGGAGACGAACGTCAGGACGAGCGTGATGAGCACGGTCCGGAACTGGAGCGACCGGCGCCACCGGCGCATGAAGGAGCCGCGGAGGGACGCCACCGCCGGCACGATCCCGGCGAGCCCCCGGCCGAGCGCCCGCAGCGCGCGCCGGGACCCGACCGCAAGGCGGGCGCGGTAGAGGCGGGCCCGGTCACGGGGGCGCTCCCGGCGCATCCACCGGCCCACGAGAAGGCGTGCGAGGCGCAGGCGCGCCGGGAGGCGGGCGCCAGACCAGTCCGCGGCCGCCCACGCACGCACCGAGCGGAGGGAGGGCGCCACCCCGTCCCGGAGGACGCGGGCGCGCCGCCGCGCGAGTGCGAAAGCCAGGCGCGCACGACGCCGCGTGGCCGCCCCGGCGCTCTGCGCGCGCTTCCGCGTCGCGGCGCCCGCACGGGTCACGGCGCCCGCCGCGAAGGCGCTCGGCCGGGCGAGGGCGGCGAAGGCGCGGGCACGCTCGAGCGCGCCGTCGTCGTGCTCGGGCCCGCCCTGGGCATGCAGGCCCGCCTCCGCCGGTCCCCCGCGCCCTGGCGGTTCCCCCTCGCGGGGTCCGTCGCCGCCGCGAGGGCCGGCCGGCCCCGCGGCGGGCCCGTCCTGATCGGTGTCCACGTCCACTCCAGCCGCCGGGGCTATCCCCCGGCCTTGTAGCCCACGCCGCGCACCGTGAGGACCACCTCAGGCGCCTCAGGGTCGCGCTCGATCTTGGACCGGAGCCGCTGGACGTGGACGTTGACGAGCCGCGTGTCCGCCGCGTGGCGGTAGCCCCAGACCTGCTCGAGGAGCAGCTCGCGGGTGAACACCTGCCAGGGCTTGCGCGCGAGGGCCACGAGGAGGTCGAACTCGAGGGGCGTGAGGGAAATGAACTCCTCGCCGCGCTTGACCGTGTGGCCGGCCACGTCGATCGTCACCTCGCCGATGCGGAGGGTCTCGGGGGCCTTGGTCTCGCCGGGGCGGAGCCGGGCGCGCACGCGGGCCACGAGCTCGGCAGGCTTGAACGGCTTCGGGACATAGTCGTCGGCGCCGGACTCGAGCCCGCGGACCACGTCCGAGGTGTCCGACTTCGCGGTGAGCATGACGATCGGGACGTCCGACTCCGAGCGGATCTGCCGGCATACCTCGATCCCGTCCAGTCCGGGGAGCATGAGGTCGAGCAGGACCAGGTCCGGCTTCTGCGCCCGGAACACGTCCGGCGCCTGTGCGCCGTCCGCGCAGAACACCGGCTCGAAGCCGTCATTGCGCAGGACGATGCCGATCATCTCCGCCAGGGCCTCGTCGTCGTCGACAACCAGAATGCGTGCCTTCATGCCTTCCCACTCTCCCCCATCGACCGGCGCACGGCGCGCATGGACGCGCCCGCGCTTGCGTACGTGCGTGAGCCCATTCTATGGGTGCGTGCCCGGGCGACGGCCGCTGGGCGGGGAGCCGGCGGGCGCCTGCCAGGCAGCCGGCGCGCGCCCTCCGGGCTCATCCGAGGGCGATCTGGTTGACCGCGTCCGCCACCGTCACCGTCCGCGCGAGCCGCCGGACAGCCTCGTCAGGAGTGCACCCGGAAAGCCCTCCCACAGGGGTGAGCCGGACGGCGTCCAACGCTTCGAAGGGGAGCCCGAGCTGCCGCCACGGCCGCACGACCCGCTCGGCGAGCTCGCCCGTGCGGACCCCCGGCGCGCCGTCGTCCGGCACGATCCCCAGCCACACGCCGCGGCCGGACTCGACAGCCCCGGCGAGCGCCTCCCACTGCCCCGCAGTGAGGTCGGGCGCGGGCACGGCGAGCGCATCCGCCCCCGCCTCGAGCGCCGCCGCGAACGGCGCCTCCCATGCGGGCAGGTGCACGACGGCGGTCTCCGCGCCTGCCGCACGCAGCGCGCCGACCGCGCTGGCCCAGGCGGCGCGCACCTCATGCACGGGCACGGCCCGCAGCGTGCGATAGCCGCTCGAAGTCGGCACGAGGCCAGCGAGGACGCGGGCGGCGTCCGGCTCGTCGATCTGGACCGTGAGCGCCGCGCCGGGGACCGCCGCGCGCACGCGCGCGAGGAACCCGGCGAGCCCCTCGGCGAACGAGTCGGCGAGGTCGCGGCGCGCGCCGTGGTCGAGAAGCGCCTTCTCCCCCGACGCGAGCGAGAGGTTCGCCATGAGGCTCACGGGTCCGAGCAGCCGCACGTGCAGGCCCTCGGCGGAACGCTCCTCGGCGCCCGCCACGTCGGCGAGCGCGTTGAGATCGCTCGCGAGCGCCGCTGCCGCCCGGCGGCTGTCACCGCCCGGCCGCGGGGTGAGCCGCCAGCCGTGCGGCTGCACGTCCGCCCAGAGGCCCGTGAGTACGGACGCGGCGCGCCCCACGGGGTCAGAGCCCACGCCGCGGGCGGGGAGCTCGGCGAGGAACGGCAGGTGCGGGGTGCCGAGCTCGCCGCGGATGGCCTTCGCCGCCTCGACCGGGTCGGTGCCCGGCCAGTCCCCCAGCGCCGTGGCCGTGACCTGGCCTGTCACCTCAGGAGTCCGCGGGGGCCGTGGTGCCGCCGTCCGCCGCGGACCGGCGCGAGGAGACGTCCTCCGAGATCGCCTGGTGGTGGCGGATCACCTCGCTGATGATGAAGTTCAGGAACTTCTCGGCGAAGGCCGGGTCCAGCTGGGCGTCCTCGGCGAGGCGGCGCAGGCGCGCGATCTGCGCCGCCTCACGGGCCGGGTCCGCCGGCGGGAGGTGGTGCTGGGCCTTGAGCACCCCGACCCGCTGCGTGACCTTGAACCGCTCGGCGAGGAGGTACACGAGCGTCGCGTCGAAGTTGTCGATGCTCGAGCGGATCGACAGGAGCTCCTCCATGACGGCCGGGTCGACCTGCCCGGCCAGCGAGCTCGCGCTCGGGTCGTAGTCCGTTCTCGCGGGCATGGCGGAGTCACTGCGGTGCTGCTCGGTCATGGGCACCAGTGTAGGTGCCGACGGCGAGCGCCCGGTGCGCCTTCCTCCGCTGCTCCTGCTCTGCCGGGTCGGGCACCGGCAGTGAGGCGATGAGCCGCTTCGTGTACTCGTGGCGGGGGGCGCCCATGACCTGGCTGCCGACGCCCTGCTCGACGAGCCTGCCCCGGTAGAGCACCCCGACCCAGTGGCTGAGCTCGTCCACGACCGCGAGGTCGTGGCTGATGAACAGCGCCGCGAAGCCCAGCTCGGCCTGGATCCCGCGGAAGAGCTCGAGGACCCTGGCCTGGACGGACACGTCGAGGGCCGAGGTCGGCTCGTCCGCGATGACGAGCCGCGGCTCGAGGGCGAGGGCCCGCGCGAGGGAGGCGCGCTGGCGCTGGCCCCCCGAGAGCTCGTGGGGGTAGCGCGCGGCGTACGACGCCGGGAGCTGCACCGATTCGAGCAGCCCGCCGACCCTGCGGCGCACCTCGTGCGGCGCGAGGCCGAGGTGGACGTGCAGGGGCTCGGCGATGCACTCGCCGATGGTCAGCTGCGGGTTGAACGAGGCCGCCGGGTCCTGGAACACGAAGCCGATGTCCTTGCGCAGGGGCCGGAACGAGCGCTCGCGGAATCCGACCATCTCGTGCCCGAGCACCGTCAGGCTCCCGCCCGTCGCGCGGGTGAGCCCGGCGATCGCGCGCCCGATCGTGGTCTTGCCCGAGCCCGATTCGCCCACGAGGCCGAACACCTCGCCCGCGGAGACGGTGAACGAGACGTCCTCGACCGCCCGGTAGGCGGGGCTGCCGAGCCGCCCGGGGTACACGATGCCCAGGTTCTCGGCGCGCACGAGGACCTCGCCGCCGTCGTGCATCCGCGCCGTGGCGCCTGCCGAGGCGGAGTTCCGGCCCAGGTGCGGGACGGCGGCGAGAAGGCGGCGCGTGTAGTCCTCGCGGGGCTCGGCGAAGAGGGTGCGCACGGGCGCCTCCTCCACGACCTCGCCCTGGTACATGACGACGACCCGGTCCGCGAGGTCCGCGACGACGCCCATGTTGTGGGTGATGAGCACGATCGAAGTCCCGTAGAGGTCCCGCAGGTCCCGCAGCAGTTCGAGGATCTCCGCCTGGACCGTCACGTCGAGGGCCGTGGTCGGCTCGTCGGCGACGATGAGGCCCGTGTCGAGGGCCAGGGCGGCGGCGATGACGATCCGCTGCTTCTGCCCGCCGGAGAACTGGTGCGGGTAGTGGTCCACACGCTTCTCCGGCTCCGGGATCCCCACCTTGCGCAGCGCGTCGACCGCGCGCTCGCGGGCCTCCCTGCGGCTGATGCGCTTCCCGTCGCGGCCCCGGTGGGCACGCAGGCCCTCGGCGATCTGCCAGCCCACGGTGAAGACGGGGTTGAGCGCCGTGGAGGGCTCCTGGAAGACCATGGCGACGTCGCGTCCCCGGAGGGCGCGCAGCTCGCGCCGGGTGAGGCCGACGACGTCGTGCCCGTTCACCACGACCGCTCCGGAGCACGTGGCGGTCTCAGGCAGGAGGCCCAGGACCGACTTCGCCGTCACCGTCTTGCCCGAGCCGGACTCGCCGACGACCGCGAGCACCTCGCCGGGGCGGACGTCCAGGCTCACGCCGCGCACCGCGGCGACGGGGCCGGCGTCGGTCGCGAACGAGACGTCGAGGTTCCGGATCTGCAGGACCGGCCCGGGGCGCGCGGCGGGGCCCGTGGCCTTCGGGCCCGTGGCGTTCGGGCCGATGGCGCTGGGGTCCTGTGTCATGCTGCGGTTCCCTTCCGCTGGCGGCCGCGCGTGCGGATGCGCGCATCGGCCAGGTCGTTCATGCTCTCCCCCACGAGCGTGAGCCCGAGGACCGTCAGGACGATCGCGAGCCCGGGGAAGACCCCGGTCCACCAGATCCCGGCAGTCACGTCGGAGAGCGCCTTGTTGAGGTCGAAGCCCCATTCGGCTGCGCTCGTCGGCTCGATGCCGAAGCCGAGGAAGCCCAGTCCCGCGAGGGTCAGGATCGCCTCGGAGGCGTTGAGCGTGAAGATGAGCGGAATGGTGCGGGTGGCGTTGCGGAAGATGTGCCGTGCCATGATCCGCCAGCTCGAGGCGCCCACGACCTTCGCGGACTCCACGAAGGGCTCGGCCTTGAGCCGGATGGTCTCGGCGCGGATCACCCGGAAGTACTGCGGGATGAAGACCACGGTGATGGAGATGGCCGCCGCGAGGATGCCGCCCCACAGGCTGGACTGCCCTCCGCTGATGACGATCGACATGACGATGGCCACGAGCAGCGACGGGAACGCGTAGACGGCGTCGGCGACCACGACGAGGATCCGGTCGAGCCAGCCGCCCATGTACCCGGAGACGAGCCCGAGCGCGACGCCGGCGAAGATCGACAGTGCCACGGCGACGACGATCACGAGCACGGCGGTCTGTGTGCCCCACACGACGCGCGAGAAGACATCGAACCCGCTCACGGTGGTGCCCCACAGATGCTGGCCGCTGGGCGCGGCCTGCGTGGGGAAGTTCCCGGAGGAGTCGGCGATCTGCGCGTAGCCGTAGGGCGCGATCACGGGGGCGAGCACCGCGGTGAGGACGAACGCGCCCGTGAGGACGAGGCCGGCGACGAGCATGCCCCGCTGCAGGCCGGCACTCCGCCGAACGTGGGACAGGACCGGGAGGCGGTCCCTGAGGGGAATGCGGCGTTCGATGATGGGCGCGGGCTGGGCGGGCATCAGTACCTCACTCGCGGGTCGATGAGCGCGGCGACGACGTCCACGACGAAGTTCGTCACGGCGACGATCACGGCCAGGAGCACGACGATGCCCTGGACGGCCACGAAGTCCCGGGCCGTGAGGTACTGGGCGAGCTGGAAGCCCAGGCCCTTCCACTCGAAGGTCGTCTCCGTGAGGACCGCGCCGCCGAGCAGGAGGGCGATCTGCAGGCCCATGACAGTGATGATGGGGATGAGTGCGGGCTTGTACGCGTGCCGTGCCACGAGGCGGAACTCGCCCACGCCCCGGGAGCGCGCGGCCTCGACGTAGTCCCGCCCGAGCGTGCCGATGAGGTTGGTCCGCACGAGCCGCAGGAACACCCCGGCTGTGAGGAGGCCAAGGGCCAGGGCAGGGAGCACCGCATGCTCGGCCACGTCCCAGAACGCGGGCAGGTTCCCGCTGCGCAGGGCATCGAGCCAGTAGATGCCCGAGGGCGCCGCGAGACCGTTCAGCGCCAGCTCCGTGGACGTGGACGCGCGCCCGTTGACCGGCAGCCAGCCGAGCCACACGGAGAACACGAGCTTGAGCAGGAGCCCCGCGAAGAACACCGGGGTCGCGTAGAACAGGATCGCCGTGACGCGCAGGACCGCGTCCGGGCCCTTGTCCCGCCGGTGCGCGGCGAGCATGCCGAGCGGGATCCCGATCGCGAGGGCCACGAGGACGGAGTTGAGCGCGAGCTCGAGCGTCGCGGTCCCGTAGGTGGTGAGCATCTCGGTCACTGCGCGGTTGTCCGAGATGGTGCGGCCGAAGTTCCCGGTGAACACCTGGCCCAGGTACTCGGCGTACTGGAGGAGGATCGGGCGGTCGTACCCCGCCTCGTGGATGCGCGCCTCGAGCTGGTCCGCGGGGAGCCGGCCTCCGAGCGCGGCCGTGATCGGGTCGCCGGTGATCCTCATGAGGAAGAAGACCATGGTGACGAGGATGAGGACGGTGGGGAAGATGAGGAGGAACCGCACCAGGAGGTAGGTGCCGAGCCCTCCCCCGGCGCTGCGGGCCGCGGCCACGGGCGCGGGCGCGCCGGCGGCCTCGGGGGGTGTCTCTGTGAAGGCAGTCATGTGGAGTGGGGGTCCTTCTGGCACACGCCGGCGGCGGGACGCTGGAAGCGACCCGCCGCCGGAGCCTGTGCGGTGGGGGCGGCTACTTGCTCAGGACGCCGAGGCGGAACTTGAACGAGGGATCGAGGGTCGTCTCGACCCCCTTGACGTCCGCGCCGGCCACGGCGACCTGGGCACCCTGGAGCAGCGGCAGGGTCGAGAGGTCCTTCGCGACTGCGTCCTGGATCTGCTCGATCTGCTGCTTCCTCCCGTCCTTGTCCGGGTTGACCAGCTGCTTCGCGATGAGGTCCTGGACCTCGGCGTTGCTGTAGTGGTTCTTGAGGAAGTTGTTCTCGGAGAAGAAGGGCGTGAGGTAGTTGTCCGCGTCCGAGTAGTCCGGGTACCAGCCGAGCTGGTAGATCGGGTAGACGTCCTTGGTCCGCTCCTTCGCGTACGTGACCCACTCGGTGGACTGGAGGTTGACCTTGAACAGGCCCGAGTCCTCGAGCTGCTGCTTGACCATCGCGTACTCGTCACCGGAGGACTTCCCGTAGTGGTCCGGGTTGTACTGCAGGTTGATGCTCAGCGGCGTGGTCACGCCCGCGTCTGAGAGGGCCTTCTTGGCCTTCTCCAGGCTCGGCTTGCCGCTGCCGTCCCCGTACTGCTCCTTGAGCGAGGTGGTGGCGCCCTCGAAGCCGTCCGGCACGTAGGACCACGCGGGCAGATAGGTTCCCTTGTAGACCTGCTGCGCGAGGGCATCGCGGTCCACAACGTGGGCCATTGCCTGGCGCACGGCAAGGGCCTTCGCAGGATCCGCCTGGGGCGTCTTCGCCCCGAACGGCATCGTGTCGAAGTTGAACACGATGTAGCGCAGCTCGCCGCCGGGGCCCTTGTGGACCTTGACCTTCGAATCGCCGGCGAGGCTCTCGACGTCGGTGGCCGTGAGCGAGCGCCACGCGACATCGATGTTGGCCTGCTGGACGTCCAGCTTGAGGTTGTTCGAGTCCGCGTAGTACTTGAGGTTCACGGTGCCCGTGGCGGGGGCCCCGAGCATGCCCTTGTAGTCCGGATTGGCCTGGAAGGAGACGAGCTGGTTCTTCTGGTACGAGGTGATCGTGAAGGGACCGGCGAACGACTTCTTCTCGATGATCTCCTCATCGGTCATGACCTTGTCCGCGGAGAAGGCCTTGTCGTCCACGATCGGGCCGACGGGGCTCGTGAGGATGAACGGGAAGGTCTGGTCGTTCTCGGCCTTGAGATGGAAGACGACCGTCGTGGCGTCGGTGGCCTCGACGCGCTCGAGGTTGCCCAGGAGGGACGCCGGCCCGTTGGGGTCGTTGATCTTGAGCTGGCGGTCGAACGTGAACTTGACGTCCGCGGAGTCGAGGGCGTCGCCGTTGGCCCACGTGAGCCCGCTCTTGAGCTTGACCGTGTACTCCTTCGGCGAGGTGAACTCGGCCGACTCTGCGATGTCCGGCTCCGGCTCCGCGCTGCCGGGCTTGGAGTTGAGCAGGAACGGATAGATCTGGTTCATGACCATGAACGAGCCGTTGTCGTACGAGCCCGCAGGGTCGAGGAACGTGACCTTGTCCGTGGTGCCCACGGTGATGGGCCCCCCGGCCGTGCCGCTCGGGGCGGCCCCTCCCCCCGAGGGGCCTGTGCATGCCGTGAGCGCGAGGGCGGAGATGCCGGCGAGCGCGAGGGCGCTCCGCACGGCGGAAGTGGTCTTTGCCATCAGTGACCTTCTCTTGTCGAATCGCGGCCGCGCCCCGCACCCCCCCTCTTCGGGGAGTGACGCGGAGCACAGTCCTGATGCCCCGATTCAACCACCGGACGGGCATCGTGAAACAACCGTTTGAAGGAATCGCAACCGAACGGTGACCTTTGCGCCCCGGTCAACGCGCGTCGGACCCCCGCGCGCTCTGGGGCGCCGCGTCCTGGGTCACCGCGTCCCGCCCGTTCGAGATGCAAAGGGGCGCACGACGACGGGACTCGCCTCCCGCCGTCGTGCGCCCCGGAGGCGCCGCGTGCGTCAGCCCGAGTAGGGGATCCTCTGCCAGCTCACGACGTCCCCATCCCGGAGGGCGTTCGGCGCCACCGCGACGCGCAGCCAGTTGTCCACTCCGGCCGCGCCGTCCACGGTCACGCGCTGGAGCCCGTCTGCCGAGCCCTCGACGCCGTAGCGCTCGAGCCACACCGAGCCCTCGGCGAGCGGACGGTCCTCGTGGTACGAGTGGCTGTCGCCGTCGAACAGGTAGACCGGGCCGCCGAACGCCTCGGACTCCTCGATGAGCGCCTGGACGAACGGCGTGAACGCGTCGATCTGCCAGCCGTCCTGATAGCCGGGGTCGAACATGTCCGCCTGGGTGAAGAGCACCACGGCGCGGTCGTTGCGCTGCCTGGCCGCCGCGAACGTCTCGCGCATCAGCGCGAGACCTGCCTCGGTGCGGGCCTCGACCTCGGCGGCCTGCTCGGGAGTCGGCTCGGTGAGGCCGAGCCCGGACCACGGCATCATGGAGTTGTTGCTGCCCACGATGTGCAGGGCGGCGAATGCGACGCGGCTGTGGGTGAAGGAGACGTTCTCGGGCAGGCCGAGGGAGTCCTGGCTCGCGACCGGCATCGTCGCACCGAGTGTGCGGCCCGGACGGTCGAAGAAGACCTCGCGGAGCGTCGCGAGGCGCTCTAGCGGGTTGTAGGAGCCGTTGCTGGCGCGGTGGCAGTCCGTCCACTCGTTGTCCCCGGGGGTGTAGACGAGCGGCACGGTGAACGCATCGAAGTCGGAGCGGATGCGCTCGAAGTAGGCGTCGGTGCACTGCATCGAGCCGCTCTTGATGTCCCCCACGTGGACGGCGAAGTCCAGCCCGGGGTCGGCGCTGATGTCCGCGACCTTGGATGGGAACGTCCCGATGTCCGCCGCCCCGTAGGGGACGTCGCCGATGACGGCGAAGCTGAGCGCGTCCTTGTCGGCGGCGTGGGCCGGGTCCGCGGCAGCAGGCACAACAGCGGCAGCAGAGACGGCGAGGGCGCACAGTGCGGCCGCCGCGGCTCCGGCCGCCGCGCGGGTGTGACGGGGTGCTCTCATGGGTCCTCCTCGGTCAGTTGGGCGCCAGCCTCGCGCCGGCTCCCAGGCCGCACCGTACGCGCCGCCGGGGACCCGCAGGGGGAGCGCAGGTGTACGGACGGAGAACGGGCACGGGCGTCCCTTGCGCCGGAATTGGCCTCGCCGGCACTCCGCGTCCATCCCGCGTTCACCCCGCAGCGGTGGGATGTGGCGGGTCCCCCTCCCCCCGAGAGAAAGACCGGAGCATGAAGACCCTTGCTGCAGTCCTCCTGACGCTCGCGACCGCGGGCCTCACCACCGCCCCGGCCCAGGCCGTCACCCCGGCAGGCCATGTCCACACGGATGCCGTCCTCGGCACCCCGCTCGAGCAGGCGCACGCCCACAACGACTACGAGCACGCCCGCCCGCTCTTCGACGCCCTCGGGCACGGCTTCACGAGCGTCGAGGCGGACGTGTGGCTCGTGGACGGCGAGCTCCTCGTGGCCCACGACCGCGAGGACGTCAAGCCCGGCCGCACCCTCGAGTCGCTCTACCTCGAGCCCCTCGAGGACCTCGTGCACCACAACGGGCACAGCGTCTACCCCGGCTGGGACGGCACCTTCCAGCTCCTCATCGACATCAAGAGCGACGCCGAGACCACGTACGCCGCCGTCGAGGAGGCCCTCGCCGACCACCCGTCGATCCTCACCCGCTACACCCACGGGGAGTCCATCCCCGGCCCCGTCCAGGCAGTCGTCAGCGGCAACCGCCCCCTCGCCACGATGGCCGCGGCCGAGCGCCGCTTCGGCTTCTACGACGGCCGGGCCACGGACCTCGCCGCCGGGCCTGCGCCCGAGCTCATGCCCCTCGTGAGCAACAACTGGACCAAGCTCTTCACGTGGCAGGGCGTGGGCCCGATGCCCGCAGCGGAGCGCGAGCGCCTGCACGCCTACGTGGACCTGGCCCACAGCAAGGGCTACGCCGTCCGCTTCTGGGCGACGAACGATGTCCCCGGCCCCGCGCGCGACGCGCTGTGGACCGAGCTGCTCGACGCCGGCGTGGACCACATCAACACCGACGACCTCGCCGGGCTCGAGGCCTTCCTCAAGGCTCACGCGGCCTAGCTCCCCAAGCTCCCAGCGCTGCGATGCCGGGGAACGGTCAACCGGGCCGTTCCCCGGCATCGCCGTTGTGTGCGCCGGTTCGGCGCGCCGGTGCGGGCGCCGGCTTCGGGAGACGGCCTCAGGCGCCGGCTTCGGGAGACGGCCTCAGGCGCCGGCTTCGGGAGACAGGTCCGGGAGGTCAGGCGGATTCGCGCTCGAGGGAGCGGGCGGTGTCGATCGTCGCCTGGCCGAGCACGCGCGTGCCCTGGTAGAGCACGAGCGTCTGCCCGGGCGCGACCCCGCGCAGGGGCGTCTCGAGCGTCACGACGAGCACGTCGTCGGACGCGCCCTCCCCGCCCGCGCCGCGCTCGAGGCGTGCCCGCGCCGGGAGCGCGTCCCCGTGCGCCCGCACCTGGACGTGGCACGGGAACTCGGCACCGAAGGCCGTGCCCTCGGTCCGCGTCGCCTCGGCCGGCGGGCGCCCGGCCCACGAGACGCGGATGCCGCGGATCTCGCCGACGGCGAGGAGCCGCTCTGGCCCGACCACCACGGTGTTGTCCTTGGGCCGGACCTCGAGGACGAAGCGCGGACGGCCGTCCGGCGCCGGCCGGCCCAGGCGCAGGCCCTTGCGCTGCCCCACGGTGAAGGCGTTCGCGCCGCCGTGCTCGCCGACCTTCGCACCAGTCTCGTCGAGGATGTCCCCGGGCTGCATCCCGATCCGCTCCGCGAGCCACCCGCGCGTGTCGCCGTCGGAGATGAAGCAGATGTCGTGGCTGTCCGGCTTCTTCGCCACGGACAGGCCGCGGCGCTCCGCCTCCGCGCGGACCTCCGCCTTGGAGGGCGTGTCCGCGAGCGGGAAGAGGCAGTGCTCGAGCTGCTCGCCGGTCAGGACGCCCAGGACATAGGACTGGTCCTTGGCCCAGTCGGCGGCGCGGTGCAGCTCCGGGTTCCCGTCCGCGTCCCGGAGGATCTTGGCGTAGTGGCCGGTGCACACGGCGTCGAACCCGAGGGCGAGCGCCTTCTCGAGGAGCGCGGCGAACTTGATGCGCTCGTTGCAGCGCATGCACGGATTCGGGGTGCGCCCGGCAGCGTACTCGGCGACGAAGTCATCCACCACATCGGCCTTGAACCGCTCGGAGAAGTCCCACACGTAGAAGGGGATGCCGAGCCTGTCGCACGCGCGCCACGCATCGTTGGAGTCCTCGATCGTGCAGCAGCCGCGGCTCCCGGTCCGCAGGGTGCCGGGCATGCGGTTGAGGGCGAGGTGGACCCCGACGACGTCGTGCCCGGCCTCCACGGCGCGGGCAGCGGCGACCGCAGAATCCACTCCACCGCTCATGGCTGCCAGAACTCGCACCGGTCTATTCTAGCCGCAGCTGCCCGGCCGCGGCCGGGCCCAAGCACGGCCGCGCGCTCCCGCCGCGGCCGCCGCGAGCATTCCGGGAGGCCGTCTGTGCAGCATCCGATCCTGATCCTGGGCGGGGGGCTCGCCGGCGCGAGCGCCGCCAAGACCCTGCGCGCCGAGGGCTACGAGGGGCCGCTCACCCTCGTGGGCGCCGAGCGCCGCGTGCCCTACCTCCGCCCGCCCCTGTCCAAGGAGTTCCTGCTCGGCAAGGAGGCCGAGGCGGACCTGGCGGTCGAGCAGCGCGGATGGTACGAGAAGGCCGGCGTGGAGCTCCTTCTCGGCGAGAACGCCGCGCAGATCGTCCCCGGCTCCCGGATGGTCCGCCTCGAGGGCGGCGCGCTGCTGCCGTACTCGCGCCTGCTGGTCGCGACCGGGGCCTCCCCAAGGCCCCTCGACGTGCCCGGTGCCCAGCTCGACGGGGTCCGCACCCTGCGCCGTGTCGAGGACTCCCTCGCGCTGCGCGGGGCCTTGGCGGAGGGCGGGAAGCGCGTGGCCATCATCGGCTCCGGCTGGATCGGCCTCGAAGTCGCGGCGGCGGCGCGCTCGTACGGCAACGAGGTCACGGTCCTCGGCCGCGGCACCGCGGTGCTGGGCCAGCTCGAGCCGCGCCTCGCGGACGTGTTCCGCCGCGCCCAGGAGGAGACCGGCGTCGTGTTCCGCCTGCCCGCGCACGTCGCCGAGATCGCCGCCGGGGACAGCGGGACGCACGCGGCCGCCGTCGTGCTCGCCTCGGGAGAGCGGATCCCCGCGGACCTCGTGCTCGTCGCCGTCGGCGCGGCGCCCGAGACGGAGCTCGCCCACGAGGCCGGCATCGCTGTGCGGGACGGGATCGTCACGGATTCCTCGCTGCGCACGAGCATCCCGGACGTCTACGCGGCGGGCGACGTCGCGAGCTCCCTCCAGCCCGCAACGGGGGACCACGTGCGCAGCGAGCACTGGCACAACGCCCTCACCGGCGGCAAGGTCGCGGCCAGGTCGATGCTCGGCCGGGATGCGCAGCTGGACAACCCGCCCTACTTCTACACGGACCAGGCAGGGCTCAGCATGGAGTACTCCGGCTACACCCAGCTCGTGCGCGGCGCCACGCTCGTGCTGCGGGGCAGCACCGAGGACACGGGCGCAGCCCGCGAGGGCTTCGTCGCCTTCTGGCTGCGGGACGGCTCCCTCGTGGCGGGCATGAACGTCAACACCCCGAAGCAGCAGAAGGCGATCAAGGCCCTCATTGCCTCGCGGGCGCGCCTTGACGAGCACGCGCTCCGCGACCCCTCGGTGCCGCTCGCCGAGCTCGCGGGGCTGTAGCGAGAGGCTGTGGCATGAGGCTGTGGCAGGCGGCGCCGAAGTGAGGCTCAGGGCCGACGCCGCGTGCTCGCCGTCGCGATCGCGCTCTCGCGCCCGGCCATCCCCGCTGCGCGGGCCTGCGAGACGGCGGGCCCGATCGCCGCGGCGAGGCGCGCAACGTCGTCGTGCGTGGACGGCCAGCCGAGGCTGAAGCGCTGGGCGCCGCGCGCCGCCTCTTCGGCCAGGCCCATAGCGAGGAGCACATGGGAGGGGCGGGGCACGCCGGCGGTGCAGGCGGAACCGGTCGACGCAGCGATCCCGGCCATGTCCAGGAGGAACAGGAGGGAGTCGCCCTCGCAGCCGGGGAACGTGAAGTGGGCGATCCCGGGAAGGCGCGACGGCGTGTCCCCCCGCTCGGCGGGTCCGCTCAGGACGGCGTCGGGAACGGCCGTCAGGACGGCGTCCACGAGCGCGTCGCGCAGGGCAGAGAGCCGGGCCGCCTCGCCGGGGAGCGCCCCGACCGCCTCCCGGGCCGCGACCGCGAAGGCGCTCGCCCCCGCCGCGTCCAGGGTGCCGGAGCGGAGTCCGCGCTGCTGCCCGCCGCCGTGCTGGACGGGGGTGAGGACGACGTCGCGCCGCACCGCGAGCGCGCCCGTCCCCACGGGGGCGCCGAGCTTGTGCCCGCTCACCGCCATGGTCGCGAGCCCCGATGCGGCGAAGTCCAGCGGGAGGTGCCCGAACGCCTGCACCGCGTCCGAGTGGACCGGCACCCCGTGCGCCGCCGCTAGCTCCACGGCCTCACGCACGGGCTGGACCGTGCCCACCTCGTTGTTGGCCCACAGGAGGGCGAGCAGGGCCGTCTCACCGGGGGCCCGCTCGAGTTCGGCCCGGAGCGCGGCGAGGTCGAGGGCGCCGTCGGGCAGCGACGGGAGCCACACGGCCTCGGCGCCCTCGTGCTTCTCGAGCCACTCGACGACGTCCGCGACCGCGTGGTGCTCGACCGACGAGCACAGGATCCGGCGCCGGCGTGGGTCCTCGGCGCTCCGGGCCCAGAAGAGGCCCTTGACCGCGAGGTTGTCCGCCTCCGTGCCGCCAGAGGTGAAGACGACCTCGGTGGGATGCGCGCCGAGCGAGGCCCCGAGGGACTCCCGGGCGTCCTCGAGGACCCGCCGGGCGGCCTGGCCTGACGCGTGCAGGGAGGACGGGTTGCCGCCGCGGGCGGCCTGCTCCGTGTAGGCCGCGAGCGCTGCGGGCTTCACCGGGGTCGTGGCGGCGTGGTCGAGGTAGACGGGTTCGGGCGTGGCGGGCACCCTTCCACTGTAGGCGCCGAGCCACTCCCCCGGGTGCCGGGTCACCCCTGGGTGCCGGGTCCCTCCCCTGGTACGAGCCGCGCGCAGCAGGGCGTCCCCTCGCCCGGCTCGAGCGGCTCGAGCCCGTACCGCCCCCCGCAGGCGGCGATCGCGCCGGTGAGGAGCGCGGTGTTGAGGCTGCAGACCACCTCCCGGTGCCCCCGCGAGAGGCGGTGGAAGGGGCAGTTGCCGAGCTCGATCGCCCCGTCCTCGAGGCGGCGCGGCGAGTAGCCCGTGGCGTCCAGCGCCTCGTCGATGGCCGCATGCGCCCGGCCGAGCCGCTCACCGGCCTCGCGGCCCACGGCGGCCAGGCTCGTGTGCACGGGCTCCCCGGTCGCCGCGGCCCTCTCGAGGGCTGCGGCGAGGAGTTCGCCGGCGAGGTCGTAGGCGCGCTCGGGCACGGCGGCTGCCACCTCGCCCACCGCGGCGGAATAGAACTTCGAGGGCCTCCCGGAGCCGGGCCCCCCGGAACCGGGCCGTTTCGCGAACGACGCCGAGAGCACGCCATCGTCCACGAGGCGGTCGAGATGGGCCGCAGCGGCTCCGCGGGAGAGGCCCAGCGCGTCCGCGGCCTCGTCCCGCCCGACCGGCCGGCCGGCGTCGCGCACGTGGAGGTAGAGCGCACGCCGGCGCTCGTCGTCAAGGGAGGCGAGCGCCCTCAAGCGGTCCCGCCATCCGGGGTTGCGGTGCCCTTCCGAGTCCATGGCTCCATGGTAGTTCCAAAATTGCAGCATCTTGTTTTAGAGAGGGCCCAGTTCTAAAATCTGAGCTATCGATTTTGGAAAGGAGTGGTCAACATGTCCGCACCCTCGGCGTCCTCCCACAGACGCCTCTCCCTCCGGCGGCGGGACGCCAGGACTGCAGCGGCCTCCGCGGCCGACCAGGCATTCCTGATGCTGCGCACGCTCTACAGCGTCGCGCCCGTGCTCTTCGGGCTCGACAAGTTCTTCAACCTCCTCGCGTACTGGCCGGACTACCTCGCCCCCGCCGCCACCGCGATCGTCCCGATTGGCGCCCAGGCCTTCATGTACGCGGTCGGGGTGATCGAGATCGCCGCCGGCCTGCTCGTCGCGTGGAAGCCTCGGTGGGGCGCTCCCGTCGTGGCCGCGTGGCTGCTGGGGATCATCCTCAACCTGCTCGTGCTCGGCACCGCCTATGACGTGGCGCTGCGCGACTTCGGGCTCATGGTCGGGGCGCTGGCCCTCGCCCGCCTCTCCTGGGGCCGCCGCTGACCAGCACGGAAGGCCGTTCGACGGGACGGGAGGCCGTTCGACGGGACGGGGAGCCGGCCCCGGCCGCGATGGACCGCGGGGGGCCGGCCTCCACATCAGGAGGGCGCGAGGACCGCGAGCGCCCGGGGCACGATGCTGATCCGCACCGGCGCGGGCGCGATCCGCTCGCCGTCGGCGTAGACCACGACCCCCTCGGCCTCGATCCGCACGCTCGTGCAGGGCTCGATCCCCACCGCCGGGTGGCCCACGTGCTCGCCGCGGAAGACCTTCGGGAATACCCGCACGAACGCCGGCCGCGAGAGCGGGCTCAGGACCACGAGGTCGAGCCTCCCGTCCTCTGCACTCGCCTCGGGCGCCACGAGCATGCCCCCACCGAAGGCCGGCCCGTTCGCCACCGAGACGAGCATCGCGCGGATCTCCCGCCGCGCGCCGTCGACCGTGAGCGTCATCGGGAGCGGACGGAACGAGGCGAGCTCGCGGACCATCGCGGCCGTGTACTTGGCCTGCCCGCGCGGCCACCGCCACCGGTTGGCGCGCTCCGCGACCCGTGCGTCGAAGCCGGCCGAGGCCACGTTGACGAAGTCCTGGTGCCCGCCGTCCCACTCGACGCGGCCGAGGTCGATCCTGCGGACGGGCCCGCCGAGGCCCTCGAACACGGCGTCGACCGCCGCCCCCACATCCTGCAGGGGGATCCCGAGCAGGCGCGCGGCATCGTTGCCGGTCCCGGTCGGGATGACTCCCAGCGGCGTATCCGTCCCCGCGAGGACGTTCGCCACGAGGTTCACCACGCCGTCCCCGCCCACGGCCACCACCGCATCCGCGCCGTCCAGGGATCCGGCCACGGCCTCGGCGAGCTCCCGTGCCCCCTCGCGCCGCAGCTCGAGGACGTCCGCGCCCCGCTCCCGCAGCAGGGCCACCGCCCGCTGCGCCCCCGGTGCGCCGCGGCCCCCGTGCGCGGACGGGTTCACGGCGACCACGATCCGTGGCGGCGTGCGGCGTCCGGGCACGGGAGCGCCGGCCTCGCGGGTGTCGGGGATCACAGGCTCGTCCGTCATGGCCCGATTATGCTCCAGAGCAGCCGTCCGGGCGCGCTCCCCCGCGCGGAACGACTACCCGGCCAGTCCTAGGATGGGACGCATGATGGCGCACGTACCCTCCCACTACGAGGTCCTCGGCGTGCCCGTCACCGCGAGCGTGGCCGAGATCAAGCGGGCGTACCGCCGTGCCGCGCGCCAGCACCACCCCGACCACGGGGGCGATCCCCTCGAGTTCCGCCGCGTCACCCTCGCCTTCGAGGTGCTCTCCCGCCCGGACCGCCGCACGGCCTACGACCGCAGCTACTTCACGAGCTCGCCCCAGAGGGAGGAACAGGGTGGGCGGCGGGAGGAACACAGTGGGCGGCGGGAGGAACACAGCGGGCGCGCGGAGGGTGCGCCGTCGGCCGCCGCGGGCACGACGGCGGACGGCGGCGTCCACGCGCACGCCCGCCGCACGGCCGGGCAGCGCAGCCAGTGGGCCGAGCCGGCCGTGTACGAGCCGCCATTCGCCGAGGGCGTTGTCCCCCTCGTGCCAGCCGACATCGCCGCACGGCCCGAGCACGGCGAGCCGCGCCGCCGCGGCCTCTTCGGTGCCGAGGCGAGGATCCAGCGCGAGCGCAGCACCGCAGCGCTCATCCGCCGGCAGGTCCTCGCGCAGATCCCCTCCGCGCGGCTGCTCAACGGGCTGCGCTCCCCCGCGGACTCCGCGCACATCGGCCACGCGGTGCTTGCCGGATACCGCCTCGCGCTCGTCGAGTCGATGCTCGTGCCGCGCGGCAACTACGCGTGGGACGGCGCGCACCTCGTGCACGGCTCCCGCACGGTGGCGCCGCCCCTGCTCGCGCACCAGGTCCGCCACTTCCAGAACCTCTTCCCCGAGCTCAACGTCCAGGGCTTCGTGCTCGTGGCCACCCCGGACGGCAACCCGCACGAGCCCGTGATCGACGTCCGGCGCGGGGCCGAGGGGATCATCGAGCCGCTCAATGCGTCCAAGTTCGTGCGGGAGCTGAGGCACTTCCTGTCCTCCGGCCCGCAGCCGAACACCGTGTTCGTCCCCGCCCTCGCGAGGCTCCTCACGGGACTGCACTGATCCCTTCCCGGCTGGCTGGTTCCGGCGGGCTGGCCCCTTTCCGGCTGGCTCCCTACGGCTCCACCAGCCCCTCCGGGACGCCGGGAGGCCGCGGCCCCCTAGGATGGACGCGTGTTCCGCATCCTCTTCTACACGCCCGAGATCCCCGGCAACACCGGCAGCGCCATCCGCCTCGCGGCGGTGACCGGCTCCGAGCTGCACCTCGTCGAGCCGCTCGGCTTCGACTTCGAGGACTCCAAGCTGCGCCGGGCCGGACTCGACTACCACGACCTCGCCGTGGTCACCGTCCACCAGAGCCTCGACGACGCGTTCGCCGCGCTCCTGCCGGCGCGCGTCTTCGCCTTCACGTCCCACGGCGAGACGCGGTTCGCGGACATCGCGTACGAGCCCGGCGACGTCCTGTTCTTCGGGCCCGAGTCGGTCGGCCTGCCCGCGGACGTCCTCGCCGATCCCCGCGTCACCGCCCGGGTCCGCCTGCCCATGCAGCCCGCGCGCCGCTCGCTCAACCTCGCCAACGCCGCCTCCATCGCGGTCTACGAGGCCTGGCGGCAGAACGGGTACGCAGGCGCCCAGGCCTGACGGCCCGCTGGCCTCCGTCGGTCCGGGGGCGGTTCAGAAGCCCGCGATCGTGTCCGGGTTGTTGACCGAGACCACGTGGAACTCCTCCGCCGCGGCGCCCTCGGCGAAGCCGGCCGCCGCGGCGGAGGCCTCCATCCGGGTGCGGACGGAGGCCTCCATCGCGGCGGCGTCCGGGTGCTGGCTGATGTGCACGTGCAGCGCCGCGATCTTCGCCTCGACGCAGTCGGTCACGTCCACCCGGTGGTTGGTCCTCTCAGCCGGTCCCGCGTACAGCCAGAGCCACGGAACCTTGAATGCGTCGAGGCCGGCCTCGGCGAGCTCCGGGTACGCGAACGGGTTCTCCACGGCCGGGTAGACGGCACGGGTCACCGCCTCGCCGCACGCGAGGTGGTCCGGGTGGGACTTCTGGATGCGGTCCCAGTTCCGCTCGGGGTGCATCGCGAGGACGACGTCGGGCCGCACCCGGCGGATGAGCCCGACGACGTCCCTCATCACCTCGTGCGAGGGCTCGAGGTAGCCGTCCCGGTAGCCCAGGAAATGGACCTCGGACACCCCGACGAGCGCGGCGGCTGCGCGCTGCTCCTCGTGCCGCATGGCGACAATCCCGGCCCGGTGCGCGGGGTCGAATCCCCCCGCGTCACCGTCCGTCATGATGCAGTAGTGCACCTCGACGCCGGCCTTCGCCCACGCCGCGACCGTGCCCGAGACGCCGAAGTCGAGGTCGTCGGGATGGGCGCCGAACGCCACGACCCTCCTGACCTGGTGGCGGCCCGGGTCGAACCCGCTCTCGGCCGAGGAGGGAACGGCAGACGGCGAGGACTCCGGCATCAGGCGCGGCGCCGCTTGATCTCGGCCGTGGCCTGCGGGAGCACGTCGAAGAGGTCTCCCACGATCCCGAAGTCCGCGATCTCGAACACCGGCGACTCGGGGTCAGCATTCACGGCCACGATCACCTTGGACGTCTGCATGCCGGCCTTCTGCTGGATGGCGCCGGAGATGCCCGCGGAGATGTAGAGCTGCGGTGAGACGGTCTTGCCGGTCTGGCCCACCTGGAGGTCGTGGCTCACCCACCCGGCGTCCGCCGCGGCGCGGGACGCGCCCACGGCACCGCCCAGGGCGTCCGCAAGCTCCTCGATCGGGCCGAAGTCGCCGTCCGTGCCCCGACCGCCGGCGACGACGACGCGCGCCTCCGAGAGGTCGGGCCTGCCCGAGCGGGGCTTCTGGGTGCGGCCGGTCACGCGCGCCGCGGTGGCGAGGGACCCCTCAGGGACGGGCACCGTGACGACCGCGGCGGCGCCGCCTGCGGCGGGGGCGGCCGAGAGGTCGAGGTTCGGCTTCACAGTCAGCACCGCGACCGGGGTCGTGGCCCGCGCGCGCACCTCGTACGAGCCGGCCAGGACGGACTTGTGCGCAGTGCCGTCGGCCTCGAGCGCCACGACGTCCGTCACGACGCCGGCGTCCAGGCGGACGGAGAGCCGCGCCGCGGTCTCCTTGCCGGACGGCGAGTTCTCGAGCAGCACGGTGGTGACCCGACCGCCCGCGGAGGCATCGGCGTCGGACGCCGCGACGACGTCGGCGAGCCACGCCGCAGTCGGCCCCACGAGGTAGTCGGAGAGGTCGGCGCCGGAGGGGGTGTACACGGTCGCGACGCCGTGCTCGGCGAGCTGCGCGCGGGCCGCGTCGGGCACGGGCCCGGCCACTGCGGCCGAGACCGTGCCGAGGAACCGGCCGGCGTCGAGGAGCTCGAGCTGGGCCTTGCGGAAGGCGTCCGCGGGAGCGTCGAGGACGACGAGGACGTGTGCGGAGGCGTTCTCAGCAGTCATGGTTCTTCTCTCCCTCAGATGAGCTTCTGCGCGGCCAGGAAGTCGACGAGCTTGACGCCGGCGTCGCCCTCGTCGGTGATGATCGTGCCTGCGGTGCGCGCGGGGCGCGGCTCCGCGGACTCGACGGCGGTGAGCGACCCCGCAGAGCCGACCCGGCCGGCGTCGAGCCCCACCTCGGCGAGGGTGAGGGTGGCGATCTTCTTCTTCTTGGCGGCGAGGATGCCCTTGAAGTTCGGGTAGCGCGGCTCGTTGATCTGGTCCGTCACCGAGACGACGGCGGGCAGCGGCGCCTCGACCGTCTCGGAGAACCCCTCGCCGTCGCGCTCGATGCGGGCCGTGCGGCCGTCCACCTCGAGCGAGGACGCGAACGTGAGCTGCGGCAGGTCGAGCCGTTCGGCGATCTGGGCGGGGACGAGCGAGGTCTCGCCGTCGGTCGAGGCCATTCCGGTGAGGACGAGGTCGACGTCGCCCAGGTGCCTGATGGCCGCGGAGAGCGCAAGCGCCGTCGCCCACGCATCGGAGCCTGCGAGCGCCTCGTCGCTGAGGTGCACGCCGGAGCTCGCGCCGATCTGCAGGGCCTTCTTGAGGGCATTGGCCGCGTCCGGCCCGCCCATGGTGAGGGCGATCACCTGGTTGCCTGCCTTCTCTCCCCCGCGGGCCTCGCTCAGCTTGAGCGCGGCCTCGAGGGGGTACTCGTCCAGTTCGGAGAGGATGCTCTCCGAGCGGTCGAGGGTGCGCTCAGCGCCGATGTGACGGTCGAATTGCGCATCGGGGACGTGCTTGACCAGCACGACGATCTTGAGGGTGTCTCCCACAGTCAATGGCCTTCCATACTCGCGGGTCCAACCGCGCCGGGAGCCGTCCGCGGCGCAGGTGGCCCAGCGGCGCGGTTCGGGGATACGCGAACGGCCCGCGGCCGCGGCAGCCGGGCAAGCCCTAGCTAACCACACGCCGCGGGCCGAGCGCTCGCCCAGTTGACGCTGCATGTCGGCGCACGCCGTGGCGGGCGCCGCACCGCAGGACCCCTCGGGGTGCTACGACGCCGCACCGAGGGTCACGTCGACCTCCTGCGACTGGCCGCTCCGCTTGAGCGTGACCTTCACAGTCGCGCCCGCAGCCTGCTCGCGGACCGCCGCCGTGAGCTCGGCGGCGTCGCCGACGTGCCGCCCCGCGAAGGAGGTGATGACGTCCCCCTTGCGGATCCCGGCCTTGTCCGCTGCCGAGCCCGAGGTCACCTCGACCACCTGCGCGCCGGCCGAGAACGACGAGCTCGTGCCGTTCGCCGCATGCGGCTTCACCGAGACCCCGAGCTGGCCGTGGGTCGCCTTGCCGTCCGCGATGATCTCCTCGGCGATCCGCTTGGCGTAGTTGGACGGGATGCTGAAGCCCACGCCGATGTTCCCCGCCGTGCCGCTGGCCGAGCCCGAGCCGGCGGAGGCGATCGCGACGTTCACGCCGATGAGCTCACCGCTGCTGTTGACGAGCGCGCCTCCGGAGTTGCCCGGGTTGATCGCGGCGTCCGTCTGGATGACGTTGATGCTCACGCTGCTCTTGGCACTGTTCTGCTGCTCCTCGCCGCCAGGGGGCGCGAACCGGAAGTCCTCGCCGCTGTCCCCCTGGGACTGGTCCTCGCCCTTGGGAGCGGCGGCCGAGGCCACCGAGATGGTGCGGTTGAGCGTCGAGACGATCCCGTCCGTCACCGTGTTGTCCAGGCCCAAGGGGGCGCCGATGGCCACGGCGATGTCGCCCACGTTGAGCTTGCCCGAGTCGCCGATCGTGACCGCGGGAAGCCCCGCGCCGTCCACCTTCACGACTGCGAGGTCGCTCAGCGGGTCCGTGCCGATGAGCTTTGCCTTGTACACGGCGCCATTGCTCGCACGCACTTCGATCGAGGGATCGGCCACCTGGCCGTCCAGGGTCACGACGTGCGTGTTGGTGAGGATGTGGCCCTCATCGTCGATCACCACCCCGGAACCGGTGCCCGAGGAGTTGCCGGAGCTCACCCCGATCGTCACGACGCTCGGGGCCGCCTTCGCGGCCGCGGCCGTCACGGCATTGACGCTGTCCTGGTTGTTCACGATCACGGGGGCGCCCTGGACCGCTGGCGCGGCCCCGACGCCCTGGGTTCCGAGCAGGCCGGTCGCCCCGGCGCCCACGCCACCGCCCACGAGGCCCGCGACGAGCATGCCGCCCACGAGCGCGCCCGTTCCCCACCGGCGCTGCTGGCGCTGCTGCGGGGACTGGGGGTCGGGGCGGAACGCGGCGCCGTACTGGCCGGCGGCGTTCTGGGCGGCGCCGTACTGGCCCGCGCCGTACGGGCCGACGGCACCGTGCTCGCCCGGCCCGGGCCGGGCACCCTGCTGTGGAGGCTGGCCCCAGGCCGCGGGGAACGGGCCAGGCGGCTGAGTGGAGTGGGTTTGGGTCGGAGGGGGCTGGGTGGGGTGGACCCGGGTGGGCTGGTCCGCAGTGGGCTGCGTCTGGCCCTGCCGCGCCTCGGGCTGTGCGGCCTGCGTGTGCCCCTCGGAGGACGTGGGCGCGTACTGGCCGTATCGGGGCTGCGCCGGCGGGGAGCTGGGCCTCTCGGGAATGCTGCCGGAAGGCCCGTTCGTGCCGTCCCGGGGAGCGCCGTTCTCGTTCATCACTCGCGTCCTTTCGTGAACTGATTCCACTATGGCCCGTCAAGCTGTGCCGGACACATCCGTTCTCTGGAAGTTCACTGAGAGCCCGCCGTATGCCGGGGCGTGTTTCGCTCCGGGCGGAACGGAGCCCCCGCCGGGCGGCGAGCAGGCACCCCTAGAATCGAGGTGACGCGCCACGCCTGCCCGGCCATCACGCGCCAGGGGGTGTGCGGACCCGGGGCCCCCGACCCCGGGCGTGACGAAGGGCGGCTCATGCGTTCGACGGTGAAGACCCTCCTACTGGCCCTCGCAGCGCTCCTCATCGCGCTGCTGCCGGGCACGGCCCCGGCCTGGGCGACGGATCCGGTCACGATCCCCTCCGGCACCAACATCGTGGACCGCGTGGGCGCGCTCGGAGCCCGCACAGGCGAGGTGGAGGAGGCCATCGCCGAGCTGAGGTCCGAGCACGGGGTCAATCTGTACATCGTCATGGTGGACACGTTCACCAACCCGGGCGACCGGTCCGCCTGGGCGCAGCGGGTCGCTGCCGACAAGGGAATGGGAACGCAAGACGTGCTCTTCGCCGTCGCCACGGGCGGGCAGTACCAGCTCGCGACCAGCTCCCAGAACCGGGAGCTCTCCTCGAAGCGGTCGGCCGTCATCCAGAACGCGATCGTCCCGAACCTCACCGGCGGCGAGCCGGACTTCGCGCAGGCCTCGATCGACACGGCCAAGGCCCTCGGGGACGCCGCGGGCGGCGGCAGCGGCACGGTGCCCTCCGGCGCGGACGCTACTCCCTGGATCATCGGCGGCGGGATCGTGGCCGCGGGTGCAGCGGGCGCCTACCTGCTCACGAGGCGGCGCACCCCCGCAGGACCCCGCTCAGGCACGGTGGGACGGGCCCCCACCGGGCTCGACCCCCTCGCCACGATGAGCGTGGCCGACCTGCGCCAGAAGGCCAACGGGCTGCTCGTGCGCGCCGACGACGCGGTGCGCTCGAGTGAGCAGGAGCTCGGCTTCGCAGAGGCCGCCTACGGGGCCGGGGCAGTGGCCGCATTCACCCAGGCGCTCGCCGAGTCGAAGGCGCATCTCGCGGAGTCCTTCAAGCTCCAGCAGCAGCTCGACGACCACATCCCGGACACCGAGGAGCAGCAGCGCTCGTGGCTCGGCGACATCATCCGGAAGTCCGAGGCGTCGATCTCCTCGCTCGCCGAGCAGAAGGCGGACTTCGACGCGCTGCGCGAGCTGGAGAGGAACGCGCCCGCCGCGCTCGAGACGGTCGACGCCGGAGCACGCGACGTGCGCTCTCGGCTCGCTTCCGCCGAGGCCTCCCTCGCAGATCTCCGCTCGGCCTACTCGGGCCGCACGATCGAGCAGGTCTCCGACAACGCCGCCCAGGCGGCCGAGCGCCTCGAGTTCGTGGACAATGCCTCGACCACCGCGCGGGAGAGGCTCGGCGCGGGATCCACGAGCGAGGCGGCCGTTGCGGTGCGCGCGGCGGAGCAGGCCCTGCAGCAGGCCCGCGTGCTCCTCGACGCGATCGACAAGGCCTCCGCGGCCCTCGGGGAGGCCCGTTCCGAGCTCGGCTCGGCGCTCGCGGAGACGCGCGCCGACACCGCACAGGCCAGGGCAATGGCCGACGCGGGCCAGAACGCCGAGCTCGCCGGGGTGGTGGCCGGCGTCGAGACCGTGGTCGCGGAGGTGGAGCAGGCGCTCTCCGCCGGCACCGTGGACCCGATCGCCCTGCTCGAGCGCATCGAGAAGGCACACCAGCAGCTCGACGCCGCCCTGAGCGGGATCCGGGACCGCCAGGAGCAGGCACAGCGCGCTGAGGCGTCCCTGCAGCATGCGCTCGCCACGGCGCGCGCGCAGATCGGCGCCGCGGAGGACTACATCGCCGCCCGGCGCGGCGGCGTGGGCACCGAGGCGCGCACACGGCTCGCCGAGGCGCAGCGCAACCTCGACTATGCCGTCTCGATCGCGGGCACCGACCCCGTGACGGCCCTCGCCTACGCCGAACAGGCCAATGCCCTTGCCGCGCAGGCCGCCCAGATCGCGCAGAACGACGTGGACTCCTTCGCAGGCTGGGGCAGGGGCGGATACGGCGGAGGCTACCCCGGCATGTTCGGGGGCCGGCGGGATGGCGGCGGGATCGCGGGCGCCGTGCTCGGAGGCATCATCATCAACTCCATCCTCAGCGGCGGGCACCACCATCAGGGCGGCGGCTGGGGCGAGGGCAGCTGGGGCGGCGGAGGCGGCTTCAGCGGGGGCTGGGGCGGCGACGGCGGCGGCTTCGGCTCAGGATTCGGCGGCGGAGGCGACTTCGGCGGCGACGGCGGCAGCTTCTAGGCCGCGGACAGCACACAACGCCAGAACACCCGATTCACGAAAGGGAGCACCATGGTCAAGCAGTCCATCTTCGGCCGGATCGCGCAGCTCGCGAAGGCCAACATCAACGCCATCCTCGACCAGGCCGAGGACCCCCAGAAGATGCTGGACCAGATGGTCCGCGACTACACGAACAACATCGCGGAGGCGGAGTCCGCGATCGCGCAGACCATCGGCAACCTCCGCATGCTCCAGGAAGACCACGCCGAAGACCTCAAGGCGGCCCAGGACTGGGGCTCGAAGGCACTTGCAGCCTCGCGGAAGGCGGACGAGTTCCGTGCGGCCGGCAACGAGACGGATGCACAGAAGTTCGACAACCTCGCCAAGGTGGCCATCCAGCGCCAGATCTCGTCGGAGAACGAGGCGAAGGCAGCCGAGCCGACCATCGCGACCCAGACCGAGGTCGTGGACCGCCTCAAGAGCGGTCTGGACCAGATGAAGAACAAGCTCAACCAGCTCACCGCGAAGCGCAACGAGCTCGTGGCGCGCAGCAAGACCGCCGCAGCCCAGACGCAGGTGCATGACGCCCTCCGCAGCATCGACATCATGGACCCGACGAGCGAGGTGAGCCGCTTCGAGGAGAAGATCCGCCGCGAGGAGGCCAAGGTCCGCGGCCAGCAGGAGCTCGCCGCCAGCAGCCTCGATGCCCAGTTCAACCAGCTCGAGGACCTCGGCGAGCAGACCGAGATCGAGGCACGCCTCGCGTCGCTCAAGCAGGGCGCCTCGCCCGCGGCCATCGACGGCGGAAGCGCGGGGGTCACCACCACCGGCACCGCCGAACCGGTGGGCGAGCGGGACTTCGGCACGCGCTAGGCCGCCGGAACTGCACCGCCCCTCCGCGAAGACGCCGCGAGGGGCAGTGCATGGCAGAAGGCCCCGGTCCGAGGGACCGGGGCCTTCTGCAGGAGTTGCGGGGGCAGGATTTGAACCTACGACCTCTGGGTTATGAGCCCAGCGAGCTACCGAACTGCTCCACCCCGCGGCGTGGTCCCAACTCTACCAACAGGCGAACAGGGGGCCAAATCGAAGCGTCCGCCGGCCGCGGCCGGACCGCGTTGGTGCCGCCGTGGCAGGTCCCGCCCCCTTCGGGAGGACGGGACCTGCCGCAGGCATGGAGCGAGGGGCTACTGCGTGGGCGACGGCGTCGGGGTGGCCGTCGGAGCCGGAGTGCCGGCCGCTGCCGCCTCGGCCTCGAGGGCCCGCTGAATGGCAGCCGACAGCTTCTTCTGGGCCTCGCCGTAGGCGCCGAAATCGCCCGCCGCGAGGGCGGCCTGACCGTCCTTGATGGCCTGGTTGGCCTCCTGGAGGGCCGCCTTGAGCTCGGCCTGTGCGCTCGGGGTGCCCCCACCCGTGCCCCCACCGGCCGGAGGGGTGGGAGTCTTGCCGCCCGAGCCGTTCTTGTCCGAGTCGCCAGCGGCTGCGCCGGAGTCACCCCCGAACAGCTGGTCGAGGGCGGCGTCGAGCGTGGGCGCGAAGCCGATCTTGTCGCCGAACGCCACGAGCACGCGCTGCAGGGTCGGGTAGGAGGTCTGCCCGGTGGACTTCACGTACACGGGCTGCACGTAGAGCAGGCCCCCGCCCACGGGGAGGGTGAGGAGGTTGCCGTTGAGCACGTCCGACGCGCCCTGGCGCAGCAGGTTGAGCGCCTGCGAGACGGTGGGGTCTGAGTTGAACTTGTTCTGCACCTGGCCCGGGCCGGGCACGAGCGTGTCAGTGGGCAGCTGGAGCAGCCGCAGCTTGCCGTACTCGGGTCCCTTCACTCCGGCCTTCGCACCGGCGTCCGAGTCGGCGGCGAGGAATCCGTACATGACCTCGCGGGACACGCCGCCCTCGACCGTCTGCGGGATGAAGCTCGAGGTCAGCTGGAACGAGGGCGCCTTCTGGTCCGGCATCTGGAGCGTCATGTAGAAGGGAGGCTGCTTGACGCCCGTTGCGACCGTCGGGTCGTTCGGGACGCTCCACACGTCGTCGTTCTTCATGAGGCTGACCGGGTCGGTGACGTGGTAGCGCGTGAGAAGCTCGCGCTGGACCTTGAACAGGTCCTCCGGGTAGCGCACGTGGCTGATGAGCCCCGCAGACATCTCCGAGATGGGCTTGACCGTGTTGGGGAAGACCTTCTGCCAGGTCTTCAGCAGCGGCTCCTCGGGATCCCATGCGTAGAGCGTCACCGAGCCGTCGTAGGCGTCCACGGTCGCCTTCACCGAGTTGCGGATGTAGTTGATGCTCGACGCCGGCAGCTGGCTCGTGCGCCCAGCCGCGGTCTGGGAGTCCGCCGTCGCCTGCTGCAGCTGCTGCTGCTGCGCGTACGGGAAGTACTGGCTCGTCGTGTAGGCGTCCACGATCCACTTCACACGCCCGTCGATGACCGCCGGGTAGATGTTGCCGTCGATCGTCAGATAGGGCGCCACCTTCTCGACACGGTCGCGCGGATTGCGGTCGTAGAGGATCTGCGACTCGTCGTTGACGCCGTCCGAGAAGAGGAGGTCGGTGCTCTGGAACTTGGTCGCGTAGAGCAGCTTGTTGAACAGCCCGCCAACCTGGGGCCCGCCGTCGCCCTCGAAGGTGTACTGGGCCTCGCCCGTGCCGCCCTGCGGGCGGTCCTGCTCCCTCGGCGCCGCGCCCTCCGGCGCTCCCACGACTGAGTATTCCGGCGAGTCCTCGCCGAAGTAGATCCGCGGCTCATAGCTCTCGTCCGTGCCGAGCACGCCTGTCGAGGGGATGCCTGACTGCATGAACACGGGCTTGCCGTCCGAGCTGGACTTGTTGCCGTACGCGGCGACCACGCCGTACCCGTGCGTGTAGACGATGTGCTGGTTGTACCACGTGCGCTGGCTTGCGCTCAGCCCCTCGGGGTTGAGCTCGCGGACGGCGATCACCGTGTCCTGGGTCTTCCCGTCGACCATGTAGCGGTCCACGTTCAGCGTGGGGGCGAACTGGTAGTAGGGCCGGTACTGCTCGAGCTGCTGGAACGTCGAGGACACGAGCGTGGGATCCAGGAGCCGGATGTTCGCCGTCGTCTGGGCGTCCTTGCGGAGGGCTCCCGCCGTCGCGTCGGTGGTGGCCTGGTACGGCTTCACCTCGACGCCGTCAAGCCCGTAGGCCGCACGCGTGAGGGTGATGTTGCGCTCCACGTAGCGCTTCTCGAAGTTCTGCTCGGAGGGGCGCACCTGGAACTGCTGGATGGCCCATGGGTACACCCCCCCGGCCAGGATCGCAGTGATCACGAGCATCGCGGTGCCGATGAGCGGAAGCCTCCAGCGGCCCACGACCGCCGCCACGATGAAGAGGACCGCGACGATCACCGCAGCAGCGGCGAGGATCGCCTTGGTGGGGATGACCGCGTTGACGTCCGTGTAGAGGGCCCCGGAGAACCGTCCGCCGGAGCCGTAGAGGGAGCTGTAGCGGTCGAGCCAGAAGTTCGCGGCGACGAGCAGGAGCAGGACCGCGCCCGTGATCGCGAGGTGGAGCTGTGCGGGACGGGCCGTGTACACCCCGCTCTCGCTGATGCGGATGGAGCCGTAGAGGTAGTGGGTCAGCAGGCCCGCGATCCCGGCGATCACGACGACACCCAGGAGGTACCCCACGAGGGTGCCGAGGAAGGGAAGGGTCATGAGGTAGAAGCTCAGGTCGATCCCGAATTCCGGGTCCGACTGACCGTAGGGCACCTGGTTGAGGAAGAGGACGACCTTCTGCCACTGGCTCGCCGCGGCCGCACCGGCGAAGAGGCCGAAGACGATCGGCACGCCGGCCATGACGATCCGCCGCACCGGCTCGAGCTGCTCCTGGTACCGCACGAGCGGGTCCTGGGGCCCGCCGTCGGGCGCGTAGACCGGACGCGCGCGGTAGGCGGTGCGCATCGCTGCGTAGATCGCGGCGGCCATGACGCCGGCGGCGACGAGGAACACGAGACCCCGGGCGAGGTTCTGCCGCACGAACACCTCGACGAAGCCGAGCTGCTGGTACCACAGGACGTCAGTCCACAGCTGGGAGAAGAAGACGAAGCCGACCACCAGCACGCCCACGATCACGATGGTGGGCACGAGCGCGCCCCGCCGTCGTCTGAGCGGGCTGTAGCTGCCTTCTGGGCGCGTTGTCACGGTGTACCTCGTCGTTCGGTGGTGCCGGCGACCCCGCCCTGGGGCAGGGAGGCAGCGGCGCGGTGCGGCGCACGGGCTGTGCTGTCCCTAGTCAAGCACGCGCGGCACTCCGGTGCAGTTCCCACGGACGGCGGGCAGCCGGTAACGATTCAGCGACGGCTCCTCGGCAGTCGACGGCTCCTCGGCGGTCATCGCATGCCGGCAGCCGTGCACTGGGCCGGCCTGCCCGCTCCGGGCTCAGCCCCAGCTGCATTGGGGCAGTCGGGCCGGGTCCTCGCCGCGCCCGTAGGCCTCGACTGCGTCCCGCGCCTCGCCCAGGGTCGCGACCCGCGCGACGGCGAGGCCCTCGGGGATGTGCCCCACGACCTCGGCGCAGTTCTCGGCAGGGGCCAGGAACAGGGTCGCCCCCGCGGAGCGGGCACCGTGCATCTTCTGCACGATCCCGCCGATCGCGCCGACCTTCCCGTCCGGGCTGATGCTGCCCGTCCCTGCCACATGCGCGCCCTCCGTCAGGCTGCCGGGTGTGAGCTCGTCGACGATCCCGAGCGCGAACATGAGGCCGGCGCTCGGCCCGCCCACCTGTCCGAGCTCGAACTCCACCTCGAACGGGAACGTGAAGCTGTACGCGACGCCCACGCCCAGGACCCAGCGGTCCTCGCGCTTCGCGGGGGCCACCGTCACGGTGGCCCGCTTCCCCGCCCGCTCGATGACGACGGCGGCCGGTTCTCCGGCTCCCGCCGCGAGGGCCTGCTGGACGTCCGGCAGCGACCGCACCGCGCGGCCGTCGACACTCACGATCCTGTCCCCTGCCTCGAGCTTGCCCTGCGAGGGCGAGCCCTCGAGGACCGAGCCGACCTGCAGCCGCTGGCCGTAGTCGATGCCGAGGCTGCCCAGGGCTGCCGCCACGGCGGTCTCCTCGGATTCCTTCATGAGCGCCACGTTCTGCTCGTTCACCTCGTCCCGCGTCACGCCCTCGGGGTAGACCGCGCGCACGGGGAGGATCATGCGGGAGGGGTCCATCCACGAGCGCGCAAGCTCGAGGAGGCTCACGTCGCTCGCGGGCCCGCCCTCCTGGTACACGGTCGTGAGGTCGAGGTTCCCTGCGGCAGGGTAGCTCTGGCGTCCGGAGATCGTGATGACCTCCGCGCCGTCGAGCTTCCCCAGCGTGTTGTAGGCGGGCCCGGGCGACTCCACCACGAACGGCACGGGGACACTCGCGACCGTCATGCCGAGGACAAGGGCCGCAACCGCGGATGTGACAGCGGCGAATCCCCGGCCCGAGGCGCCGTCACCGCCACGGCGGGCGCTGCCCGCATCCCGCTGGCCGCCGTCCTGGGCCAACTCTGCCTCCGCCACCTCGCCACCCTCCCTGCCACGGACCGGTCGCCGCCGCACAGGCCAGCCTACGGCCCCCAGGCCGCCCACGCCGGGGAGGCTGTGCCGACAGCGAAAGCCGCGGCCCCGCCGCAGACACGCACGCGGCACCGGGGTACCGTGAGGATGAACCACCCAGTCTTCGAGCAGTGATCGGCGGCACCATGACCACTCCAGACAAGCCCTCGGGCACCGGCGACGATCCCCAGGACCCGCTGTCCGAGCTCTTCGGCAAGCTCATGGGCGGGCAGGGCGCCGGTCCGATCGACCCGAGGGAGATCGCCAAGGCCGCTGGGCTCCCCAATGATCCCGCACTGCTGCAGCAGATGTTCGAGCAGGTGCAGGCCATGATGACCGCAGGCGGCGACGGCCCCGTGAACTGGGAGCTCGCCCACGACCACGCCCGCCGGACCGCAGCCGCGGACAAGGACCCCTCGGTGTCTGCCATGCAGAACCGGGACGTCGACGAGGCACTCCGGCTCGCCGAGATCTGGCTTGACTCCGTCACCGGGTTCCCGTCCACCGGGATCATCGGGCGCGGCTGGTCCCGCGCCGAGTGGATCGAGGCGACCATGGGCACGTGGCGCAGGCTGACCGAGCCGGTCGCGGACAGCATCGCCACGGCGCTCTCGAGCGCGCTCACCGAGCAGCTGCCCGAGCAGATGAAGGGGATGCTCGGCGGGGCATCGAGCATGCTGACCAACATGGGCGGCGCCCTCTTCGGGATGCAGCTGGGCAGCGCCATCGGCGCGCTCTCGGCCGAGGTGGTCAGCTCCTCGGACATCGGTGTGCCGCTCGTGGACCTCGAGATGGCGCTCCTGCCCGCGAATGTCGCCAAGTTCGGCGAGGGGCTCGGGCTCCCCGAAGGCGACGTGCGCCTCTACCTCGCCGTCCGCGAGGCCGCCCACGCCCGCCTCTTCATGCACGTGCCCTGGCTGCGCGGGCATCTCCTCGGGGCGATCGAGGACTACGCGCGGGGCATCCACATCGACGTCTCCAAGATCGAGGAGCTTGCGCGGGACATCGATCCCAGCAACCCCGAGTCCGTCCAGGAGGCCCTCCAGGGCGGGGTCTTCATGCCGCAGCGCACGCCCCAGCAGGACGCTGCGCTGGCCAAGCTCGAGACCGCCCTCGCGCTCGTGGAGGGCTGGGTCGACGAGCTCACGGCCGCCGCCACCGAGAAGGTCCTGCCCTCGGCCGCCGCGCTGCGCGAGGCCGTCCGCCGCCGCCGTGCCACGGGAGGACCGGCAGAGCACGCGTTCGCCTCGCTCGTGGGCCTCGAGCTGCGCCCCCGCCGCCTCCGGGACGCCGCCGCGCTCTGGCACTCGCTGGGCGAGGAGCGCGGCGCCGACGGCCGCGACGCCATCTGGCGCCACCCCGACCTCCTTCCCACCGCCGAGGACCTCGACGACCCGCGCGGCTTCGCGGCACGCCGCAGCCTCGCCGAAGCACAGGGTTCGGAGGTGGACGAGGCTCTCGAGAAGCTCCTCGCCGGAGGATTCGAGAGCGGGCCGGAGGGCGCGGGTCCAGACGGCACCGGCTCCGTGGTCAACGCCGCGGACGACGACGCGCCCCAGCCAGGCCGGCCCGCGGATGACCGACCGGCGGACGAGGGGCCGGAGGGCAACGAGCCGGACGACGACGGGCCGGCGGACGGCGGGCCGGAAGCCGGCGGGCCCCGAGCCTAGTCGACGTCCTCGACAATCTCGCCGAACGGCAGCCGCTCGTCGAGGTGTGCTTGGAGGAGGTGAGGGTCGATCACGACCCGCACGCCGAACATCTCCTCGGCGGCGGACTGCTGGAGGACCGGCCTGACGGTGTCGATGAACGTCTGGTCGCGCCCTTGGAGGTACTTCCGATAGCTGGCTGGGAGCTCGCTCATGGCGAGATTCTAGACCTGCTCCTCGTCGTCGATAAGGTCCCAGTCAGGGTCCCCTCGGCCGTCTCCGGGCCCCGGCCCGTGCGCCGCGCGCGAGGCGGCGAACGCCGCTCCGGCGAGGAATGCCTTGGCCTCGGCGAGGCGCGGGTACACCTCGAGGAGACTCCAGAAGTGCGGCCCGTGGCCGGACTCGAGGAGGTGGGCGAGCTCGTGGAGGACCACGTAGTCCACGACCCACCCGGGCATGCCCTGGAGCTCGTGGGAGAGCCTGATGGTCCGCTGCGAGGGCGTGCACGAGCCCCAGCGGCGCTGCTGGTTGGTCACCCAGCGGATCGAGGCAGGCCGCGCCCGCCCTCCGAGGTACTGGGCCGAGAGCGCGAGCGCGCGCTCCATGAGGGCATCGTCCCCGGCCGGGCCTCGCCGCCGGGACGTCTGCTGCTGGAGCTTGGCCACCATGCGCTCGACCCAGTGGGCCTCCTGCGCCCGCGTGAACCCGGCGGGGATGGCCACCACGGCCGTCCCGCCCTCCCAGAACGCGGAGACGGTCTTGCGCCGGCGCGCGGAGCGGCGGACCTCGACCGGCGGGTCCGCAACCCGGCCCGCCGCCGCCTCACGCACCACGGAGCAGCTCCAGGACGGCCTCGCCATAGCGGTCGAGCTTGGCCTTGCCCACCCCGGCGACCTGCGACAGCTCGCCGAGGCTCGAGGGCCGCGCCTCGGCGATCGCGGTGAGCGTCGCGTCGGTGAAGACCACGAACGCCGGCACGTCCGCCTCGCGCGCCTGCTCGAGCCGCCACGCGCGCAGGGCCTCGAAGGTCGCCTCCTCGTACGTGGGCGGACAGTTGGAGCAGCGGCCCACCTTGCGCTCGGCACCGGTCGAGAGGATGGTCCCGCACACCCGGCAGACCGTGGGACCTTTGAGCTCGCGGCGCGCCCTGCGCTCGCCCGCCCGGGCGTGCGACGCCGTCGAGCCGGCGGGGCGCAGGCCGTCCAGGAAACGCGAGGGCCGGCGGTGCGCGCGGCCACCCGGAGTGCGCGAGAGCGACCACGAGAGGTGCAGGAACACCCGGGCCCGGGTGATGCCCACGTACAGGAGCCGCCGCTCCTCGTCCACGGTCATGGGCGTGTCCGCGAACGAGATGGGCATGAGGCCCTCGCTCAGCCCCACGAGGAACACCGCGTCCCACTCGAGGCCCTTCGCGGCGTGCAGCGACGCGAGCGTCACGCCCTGCACGGCGGGCGCGTGCTGCGCCGTGGCCCGTTCCTGGAGCTCGTCGACGAACTCGGGGAGCCCGAAGCCTTCTCCGCGCGCCGCCGAGAGCTCGTCCGCGAGCGCCACGAGCGCCGCGAGCGACTCCCACCGCTCCCGTGTCGCACCGCTGCCCGTGGGGGCCTGCTCGGAGTAGCCCAGCGAGGACAGGACGTCGCGCACCCTCTGTGGCAGCGCCACGCCGTCGTCCGCGGCGGCGCGGGCCGCACCGCGCAGCTGCAGGAGGCCGTCCCGCACCTCCCGCCGGTTGAAGAAGCGCTCCCCGCCGCGCAGTTGATATCCGATCCCGGCCGCGGTGAGCGCCTGCTCGAACGCCTCCGACTGGCCGTTCGTGCGGAACAGGACCGCGATGTCCTTGGGCTCGGTGCCCGCGGCGACGAGCTCCCCGATGCGGCGGGCGACGGCGGCGGCCTCGGCCTCGTCGTCGCTGCACTCCGCGTACTCGGGCTCGGGGCCCGCCGGCCGCTGCGCGATCAGGCGCAGCGGCTGTGCCCACTTCGCGTCCGCCGCGGGGCCGCCGGCGCGGCGGGCCGCGAGGAGCGCGTTGGCCAGGCCGACGACCTGGGGCGTGGAGCGGTAGTCCCGCACGAGGCGGACGATCGCGGCGCTCGGGTGGCGCTTGCCGAACTCGAGAAGGTGCGCCGAGGTGGCGCCCGTGAATGAGTAGATGGTCTGGCTCGCGTCCCCGACCACGCACAGCTCCTCGCGCTCGCCGAGCCACAGCTCGAGGAGCCGCTGCTGGAGGGGCGAGACGTCCTGGTACTCGTCCACGACGAAGTGCCGGTACTGGTCGCGGACCGTCGCCGCCACCTTGGGGTCCTCCTGGAGGATGCCGACGGTGATGAGCAGGACGTCCTCGAAGTCGATGAGGTTCCGGTCCACCTTCACGTCCTCGTACGCCTGGAACAGGCGCGCGACCGTCTGGGGCTGCAGGCCGCCCGGCTCGCCGCGGCCCGCGGCTCCCTCGAGGTACGTCGAAGGGGTCAGCATGGAGACCTTCGCCCACTCGATCTCCGAGGCGAGGTCCCGGATCGCGGCGCGGTCCACCGTCAGGCGGAGCCGGCGGGCCGACTCCGCGATGGTCTGGGCCTTGTGCTCGAGCAGGCCGGGGACGGCGCCGCCGACCGCCTGGGGCCAGAAGTACTGCAGCTGGCGCAGAGCGGCCGCGTGGAACGTGCGGGCCTGGACCCCGCCGACGCCGAGGTCGCGCAGGCGGCTGCGCATCTCGGCGGCAGCGCGGGCGGTGAACGTCACGGCGAGCAGGCGCTGCGGGGAGTACACGCCCGTGTGGACGCCGTACGCGATGCGGTGCGTGATGGCCCGGGTCTTGCCGGTACCTGCGCCGGCGAGCACGCACAGCGGCCCGTGCAGGGTCGTGGCGACCTCGCGCTGCTCCTCGTCGAGCCCCCCGAGCAGGCGTGCCTCGAGGCCTCCCTCCGCGAATGCGGGCGAGTCACCCGCGTCCGCGCTCATCGGCGCTCCCCCGCAGGCTCCGCGAGAACGCCGCCGAACCAGTGCTCGATGAGGGCGCGCGCGATCGAGAGGCGGCTGGGCAGCGTGACCTCGCCTGCGAGGACCGCGGACTGGAGCTCATCACGCTCGAACCAACGGGCCCGCACGACCTCGGTGCCGTCCGGCGCGGCGTCGGAGTCGGTGGTGCGTGCAGTGAACCCGAGCATGAGCGAGGCGGGGAACGGCCACGGCTGCGACCCGAGGTACTGGCAGTCCGTGACATGGACCCCGACCTCCTCCGCGATCTCCCGGACCACCGCCTGCTCGAGGGACTCCCCCGGCTCGACGAAGCCGGCGAGGGTCGAGTACATGGTCGAGCGCATCTGCGCACCGGTCCCCAGGAGGAGCCGCCCGTCAGGACCGACCACGGTGACGATGATCGCGGGATCCGTGCGCGGGAAGTGCTCCGTGCCGTCCTCGGGGCAGCGGCGCACCCAGCCGCTGTGGACCACTTCGGTGGGGGCGCCGCAGCGCGGGCAGCGCACGTGCCCCTCGTGCCAGTTCGAGATGGCGGTGGCCTCGACCAGCAGGGCCGCCTCGACCGCGTCGAGGTGTGCGCCGGCCTCGCGGAAGCCGGCCCAGTGGGTCTCGGCGTCGAGGAGCTCGGCGCCCTCGCCGGCCGCCTCGGACATGACGCCGGCCACCGGCTCGACCGGCTCGGGGAGCACCACGAGCACGACGTCGGCACCCGGGCCCGCGTCCGCCGTCGCCCGTCCCCGGGGTGCTTCGCCGAGGCGGCCGAGGTACACGACGAGGCCGTCGAGCCAGTGGGCCGGGACGAGCCGGACCGGGATGAAGGCCAGCCGGTCGCCCGTGAACGCGGCGCGGCGCTGCGAGACGAGGACGGCGAGGGTGCCCGGCTGGCGCAGGAGCGAGGCGAGGAACCCGGCGTCGGCCCTCTCCTCGCTGCGCCTGTCGATCGGCGAGGGCGCGACAGGGAGGAGGGTCGGTGAGAGGCGGCCGGCCTCCCGTCCCGGCACCGCGGCGGCTCCGCCGGCAGGGGCGCCGGCAGTGGCGGTCTTCACATCTGCCGCGCTGCGGGCGGGGAGGGAGCCGGAAGTCATGCTCCTACGGTACTGACCGTCTCCGACACCCGTCACACCGGCCGGCCCGGCTGTGGATGGGGGCGCTGTGGCGACTCGCCGTGCACCCGCCACGGCCGGGGTCGGCCGCGGGGCTACCGTGGAGGGGATGAAACGCACTGCGCTCGAGCTGGCCGCCCTCGCCACCGCCGCCGTCCCCGGACTGCGGCCGACCGCGGTCGCCCCCTCCCCGGACGACGCGACGGACTTCGACGCCGCCCTGCTCGAGACGCCGGACGGCCGGCGCTGGCGCATCCGCTCCCCCCGCGGGACCGAGGCGAGCGCGCGTCTCGAGACGGAGATGCTCGTGCTGCGCGCGTTCGAGCCCTCCATCCGCGCCGAGCTTCCCTTCCAGATGCCCGCGGTGGCCGGAACCGTGCGGATCGACGGGCTCACGACGTGCGTCTACACGAACCTGACCGGCGCCGTGCGGGAGCTGGACGAGCTCGCGACCGCGGGACCGAGGCTCGCGGAGGAGATCGGGCGCGCGCTCGCGGCCGTCCATGCCCTCCCCCAGAGCGTGGTGGACCGCGCGGACCTCCCGGTCTACACCGCCAACGAGTTCCGGCAGCGCCGCCTCAACGAGCTCGACCAGGCCGCGACGACCGGGAAGATCCCTGCGGTGCTCCTGCGCCGTTGGGAGCACGCGATGGAGGACGTCACGCTGTGGCGCTTCAACCCGACGGTGGTGCACGGCGACCTGCACGAGGACAACCTCATGATCGAGGACGACCGCGTCACGGCGGTCACCGGCTGGACCGACCTGCGCATCGGGGACCCGGCCGACGACCTCGCGTGGCTCGTGGGCTCCAATGAGCCGGCGTTCATCGACGCGGTCCTCGCCTCCTACCACGCGGCCCGCAGCGAGCCGGTGAACCCGCAGCTGGCCCGGAGGGCGGCGCTCGCGGCCGAGTTCGCGCTCGCCCAGTACCTCGTGAAGGCGCTCGCCCTCGGGGACGGCGCCGCGGCCGCTGACGGTGAGGAGATGCTCGGGCAGCTCGCCGAGGACATCGAGGCCGCCGACCTCGAAGGGGAGGGCCAGAACGACGACGGGCGGGACGGGAAACGCGAGGGCGCCGACCCGGAGGATCCCGTGGACGACGAGGGTGCGAGCAGTGGATCCGGGCCCGAAGGCGGCTCTGCGCCGGATCCGGTCCGTCTCAGCGGCGCACCGGTGGTGGAGCAGGCGGCCTCCGCCCGCCCGGTCGTCACCGTCATGGGCCCGCGGGCCACGCTCTTCGGCAGCGCCGGGGACTCATCCGAACGCTGAGGCGATGACCGCCTCGAGCTCCGCCTCGCCTGCAAGGCCGTCGGGGCGCACCACAGTCCCGTCCCCGAGGTAGCAGAACGCAGCCCGGATCTTGGACAGGGGCGTTCCCTGGAGCCGCGACCATGCGAGGCGGTACACCGCGAGCTGGACGGCGCGGTGCCGCGCCGCCGCCCCGGACGGGGCGCGGCCCGTCTTCCAGTCCACGAGCTCCCAGCCCCCGTCCGCGTCGGCGAAGACCGCGTCGATGCGGCCGCGCACGACGACGGGACCCACCCTGGTCTCGATCGGGACCTCGATGTGCGCCGGCCGCCGGTGCGCCCACGGGGTCCGCTGGAACGCCTCGACCAGATCCCGCAGCTCGTACGCCTCGTCGACGTGCTCGTCCGAGCTCTCGAGTCCCTCGAGGTCGAGCATTGCGCTCGTGCCGTAGTGCTCCTCGACCCACGCATGGAATGCGGTGCCGCGGCGTACCGCCACCCCGGGGCGGCGGGGCACCGGGCGGCGCAGCTGGCGCAGCACCGCGTCAGGGTCCTCGTCGAGCGCCACGAGTGTGGACGCCGAGACGTGCTCGGGCAGCCGGACGGTGGACCCGGTGCGGGCCCGGTTCCCCTCCGCCAGGAGCAGCTCCGCCTCGCGCGCCCACGCCTGTGCCCGCGGCCCTACGGGAGGCAGTGCCTCCGCGCAGGAGGCATCGTCGCCGGCACGGCCCGGGTCCGCGGCCAAAGCCTCCAGCACTCGGGCTGCAGCATGTTCCACCCGGCCGCGCCTGCCGGGTGCGAGGCTCAGCCGTGCGCCGGTCGCCGCATCGACCGGTCCCTCCAGGGGGTCGTAGGGCCAGACCGCGCGCTCTGCCTCCGCGCGCAGCGGGTTCTCCTCGGGGAGCTCGTCCTCGGCGATCCACGCGAGGATCCCGAAGCCCTTCTCCTCGGCGGCTTCGTGGAGCTCGGCGAGGAACGGGGAGGGCTCCATGGGCCGGCTCCGCGTGGCGCTCCAGCCGTAGCCGGTGGCGACCAGCAGGGTCCGGGCCCGCGTGAAGGCGACGTACGCGAGGCGGCGGTCCTCGCGCTCAGAGTGTTCGGTGGCGTCCTCGGCCAGGAGCTTCTCGGACTCGATCCAGCCCTTCTGGTCAGGAAAGCCCGTGTCCCACTCGGGCAGGTCCCGGTGGTCCCCGCGCAGCGGCCAGGGCAGCGCCGCGTGCCCGCTCGTCCAGCGGTCGTTCCCCCCACCCGGGAACATCCCCCGATTGAGGCCGGCCACCGCCACCGCGTCCCACTCGAGCCCCTTCGAGGCGTGCACGGTGAGCAGCTGGATGGCCCCGGGGCTCGGCTCGGCCGGCGCCATGTCGAGGCCGGACTCCTCCTGGGCCGCGGCCTCGAGCCACGCGAGGAACGCGAGGAGGTCCGAGGACTGGGACTGGGCGAGGAAGGACGCAGCGGCCTCCTGGAAGGCGTCGAGGTGGCGGCGCGCCTCATGGACCGAGGCCCCCGGCCGCGCGGAGAGCTCGATGTCCAGCAGGAGGGCGCGCTCGACGTGGGAGATCACGGTGCCGAGATCGTCCCCGGCCACCGAACGGAGCGCCCGGAGCTCGTCCCGCAGCCGCCCGAGCCGGTCGAGCCCCTCCTGCGTCAGGGACCTGCCGGCTCCGGAGACCCAGCCGGCGCGCGGGAGCCGGTCCAGCGACTCGACGAGGCTCGACGCCTCGGCGAGGTCTCCTTCGACGAGGACCTCCTCGGCCGTGCCGGGCGCGTCGAGGTCCTGCTCGGCCGGGCGCGCCGCGGAGGCGCGCAGTGCCGCGAGGTGCCTGGACCAGTCGGCCAGGGCCATGAGGTCCGCAGGCCCGATCCGCCACCGGGCGCCGGCCATGAGCCTCATGAGGGCATCCGAGCGGCCCGGGTCCGCGATGACCCGCAGCGTGGAGACCATGTCCACGATCTCAGGGGTGTCGAGGAGCCCCCCGAGCCCCACGACCTCGAAGGCCATGCCCCGCCGTTCGAACTCCCTGCGGATGGCCGCGAACTGGGACCGCTTGCGGCACAGGACGGCCATGGTCGGCCCCTCGGCCCCGTCGCCCTGGCCTGCGCCTGGGCGGGAGCGAGGCCACGAGCGGCCGAAGGCCTCGAGCTGGTCGGCAATGGCCGCGGCCTCGGAATGCTCGTCGGTGAACCGTCCGAGCACCACGCGACCCTCGTCCGCACCGGGCCGGGGCTCAAGCCGGTGCACGTCCACGCCCCGCTCCCCCGCTGCGAAGGAGGCCGGGGCCGCGAGCGGTGCGGCCACCGTGTTGGCCGTGCCCAGGATGGCCACACCGTTGCGCCACGCGGTCGTGAGGTGGCTGGTCCATGCGGGTGCCCAGCCGTCACCGTCGGCGCGCGGGAACCTGTGCGGGAAGCTCTCGAGCTGACCTGCCGAGGCGCCGCGGAAGCCGTAGATCGACTGGTTGGGATCCCCCACCGCGGTGACGGCGTGGCCCCCGGCGAAGAGGGTGGAGAAGAGCACCATCTGGGCATGGGAGGTGTCCTGGAACTCGTCCAGGAGCACCGTGCGGTACTGCTCCCGCAGCAGGGTCCCCGCCTCGGGGACAGTCGTGGCAACGCGCGCGGCCAGGGCGACCAGGTCGCCGTAGTCGAGGGCGCCGCGGGCGCGCTTGGCCTCCGCGTAGCGCTCTACGAGGCCGGCCACGGCGGCGCGGCCGCGCAGGGTGCCCAGGAGCGCGGCCGCCGCGGTGCGCGGGCCGCCCCGGCCCACACAGAGCGGAAGGGCCTCGAACCTCTCCGCCTCTCCCTCGAGCCAGTCGCGGACCTCGCCCGGCTCGCGCAGGTGCTCGGCGCACTCGCCGGCCATCTGGAGCACAGCCGAGACGAGCGTGCTCTTGGCGGGGAACCCGGGCCACGTGCCGCCGTCGTACGCCTCCACCACCCGCGCGGCGAGCTGGAACGACTGCGCAGCGCCCAGGAGGACCGCATCGCGCTCGATCCCGAGGCGCAGGCCGTGGTCCTGCACGACGGTGTTGGCGAACGAGTGGTACGTGGACACGGTGGGATCGAGGGCCTCCGGGTCCGCGGCGGCCGCCGCGATGCCTTCCACGCCGCGGCGGGCATGGCGCGCGAGCCTGGCCAGCTGCGCGCGGATGCGCGCGGAGAGCTCGCCGGCGGCCTTGCGCGTGAACGTCACGCCGAGGACCTCGTCCGGGCGGACCCAGCCGTTCGCGACGAGCCACACGACTCGGTCCGCCATGGTGGCCGTCTTGCCGGAGCCGGCGCCCGCGACCACGAGCCGCGGTTCGAGGGGCGAGCAGATGATCTCGGACTGCTGGGGGGTTGGCCGGTGCTGGCCGAGGAGGTCCGCGAGGTCCTCCGGTGTGAAGCGGGGATCGGGCAGCCCTGCCACTCCGAAGGGCCGGTCCTCGACGGGCCGGTCGTCGACGCCGTGGGCCGGGGTCTCGCTCATTCGGTGACCTGCCTTCCTCGGGTGCACAGTGGGCAGATCTCAGGGAGCCGGCAGCCGCGGGCGTGCGCCGCCCCGGGCTCGTGGCGGGCCTCGAAGCTCACGCCGGACATCGCCTCGGCGGCACGCTCGACCAGCGCGACCGCCCATGCGGGATCCTCGAAGGCGGCCTGCTGCTGGACCGAGAGCCGGGCCGTCCCGTCGCCGAGCTGGACGAGCTCGGCTCCTCCCGTCGACGAGCCGTCCCCGGGTGCTCCGGCCGCCTGCGCGAGCGCCTCCGCGAACGCGCCCACGACCACCGCGACCTGGTAGGCCGCGAGCTGGGCGTGCTCGTCGATCTCCGACGCCTTGGGCTTGCTCCGGCCTGTCTTGAGGTCGACGACGACGATCCGCCCGTCCTCGTCCGCCTCGAGCCGGTCCACCTGGCCGCGCAGCACGGTGCGTGCGGCGATCGGGGCCGTCCCGAGCCGCGCTAGCGGCGCCTCGAAGTCCACCTCGACCCCGAGGAGCGTGCGCGCGTTGGTGCGGACGTACTCGGCAAGCTTGGCGACCATGGCACTGGCCCTCTCGAAGTCGACCTCACCCTCCCACGTGTCCGGCAGCCCGAGGCCGGGCCAGCGGCGGCGCAGCTCGGCGGTGTACTGCTCGCGCGTTCCCGCGGGCAGCTCCTGGGCTAGCGCATGGACGAGCGTGCCCAGGCTCCGGGCGAAGTCCGTGGCTGCTTCGCCGCCCGCGGCGGAGACGAACCAGTCGAGCGGGTTCTTGGTCGCGGCCTCCACCTTGGACGGAGAGACGAACACGGTGCCGTCCTCGGGCACGACCGGGCCGGTGCTGCTCAGCGGCGCGAGGCCATACCACTCGTGCGGATGGGCACCCGGGGCACCGGCCCGGGCCAGGCGTGCGAGGAGGGCGACGGCGTGGGCCGCGTCGGCGTCGTCGGCCTCCGCCGACTGGCGCAGCTCGCCCACGAGCGGCCTGAGCCCCAGCGTGCGCGGCACCGGGCTGAACGGCCGCACCGCCGTGCCCTCGGGGAGCGGGTCGATGTAGTCCAGGAAGGGCGAGGGCACCTCGTCCTCGTTCGACGCCCCCGTGCACACGAGCCGTTCCGAGGCCCGGGAGACCGCCGCAGAGAAGCTGCGAAGCTCGTCGTAGCGGATGTCGGTCAGGCGTGAGCGCGTGCTGACGAGGAGGGCCGAGACGACGCCGAGCTCGAGGCAGTCTGCGAAGAGCGTGCTCCCGAGGAGCTCGCCGCGCAGCCTCGTGTTGGGCCAGACGCCGTCCTGGAGGCCCGCGACGAACACGAGCCGCCACGAGCGGCCGGCCGCACTGGCAGGGGTCAGGAGCTCGACGGCGTCCTCGGACTGGGCGCGCGGCGCGAGCGTGTCCATGGGCAGTTCCTGCTCCGTGAGGTAGTCGAGGAACTGGGCCGGCGAGGCCCCGGGCAGCCGGTCGACGTACCGCTCGGCCGTGTGGAAGAGCGCCATGAGGGCGTCGAGGTCCCTGTCCGCGCGCAGCCCGAGCGGGCCGCCCGCGAGGGCGAGGCCGTACCAGCGCCGGGCGAGGCCTGCCGCATCCCAGAGCGCCCAGAGCACGGTCTCGGCCGTCGCGCCGGGCTCTGCCACCGCCGCTCGCCCGCGCGCGAGCATCCGTGCGACGCGGCGGGCTGCCTGGGCCTCCATGCCGAGCGATTCGAGGACCCCGGGGATCTCGAGGGCCTCTACCAGGAGCGCGTCGCTGGTCCGCCCGCCTCCGGCGGAGAGCTCGAGCTGGCGCAGCGACTGGCGCAGCCTGCGCAGCTCGAGGGCGGACGCGCCGCCCACCCGCGAGGTGAGCAGCGCGACAGCGGACTCGGCCGTGAGCTCGGACGGGCTGAGGGCGATGCGGTACGCGGACAGGAGCGGCCTCACGGCGGCCTCGTCCCGCACGGCGGTCTCCGCGACAGGGACCTTGACCGGAACGCCCTGGCCTGCGAGGAAGCGCTGGACCTGCTCGAGCTTGGCCCCCGAGCGCACGATCACGGCCATCTCGCCGTAGTCGACCCCGCCCAGCAGGCGCGCGTCCTGGATGCGGTGCGCGAGATAGCGCAGCTCGTGCAGCGACGAGTGCAGCACGTGGGCCTCGACGCTGGGCGTGTCCGCACCGGCACGCCCCGCGACGGCGAGCCGCCGGGCCGCCTGACCGCCCGGAACGGCGGAGATCCGCTGCGCAAGGCCCTCCCAGGCCTGCGCGATCCCCGCCGGCAGACGGTGGGAGGCCGTGAGCGAGAGCTCCGTCAGCGCGGGTCCCGAGAGCCCGGTGAGGAGCCCGCGCAGACGCGGGACGAGCTCGGGGCGCGCACCCCGGAATCCCTGCACGACGACGTCCGGCGCGGCCGTGGCGATCACGTCCTGCCCTTCGGCGAGCACGGCAAGGAGCTCGAGCACCGCGGGGCTGGACTCCTGGACGTCGTCCACGCCGAGGAACGAGATCGTCTCGCGCTCCTCGGCCAGGAGGTCCCGGTCCTCGAGGAGGATCTGGCGCGCCGCCGTGATGATCCCGGCCGGGTCGAAGGCCTCGGGCATGCGCAGCTCGAGGACGTCCCGGTACTCGGCGTAGAGCTGCGCTGCCGCGGCCCATTCCGGCCGCCCGGCGCGTTCGCCCAGCTCGGCGAGCTCGTCCGCCGTCGTGCCGTATTCGGTGACCCTGTCGAAGAGCTGCCGGACCTCCTGCCGGAAGCCGCGCGTGCCGAGGGCCTGCTCGAAGCCGGGGGGCCACTGCGGGCCACGGCCGCTGGCCCGGTGGCCCTCGAGGAGCTCCTTGACGATGAGGTCCTGCTCGGCACCCGAGAGCAGCTTCGGCGGACGGGGCAGCCAGTCGAGGCGTCCCTCGGCGCGGGCGCGCCGGATGAGGTCGAAGGCGTACGAGGACCACGTGCGCGCAGGCGGGGCGCTCAGGCTGCGGTCCAGCCGTGCAGTGAAGGCATCGCGCAGCCTCGCGGACGCCGCCCGCGAGGGTGCCACGAGCAGCACCCCGGCCGGATCCAGGCCGTCCCGTTCCACGCGGAGCGCCGCGGCCTCGACCAGGACCGAGCTCTTGCCTGTGCCAGGTCCGCCCCAGACGAGCACCGGGCCGGATCCCTGCCGGAGGGACAGCACGCGCGCCTGGTCCTCGGACGGCTGCCATGTGCGCCCGCCGGCGCGGGGAACCGGCGGCAGGAGGCGGAGGCCTGTGGGAGCCTCGAGGGCAGGGGCCGGGATGTTCGCTGCCGTGGTCATGGCTCCATTCCACCGCGGGGGTCTGACACTTCCCGGCTTGCGAGAAGCTCGGCGACCGCCTCGACCGCGGCGAGTTCAGCCTGCGTCGGGGCCCAGCGCGCCCGCGCGATGTCCACTCGCCACGGGCCGTTGCGCGGGTCCCCGCGCAGCGGCGTGCTCTCGGCCTCGTAGCACGCCAGGGCGCGCCGCTCGTGGCCCTGGGGCGGCTCTCCGCTGGCCCTCACCACGCGCCACCAGGGCACCTCGCCGCCGTCGCGGGACATCACGGCGCCCACCTGGCGGGGTCCGCCGGAGCCGAGGAGCTCGGCGACGTCCCCGTACGCGAGCACGGAGCCCGGCGGCACGAGGCCGACGACGGCGAGCACCGCCTCGACGAACTCTTCCCGCATCGCTCCAGCCTAGTGGGAGCCGGCCGCCGATCCGCGCCGATCCGGTGCGCCGAGGCGAGGAATGTCGGTGAGGGGCCCTAGCCTGTCTCGCATGACGTGGAACACCCAGCCCAGGGCAGCCTTCGACCTCGAGACGACGGGACGGAACTCCCGTGCGGCCCGGATCGTGACGGCGAGCATCGCCGTCCTGCGCGCGGACGGCAGCGTCGAATCCGAGCACGAATGGCTCGCGGACCCGGGGGTCGAGATCCCGGCGGAGGCCGCGGAGGTCCACGGCATCACCACCGAGAAGGCCCGGGCGGAGGGCCGGCCCGCCCTCGAGGTCGTCGCCGAGGTGGCCGAGACGCTGCAGGGGCTCTTCGACCGCGGGATCCCGGTCGTGGCGTTCAACGCGTGCTACGACTTCACGGTGATGGCAGCCGAGTGCGCGCGCCACGGAGTCCCGCAGCTCACCCGTTTCCCGGTCCTCGACCCCTACGTGATCAACAAGCAGGTCGAGAAGTACCGCAAGGGCAAGCGCACCCTCAGTGCCCTCTGCGAGCAGTATGGCGTCATGCTCACCGAGGCCCACACCTCTGCTGCGGACGCGCTCGCGGCCGCACAGCTCCTCGACGCCATGGCGTCCCGGTTCCCCGAGCTCCACAGGCCAGCGGCCCACCTGCACACGAGCCAGGTGGACTGGTCGGCGGCCCAGGCCGCGGACTTCCAGTCCTACCTGCGCCGCACCAAGCCGACGGCCGTGGTCGAGGGCGACTGGCCGGTCCTCGCACCCCAGGACGAGGGTCGCGGCGGCTTCTGAGGCCCTGCGCGGGTGCCGGATTCCGCGCCGCCCCCAGCGCGTGAAACCGGGACGAGAGCTAGCCGTCTGGGGACGCGGCGTCCAGCATCGTCTGGAGGACGAGACATTTCTCACACGGATTGTGACCGCTGCCGCCACGGACGGAGCCGGCTCATCGTTCGACCCCGCGCCCGGTAGTTGAACCGTCGGCAGGGGCTCCTCCCAAGGCCGAAGATCGTTCGATCGATCAGGCAGAGATGCGAATCAAAGCCCACATCAAGCGTGACTCCGGGGCAACGGCATAATTAAGTTCCGTCCCAGCGCCCCCGCGGCGCGTCCCGCCACCCTAGGGCTCCATGATCACAGTCACCGACCTCCGCAAGGTCTACCGCCAGGGGAAGCGCGAGATCGTCGCCCTCGATGGCGTCTCGCTCTCGGTCCCACAAGGATCGGTCCATGGCATCATCGGCCACTCCGGCGCCGGCAAGTCCACCCTCGTCCGCTGCCTGACGCTGCTCGACCGCCCGACATCCGGGTCGGTGGACATCAACGGGACCGTGCTGAGCGCCGTCAAGGACTCCGAGGTCCGGGCAGCCCGGCGCCGGATCGGCATGGTGTTCCAGCACGGCAACCTCCTCGACTCGCGCACCGCCGCTGGCAATGTGGCTCACCCCCTCGAGCTCGCGGGAACGCCGAAGGAGACGATCCGCGAGCGCGGGCGCGAACTCCTGCGCCTTGTGGGGCTCGAAGGCTTCGAGAACGCCTACCCGTCCCAGCTCTCGGGCGGCCAGCGCCAGCGCGTCGGAATCGCGCGCGCCCTCGCCGCGGATCCGGACGTGCTCCTGTGCGACGAGCCCACTTCGGCCCTCGACCCCGCCACCACGGACGAGATCCTCGACCTCATCCGCGACCTCACCGACCGGCTCGGCCTCACGGTCGTTGTCATCACGCATGAGATGCACGTGGTCAAGCGCATCTGCGACTCCGTCTCGCTGCTCGAGAAGGGGCGGATCGTCGAGCACGGCCCCCTCACCGATGTTGCGGCCCGCCTCGACAGCAGGCTCGCGAAGGCCCTCCTCCCCCTCCCGCCCGCCGAGCCCGTCCTCGGCGCCGGAGGAGGAGACGTCGTCGACATCCTCATGACCGGGGCGTCGGCGCAGGAGCCCGTCCTGACGGGCGTCGCGCGCCGCTTCGACATCGACCTCAACGTCCTCGCCGGAAGCGTCGAGACGATCGGGGGGACCCAGTTCGGCCACCTCCGGGTCCAGCTCTCCCCCGGCGCGGACACCGCCGCCGTCCTGGACTACCTGCGCGGCCAGGGCGTCACCGCCAAGGCCATCGACCCCGCCGAGGCCGCCGAGGCCGGAGAGGGGGAGCTGTGAACTTCCTCGACAACCCCGTCCTGGCCAAGGCCCTGCCCGAGGCGGTCCTCGAGACGCTCCAGATGGTCGGGATCTCCGGGCTCGTCACGGTCCTGATCGGCCTGCCCCTCGGCGTCTTCCTGCACGTCGCGGCGCCGGGCGGCCTCCGGCCCATGCCGGTCGCCTATCGCGTGCTGAGCGACATCGTCGTGAACATCACCCGCTCCATCCCGTTCGCGATCCTCATGGTCTCGCTCATCCCGCTCGCGCGGTTCCTCGTCGGGACCAGCCTGGGGCCCATCGCGGCCTCGGTTTCCCTGTCCGTGGGCACCATCCCCTTCTTCGCGCGGCTCGTCGAGACCGCGCTGCGGGACGTGCACCACGGAAAGGTCGACGCCGCACTCGTCATGGGCTCCACCCACATGCAGGTGGTCCGCAAGGTCCTCCTCCCGGAGTCGATGCCCGCGCTCGCCGCAGCCACGACCACCACGGTGGTCACCCTCGTGGGCTACTCCGCCATGGCGGGCCTCGTGGGCGGCGGAGGCCTCGGCAAGCTCGCCTACAACTACGGCTTCCAGCGCTTCGACACGGCCGTGATGCTCGTCGTGCTCGTCATCATCGTCATCCTCGTCCAGGCCATCCAGCTGCTCGGCGACTGGATCAGCCGCCGCCTCGACCACCGCTGACGGGCGCCCTGACGGCCCCGGTGACCCGTCGCCGTCGTCCGCGCTGCCCGTCCCGCGCCCATCCGTCCACCGAAAGGAGCGCATCCGTGCGCAAGAAACTGACCCTCGTCGCCGCCGGAATCGCGGCAGCCCTCTCGCTCGCCGCGTGCGGCGCCGGCGGCTCCGAGCCCTCGGCCTCGGCCACGGCGCTCGACCCCGCCAACCCGCAGACCCTCACGATCGGCGCGAGCCCCGTCCCGCACGCCCGCATCCTCGAGTTCGTCAACGAGGAGCTCGCCCCCAAGGCCGGCCTCAAGCTCGAGATCAAGGAGATCGAGGACTACCAGACGCCGAACACGGCGCTCTCGGACGGCTCCCTCGACGCCAACTACTACCAGCACCTGCCCTGGTTCGAGGACCAGGTCAAGACCAAGGGCTACAAGTTCGCCCACGGCGAGGGCGTGCACATCGAGCCGTACGCCGCCTTCTCGGAGAAGGTCAAGGACATCTCGGAGATCAAGGACGGCGCCAAGGTCGCCATCACCAACGATCCGTCCAACCAGGTCCGCGCGCTCAAGGTCCTCGAGACTGCCGGCCTCCTCAAGGACATCCAGGACGACTCCGCCGTGCTGACCCTCACGGACGAGCAGAACCCGAAGAAGCTCGTCTTCTCCGAGAACCAGCCCGAGCTGCTCGTGAACGACCTCAAGGACCCGTCCGTGGACCTCGCGCTCATCAACGGCAACTTCATCCTCGCCGCGGGCCTGAGCACGAAGGACGCCCTCGCGGTCGAGTCGGTGGAGGGCAACCCGTACGCGAACTTCCTCGCATGGCGCGAGGACTCCGCGGGCGATCCCCGCATCGCCAAGCTCGAGGAGCTCCTCCACTCCGATGAGGTCAAGGCCTTCATCGGGAAGGAGTGGCCGAACGGGGACGTCACCCCCGCGTTCTGATCCGCGCGCGGCCCGGCTGCCGCCCGCACACCTGGCGCACGACGGCGGGGTCCCCACTGGGTGGGGACTCCGCCGTCGTCCGTCCCGCCCGATACGGGGTCCCGTGCCCCCCGATATGGGGTCCCGTCCCGCCCGATACCGGGTCCCGTCCCGCCCGATACGGGGTCCCGTGCCCCCCGATACGGGGTCCCGTCCCGCCAGCCGCTACAGCGGCAGCCCCGCATCCCCCTTGAGGTCACGCATGACGATCGTGGAGGTGAGCTTAGCGACGCTCGGGAGCGCGGCGAGGCGCTCGTCGTAGAGCCGCTGGTAGCCGGGCAGGTCCTCGGCCACGCACTTGAGCAGGTAGTCGGGGTCGCCGAAGAGGCGGTAGGCCTCCACGATCTGCGGCTCCGCGGACACGGCCTCCTCGAAGGCCCGCAGGGCGTCCTGAGAGGTCTCGCGCAGGGTGGTGAACACCATGGCCCCGAAGCCGAGACCCACCTTGGCCGGGTCGACGTCCGCGCGGTAGCCACGGATCACCCCGGAGGCCTCGAGGTCCTTGAGCCGCCGGTGGCACGGCGCCACCGTCAGCCCCACCTCCGCGGCGAGGGCGGTGGCCGTCATCCGGCCGTCGGCCTGAAGGGTGCGCAAGATTGTTCTGTCTAGAGCGTCAATCACCGTCAGAATCTAACCCAGTCTGGCTTCAGTGGGCGAGAAAAGGGAAAGCACTTCGCGCGCCATCCTCCGTACTCTTGCGTCCATGGACCTCACGCCGCTGCTCGGCTTCGCCGCGATCTCGCTCGCCCTCGCGCTCACACCGGGCGCGGACTGGGCCTACACCATCTCGGCGGGCCTCCGCCCCACCTCGCCCGCGCCCGCCGTCGCGGGGCTGTGTGCGGGGTATGCCGTCCACACCGCACTCGTCGCCGCGGGTCTGGGCATGGCGCTCGCCGCGCGCCCCGAGATCGTCGCGTGGCTCTCGGCGGCAGGCGCGCTCTACCTCGTGGCGCTCGGGCTCACGACGGCGCGCGGCTGGCGCGCGGCCGGGTTCACCGCAGGCGGGACGCGCCTGGGAGGCGCCCCCGTGGCGTGCGACGCCCCGCTGCCGTCCGGCGCCCCGGTGCGCGACGCCGTCGTGCGCGCCCACGGGCCCGCCGGCGAGTTCCTGCGCGGTCTGGCCACGAGCGGGATCAACCCGAAGGCGCTCCTCCTCTTCGCCACCGTCATGCCGCAGTTCGTCAGGACGGACTCGGCGCTGCCGGTCGCAGCGCAGACTGCGGCGATGGGGCTGACCCACCTCGCGTTCACGGTGGTCGTGTACAGCCTCGTGGCCCTCGCCGCGCGGCGGATCCTGCGGGCGCGCCCGCGGCTCGCGCAGGGCGTGACGCTCGCGAGCGGGCTGCTCATGCTCGGGATCGGCGGCCTCCTGCTCGTGGAGCAGGCAGCGGCTCTGTTCGGCCACGCGCCTGCTTAGACGTGGCCACGCGCCTGGCGGGACGTGGCCACGCGACGGGCTCAGGCGCCCGGGAGGGCTGCCGCCGCGGCCTTCGCGGCCGCCGGGAGGGCGTCCAGGATACGGCCCATCGCAGTGTCGTCGTGGGCGGCGGAGAGGAACCAGGCCTCGAACACGCTCGGGGGCAGGTACACGCCGCTCTCCAGCATCGAGTGGAAGAAGGGCCCGTAGCGGAATGCCTCCTGCGCCTGCGCGTCCGCGTAGTCGCGCACGCCGCGCTGCGAGGTGCCGAAGGCCACGGAGAACAGGTTCCCCGCGCGCTGGACGGTGTGGTCCACGCCCTGGGCGTCCAGGGCGGCAGAGACGGCGCGGGAGAGCTCGAGGGAGCGGTCGTCGATGTGCGCGTAGACGGCGTCGGTGGCGAGCGTGAGGGTCGCGACACCCGCTGCCATCGCCACGGGGTTCCCCGAGAGCGTGCCGGCCTGGTAGACGGGACCGAGCGGGGCGAGCCAGTCCATGACCTCCGCGCGGCCGCCGAGCGCGGCCACGGGCATGCCGCCGCCGATCACCTTGCCGAACGTGAACAGGTCGGGCGCCCATCCCTCGTGCTGGCCCGTGAGCCCCCAGTATCCGGCCGGGCCGGTGCGGAAGCCCGTGAGGACCTCGTCGAGGATGAGGAGTGCGCCGTGCTCGGCCGTGATGCGGCGCAGGCCCGCGTTGAATCCGGCGGCGGGCGTGACCACGCCCATGTTCGCCGGGGCGGCCTCCGTGATGACGGCGGCGATCCTGGGCCCGTGCTCGGCGAACGCGGCCTGAACGGCGGCGAGGTCGTTGTACGGCAGCACGAGCGTCTCGGCCGCGGTCGCCGCGGTCACGCCGGCGGAGCCGGGCAGCGCGAGGGTCGCGACGCCGGAGCCCGCCGCCGCGAGCAGGCCGTCCACGTGCCCGTGGTAGCAGCCGGCGAACTTCACCACGAGGTCGCGGCCCGTGAACCCGCGGGCGAGCCGGATGGCGGTCATGGTCGCCTCGGTGCCGGTGGAGACCATGCGGAGGCGCTCGACGGCGCCCACTCGCCCGATCACGAGCTCGGCCAGTGCCGCTTCATCCGGGGTGGAGGCGCCGAAGGAGAGCCCGCGGTCCACGGCGGCGTGGACGGCGTCGAGCACTTCCGGGACGGCGTGGCCGAGCAGGGCAGGGCCCCACGAGCAGACGAGGTCCACATAGTCACGCCCGTCTGCGTCGTGCACGTACGCGCCCTTCGCCGAGACGAGGAAGCGGGGCGTGCCGCCCACGGAGCCGAAAGCACGCACGGGCGAGTTCACCCCTCCCGGCATGAGGGAGCGGGCACGGGCGAAGAGGTCCTCGGAGGTGGTCATTCCCCCATTCTCCCCCACCGGCCTGGGCGGAGCGTGCCGCCCGGCCGGGCACGCGGCGTCGTGCGCGGGGCCCGGAGGGCGCGCACGACGCCGGGAGGGCACCTAGGCGAGCATGTCCGCCACGAGCGGGGCGACCTTCGTGCCGAAGAGCTCGATGCTGTTCATCATGGCGCTGTGCGGGAGGGTCCCGCTCGAGTACTTGAGGTCGAAGCGCTGGGTTCCCAGCGCCCGGTGCGTGTCCGCGATCTTGCGCGCCACTGTCTCCGGCGAACCGACGTAGAGCGCCCCGGCGCGGGACGCCTGGGCGTTGAACTCGGTGCGGCTGCCCTCGCCCCAGCCGCGCTCCGCACCGAGCCGGTTGCGCATGGCGAGCCAGTGCGGGAAGAGCTCCTCGCGCGCCTGCTCGTCGGTCTCGGCGACATGGCCCGGGGAATGCGTGGCGAGCATCGTGTACTCCTTGCCGAGCTTCTCCAGCGAGCGCCTGTAGAGGTCTGCGAACGGGGCGAACCGGGCCGGTTCCCCGCCGATGATCGCGAAGCTCACGGGGAAGCCGTAGTGCGCCGCGCGGACCACGGACTGGGGCGTCCCGCCCACGCCGATCCACGTGCGCAGGAGGCCGTCCTCGAGGTGCGGGTACGCGGTGAGGCCGCTGATGGGTCCGCGGTGGCGGCCCTCCCACCGCACCGGCCTCTGGGAGCGCACGCGGTCGAACAGCTCGAGCTTCTCCTCGAAGAGGGTCTCGTAGTCCTCGAGGTCGAACCCGAAGAGCGGGAACGACTCGATGAACGACCCCCGTCCCAGGATCACCTCCGCGCGGCCGGAGGAGACGGCGTCGAGCGTGGAGAAGCGCTGGAACACGCGGACAGGGTCATCCGAGGAGAGGACCGTGACGGCCGAGGTGAGGCGGATGCCCTCGGTCCTGGACGCGATCGCCGCAAGGACCACCTCGGGCGCGGAGACAGCGAAGTCCTTGCGGTGGTGCTCCCCCACGCCGAACGCGTGCAGGCCCACCTGGTCGGCGAGGACGGCCTCCTCGACCAGCTCGCGGATCACCTGTGCGTGGGGCTTCGGCGCGCCGTCCGGGCCGAGGCCCACATCGCCGAACGTGTTCAGGCCGAGGAGGACAGGGGACGCGGGGCTGGTGTTTCCATGCACATGCATCCAAACCGCGCCGGCACCGTGATCATTCCCGCAGGCGGCGGCCGGTCAGGACTCCCGGAGCCAGCCCGCGATCTCCGCGGCCCAGTACGTCAGGACCATGTTCGCCCCGGCACGGCGGATGCCGAGCACGGACTCGAGGATGGAGGCCTTCCGGTCGATCCAGCCGTTCGCGGCGGCGGCCTCGACCATCGCGTACTCTCCCGAGATCTGGTACGCGGCCACGGGGACGGGGCTCATGGCGGCGACGTCGGCGAGGATGTCCAGATAGGACATGGCGGGCTTGACCATGACCATGTCGGCGCCTTCCTCGAGGTCCAGCCGGACCTCGAGCATCGCCTCGCGCCGGTTGGCGGCGTCCATCTGGTACGTGCGGCGGTCGCCGGTCAGCTGGGAGTCGACGGCCTCGCGGAAGGGCCCGTAGAACGCGGAGGCGTACTTGGCGGCGTAGGCGAGGACCGCGACGTCCTGGCGACCCGCGGCGTCGAGCGCCTGGCGGATGGCGGCGACCTGGCCGTCCATCATGCCGCTCGGCCCGAGCACGTGCGCGCCCGCCTCGGCCTGCGCCACGGCCATCTGCCCGTAGACCTCGAGGGTCGCGTCGTTGTCCACGCGGCCGTCGGCGTCGAGGACCCCGCAGTGGCCGTGGTCCGTGAACTCGTCGAGGCACACGTCGCTCATGACCACGAGCGAGTCCCCGACCTCCTCGCGCACGGCGCGGATCGCGGCGTTGAGCACGCCGTCCGGGTCCAGCCCGGCCGAGCCTTCCGCGTCGCGCTCCTCGGGCACGCCGAAGAGCATGATGCCGCCGAGGCCCAGCTCGGCGGCCTCGGCCGCCGCGCGGCGCAGCGTTCCGGTGGTGTGCTGCACGACGCCGGGCATGGACTGGATCGCGATCGGCTCGCTCGCACCCTCGCGGATGAAGGCGGGCAGGATCAGCTCGGCCGGGTGCAGGCGCGTCTCGGCGACGAGGCGGCGCAGGGCCGGCGTCTGGCGCAGGCGGCGCGGGCGGTGCTGCGGGAAGCTCATGGTTTCTCCTTCTGAGGCGGGGAGTCGTCGTTGAGGGCGCGCGCCACGGCGTCCACGATGCCGGCCGGCGTCGGGGTCGCGGCGGTCGCGGCCGCGGGGATGCCGAGCGACCGCAGCTCCTCGGCGGTCGGCTCGCCGATCGCGATGAGGCTCGTGGAACCGAGCGGGTCCAGGACGGCGTGGATGCGGCGTGCCGCGCTCGGGGAGGCGGCGACGACGGCGTCGAGCCGTCCCGCGGCCAGCTCGCGGTTCGCCTGGGCAGGCTGGAGCACGACGGCGGGCGCCTCCTGCCCGCTCGGCTCGCCGGCCGCCAGTGGTGCGGTCAGGCGGCGGACAGGGTCCGCGGGGAAGTCCACGGTCCGGTATGCCGTGACGGTCTCCACGCGGTTCCCGGCGGCGGCGATGCCCTCGGCGAGGGTCGGCGCAGCGAGGTCGGACTGAGGGAGCAGCACGCTGGCCCCGCCTCCTTCCCACACCTCGACGAGGCCTTCGGCGGACTGCCTGCCCTCGGGCGCGAGGTCCACACGGAGGCCCTCGGCCTCGAGGACACGGCGGGAGCTGGGCCCTATCGTGGCCACCCGCACACCTCTCGGGACGAGCGCGGGAAGGCCCATACCCTGCGCTGCGGCCGCCTCCTTGAGCGCCCGCACGGTGGTGATGCTGGAGACGACGAGCCAGCCGAAGTCGCCGGCCGCGAGCCGCGCGAGGGCATCAGCGAGGGCGCCCTGGTCCTCGGCCCGCTCGAAGTCGATGAGCGGCAGGAGCAGCGGCTCGGCGCCCGCCTCCGCGAGTGCCGCCGCCATGGCACCGGCGCGGTCGGGACTGCGCGTGAGCAGCACCCGCCGTCCGGCCAACCGCGCGTCGCCCGCGTCGGGGGGATATGGCCCCGCATTCGTGGTACCTGCCCCCGCGTCGCTGGGATGTGACCCCGCGTCGCTTGGATGTGGCCCCGCATTCGTGGTACCTGACCCCGCGTCGCTTGGATGTGACCCCGCATTCGTGGTACCTGACCCCGCGTCGCTTGGATGTGACCCCGCATCGCTGGGACGTGGCCCCGCGTTGCCCGGGGACATCAGGCGCCCAGGTCCGCGAAGTCCGCGGCGCCTTGGGCGAGGAGCTCCTCGGCGAGCTCGATCCCGAGCAGGGTCGCCCCGACCTCGGTGAGCCCGTCGGTGGCCTTCTTGAGCCTGAGGGAGCGCGTGCCGTCCACCGAGCACACCACGGCGTCCAGGTGCAGCATCGAGCCCTTCCGGCGCGCGAGGGCGCCGACGGGAGCCGCGCAGCCGGCCTCGAGGCGGGCCAGCAGGGCACGCTCTGCGGTCACGGCGAGGCGCGTGTCGGCGTCGTCGACGGCCGCGAGGGCCTGGGCGAGGACGCCCTCCCCGGTCGCGTGGCCGCTGCCGCCGGGCTCGCGCACCGGACCGTCCTCGATCCGGCACTCGATCGCCAGCGCCCCCTGCCCGGGAGCGGGGAGCATGACCTCGGGCTCGAAGTACTCGCTCACGACGTCCGTGCGGCCCAGGCGGGTCAGACCGGCGGCGGCCAGGACGACGGCGTCGAGGTCCCCGGGTGCGTCCTGCGCGTTCCCGGGCAGGCCGGGCACGCGGCCGAGCCGGGTGTCGACGTTGCCGCGGATGTCCAGGACCTCGAGGTCGGGGCGGGCGGCGCGCAGCTGGGCGGCGCGCCGCGGAGAGCCCGTGCCGACCTTGGCGCCCGCGGGGAGCTGGGCGAGCGTGAGCCCGTCCCTCGCGCAGAGCACGTCGCGGACGTCTGCGCGCGGGGGGATGGCCGCGATCGTGAGTCCCGGCTGACCGGCAGTGGGGAGATCCTTGAGGGAGTGCACGGCCACGTCGCAGCGGTCCGCGAGCAGGGCGTCCCGCAGCGCCGTGACGAATACGCCCGTCCCGCCGAGGGACGCGAGGGAGCCGGTCTTGACGTCGCCCTCGGTCTTGATGCGGACGAGCTCGGTCGCGAAGCCGCCCACGGCCGCGAGCGTGTCCGCCGTCTGCTGCGTCTGCGTGAGCGCGAGGGCGCTGCCGCGGGTGCCGATGCGCACCGCCATGCTCAGGCCTCCGTCCCGTCAGCCGCGGGAGCAGCCGCTGCATCCACGCCGGCCGCTGCGTCAACGCCTTCGGCGATGACGGGCTTGGCGCCCCGGAAGTTGGCGCAGCACCCCGGGCGGCACACGTCGTACCACGGGCCGAGCCCCGTCACGTGGGGGCGCTCGGCGATGTTCTTCTCGACCGTGCGCTCGCGGATGAGCTGCACGAGCCCCGTGACGAACTCCCGGTGGACACCCGGAGTCGGGACGCGCACAGCCTCGACGCCGAGCTCCCTGCACGTGGCGAGCGCCTCGGTGTCGAGGTCCCACGCGACCTCCATGTGATCGCTCACGAAGCCGAGCGGGACGATCACGACGCCCTTGACCGCCGGACCTCCCTCGGCGGTGCCTCCGGCAATCGCCGCGAGGTGGTCGTTGATGTCCGGCTCGAGCCACGGGACATGCGGGGCGCCCGAGCGGGACTGGTAGACGAGGTCCCAGCCGGGGGCGCCCTCGGCTGACCCGGTCACCGCTTCCATGACGGCACGGGCGTTCGCGAGGTGCTGCGCCGCGTAGGCCGAGGCCTCCTCGAACTCGCGAGGCTCGCCGTCGGAGCGGCCTGCCGCCTCGGCGTCACGTGTGGGAATCGAGTGGGTCGCGAACAGCACGCGGATCTCAGCGTCGCGGGAGCCGTCCGGGGCGCCGAGGGCTTCGCGGACCGTTGCGAGGCCCGCGGCCGTGCCCTCGACGAAGGGGACGACGAAGCCGGGGTGGTCGAAGTACTGCCGAACCTTGTCCACCTCGAGCCTGCCCGTCAGGCCCGTCTCCTCCAGCGCCATGCCGAGGTCCTCGCGGTACTGCCGGCAGCTCGAGTAGCACGAGTAGACGCTCGTGGTGAGGACCAGGACCCTGCGGTGCCCGGCGTCGTACATCTCGCGCAGCGTCTGCGGGATGTACGGGTCCCAGTTGCGGTTGCCCCAGTAGACCGGGAGGTCCAGGCCCTGGGCGGAGAGCTCCGCCTCGAGGGCGGCCTTGAGCGCGCGGTTCTGGGAGTTGATGGGGCTGATGCCGCCGAAGGCGCGGTAGTGGTGGCTGACCTCTTCGAGGCGCTCGTCCGGGATCCCGCGGCCGCGGGTGACGTTGCGGAGGAAGGGGATCACGTCCTCCTGGCCCTCGGGGCCGCCGAAGGAGGCGAGGAGGACGGCGTCGTACGCCTTCGGCGCGAGGCGCCCGGCCTCGGTGACGGGGTTGGCCTCGGTCGAGACCGCGAGCGGGGCCGCGGCGCCGGCGACCACGATCCGGGCGGACTGCTCCCCGCTCACGCGAGGACCTCGGCGACCTCGGCGGGGGTCACGCGCCGGCCCGTGTAGAACGGGATCTCCTCGCGCACATGGTTGCGCGCATCGGTCGCCCGGAGGTGGCGCATGAGGTCCACGAGGTCGACGAGCTCGGGGGCCTCGAGCGCGAGGATCCACTCCCAGTCGCCGAGGGCGAACGAGGAGACCGTGTTGGAGAGGACCTGGGGGAAGTCGCGCCCGAGGAGGCCGTGCTCGCGGAGCATGCGGCCGCGGTCCTCGGCGGGGAGGATGTACCACTCGTAGGAGCGGACGAACGGGTACACGCACAGCCACGCCTCGGGCTCGACCCCGCGGGAGAAGGCGGGCGTGTGGTTCTTGGCGAACTCGGCCTCGCGGTGAACGCCCATCGCCGACCAGACGAGGTCGGTGCCCTCGAAGAGCGCTGAACGGCGGATCCGGCGCACGGCCGCCTGGAGGTCCTCGGGGCGGGCGCCGTGGAGCCACACCATGACGTCCGCATCGGCGCGCATGGCCGAGACGTCGTAAGCACCGCGGAACGTGACGCCGGACTGGGCGAGCTCCGCGACGAGCCCCTCGAACTCGGCCGCGGCGGCGGCATCCGGCGCGTCCTCGCCGGGAACGCGGGCGAACACGGTCCAGAGGGTGAAGAACTGCTCCTGCGCGGCCTCGCCAGCGGCGGCGGGTTTGGTGACAGATTCGGCGGAAGTGTGGCTCATGGTGTCCAGTGTGCTCCTTCGGCTGGGGCAAATCGAATCAGTTGAGTTCTACAGGGCGTAGAAGTGACGAAGGTCACGGGGCTGCGCCTCGGAAGCCGGTGAGGGAGGCGGCAAGCGCAGCCGCCTGCTCGCGGGCGTCCGGCACGACCGCCGCGAGGCCATTCCCGGCGGCCCAGCCGCCGACCACCGCGAGGCCCGGCTGCTCGGACACGAGCGCCCGGACAGCGGCCACGCGCTCCCGGTGCCCCACCGCCGCGAAGGGCAGGGCGCCCTCCCAGCGCACCACGTCCCAGCCGAGCACCTGGTCCGGGCCCAACGGCACCCCGAGGAGGGCCGAGGCGTCCCGGAGGCCCGCCGCGAACAGCGCGTCGTCGGTCTCGGGCTCCCCTGCCCCGGCCGCGCCGGGCTCCTCGGCGCGGCCGTACGAGAGACGCACCACGTGGATCCCGGGTCCGGCCTCCTCGGCCAGCCAGTCCCACTTCGCGGTGGCGTGGGTGAGCGCCTTCGCCTGGACGCCGTCCACCTGGGGCGCCACGAGCATCCCGGTGCCGCGCGGCCGGGACTCCAGCTCGGGGCAGTCCAGGACGAGCGTCACGAGCTTGACCTCGGGGCCGGGCACGGGCTCGTGGCCCGCGAGCGCGGGGACCGCGTCGGAGAGGAGTTCGACGGCGGCGGGCCCGGGGAGCGCGACGACGACGACGTCCGCCTCGTGCGCCGCTCCGCCGGCAGCCTCCACGCGCCACAGGGCCTGGCCCTCCCGTCCCAGGAGCCGCTCGAGCCGCTCGGCGCGCTGGCCGTCGAGCAGGAGCACCCCCTCGGCGGCGAGCCGGTCCACGAGGGCGGCGATGAGCCGGTTCATGCCGCCGCGGATCCCCGCGACGGCGGACCCGGCCTTGGCCCCGTGGCCCACACCCCGCTGGGCTGCCACCGCCGCCGCGAGGGATCCCCTCTCGTGCAGGAGCCGCCGGAGACCGGGGGCCACCATGTCGACATCGAGCAGCGCCGGGTCGGCGGAGTGCACGCCGGCCACGACGGGGGCCACGAGCCGCTCGAGCACGCGGGAGCCCATGCGCGTGCGCACGAGCCGGGCGACGCTCTGCTGTCCGCTCGGGGGCCCTGCGGGCAGCAGGCGGTCCAGAGAGGCCCGCAGCGATCCCCAGAACCCGAGCGCTGCGCGCACCTCCGGGGCCCAGGGCCTCGCCGGGATGCCGAGCACTCCGGTCTTGGGGAGTTCCTGGGGACCGGCGGGCAGGAGCACCCAGGCCCCGGAGCCGTGCGGGAGCACGATCTCCTGGGCGAGGCCGAGCTCCTCGAGGAGCAGGGGGACGGCGTCCGTCCGGGTGGCGAAGGACTCCGCGCCGCTGTCCAGCCGCAGCCCCGCCACCTCGTGCTCGCCGATGCATCCGCCCCACCGGGTGTCCGCCTCGAGCACTGCCACGGACAGCCCAGCGCGGCGCAGCACGAGCGCCGCGACGAGGCCCGACACGCCGCCGCCCACCACGACGGCCCGCGCAGGCGCGTCCGCGCCCGCTGTGTGCCCGCCGGACCGCGTCTGGCCGGAGGGCGGGGTCTCGGTCCGGGACGGGGGCGCGTCAGCCGGTCCATCGTGCGGCATGCGGGCTCCTGGCGTCAGTGCGTGATCGAGTGGACGAGCTCGACGACGCGCGTCAGCACGTCCGGATCCGTCTCGGGCGGGACGCCGTGGCCGAGGTTCACCACGTGGCCGGGCGCGGACGCGCCGGCGCGGACCACCTCGCGCACATGGGATTCGAGGACATTCCAGGGCGCGGAGAGGAATGCGGGGTCGATGTTGCCCTGGAGCACCACGCGGCCGCCGAGGCGGCGGTTGGCCTCGTGGAGCGAGAGCCGGTAGTCGACGCCGACCACGTCGACGCCCACCTCGTACATCGCGCCCAGGAGCTCGGACGTGCCGGTTCCGAAGTGCACGAGGGGGGCGCCGAGGTCGCGCACGTGGTCGAGCGCGCGGGAGGAGAACGGTGCCACGAAGCGGCGGTAGTCCTCGAGGCCGAGCGAGCCCGCCCACGAGTCGAACAGCTGCCCCGCGGAGGCGCCGGCCTCGATCTGCGCACGCAGGAAGCGGCCGGAGGCGTCTGCCGTCCACTCCATGAGCGCGGCCCACGTCCCCGGGTCGCCGTGCATCATGGTGCGCGGGCCGAGGTGGTCGCGCGACGGGCGGCCCTCGACCATGTATGCGGCCACGGTGAACGGCGCTCCCGCGAAGCCGATGAGCGGCGTCGTGCCCAGCTCGGCGACCGTGAGCCGGACGGCCTCGCGGATCGGTTCGAGCGCGGCTTCCTCGAGGCGCGGCAGCGCGGCCACGTCCGCGGCGGTGCGGATCGGGCTCTCGAGCACGGGGCCCACCCCGGGGACGATCTCCACGCCGACGCCGGCGAGCTTGAGGGGGATGACGATGTCCGAGAAGAAGATGCCGGCGTCGACGTCGTGCCGCCGCACGGGCTGGAGCGTGATCTCTGCGGCGAGGTCCGGGCGCAGGCACGACTCGAGCATGCCGATGCCCTCGCGCGCCTGACGGTACTCGGGGAGGGAGCGGCCCGCCTGCCGCATGAACCACACGGGCTTCCGGCTCGGCCTCCCCCCGCGGTATGCGGTGATGAGCGGCGACTGCGCCGTCCGGCCGTCCTTGAGGGGGTGGTCTGCGCTGAGGTTCATAGGGGGATTCTCTCAGAGGGCATCAAGACTCATGGCGACAGCCTGTCTGCGCCCCGCGGGCCGGCGCGGACTCGGGGCAGCGTTTTCTACACGCTGACGAAAAGCTATGATGGGACCGCTGTGGTTGTTTTCTCTCTCGTCGCGACGCACGCGGACATCGATCTGGAGACCGTTGCCCAATTGAGCAACGGCGCTGCTTCCGTGGCCGCTGCCGCCTCCGGGACGCCGGCGGTGTCCGGCACGGTGGTGCTCGCGACCTGCAACCGCTACGAGATCTATGCCGAGGCCCCAACTTCGCAGGACCTCGAGGCAGCCCGCTCCGCCCTCGTGAGCGAGATCAGCGCCCGCAGCGGCCTTCCCGAGCAGACCGTCTCCAGCTCCTTCGCGTACAAGCACGGGAGCGACGTGGCCCGCCACCTCTTCGCCGTGAGCTCCGGGCTCGACTCGGCCGTGGTGGGCGAACGCGAGATCGCCGGCCAGGTGCGCCGCGCGCTCATCTCGGCCCAGCAGGACGGCACCGCGAGCCCCGCGCTCGTCCGCCTCTTCCAGACCGCCTCGAAGACGGCCAAGGACGTCGGCGCCCAGACCGCGCTGGGCAGCAGGGGCCTCTCGATCGTCTCCGTCGCCCTCGACCTCGCCCAGGACCTCGCCGAGGATCCCTCGTGGTCCCGCAAGCGCGCCGTTCTCTTCGGGACCGGCGCCTACGCCGGGGCCACCATGGCCCTCCTGCGCGAGCGCGGGTGCGCCGAGGTTGCCGTCTACTCGTCTTCCGGGCGTGCCGAGGAGTTCGCCGCCGCCCGCGGTGCGCGCGCCCTCACGTCGGAGGAGCTCCCCGGCGCCATCGCCGAGGCGGACCTCCTGATCGGGTGCAGCGGATCCGACACGGCCATGGAGGCCGTCGAGCTCGCGGCGATCCGCGAGGGCGCCGAGCATCCCCTCACGGTCATCGACCTCGCCCTGACCCATGACTTCGACCCCGCGGTCGGAGGGCTCGAGGGGGTCGAGCTCATCACGCTCGAGTCCGTGCGCCTCGCCGCGCCGCAGGAGCAGGCGGAGTCCCTCGCGCAGGCCAGCGCGATCGTGAGCATGGCCGCGGAGGACTTCGAGTCGCAGAGGCAGGCGCGCCAGGCCGACGCCGCGATCGTCGCGCTCCGCCGGCACACCATGGCCGTGCTCGACTCCGAGATCGAGAAGGTCCGTGCCCGCCACGGCTGCACTGCCGCGGCCGAGGAAGTTGAGTTCGCCATGCGCCGCATGGTCCGCCAGCTCCTCCACACCCCCACGGTCCGGGCCCGCCAGCTCGCCTCCGAGGGGCGCGAGGACGAGTACCTCGCCGCGCTCGACGCGCTCTACGGCCTCTCCGTCGAGGTGCCGCACGCCGCGGAAGCCGGCCAGCCGCCGTCGGGCGCCGACTGCCCCGTGGACCACTCCCGGGCCGTCTGACCCGGGCCTCTGCCCACCAGCGTGCCGGCACCGCGTGCCGCACGCCGGCCAGACCGTCTCAGTACACCGGCTTCCCGGGCTCCACGTCCCGGACCCACGCGAGCACCCCGCCGTCGAGGTGCTTGGCCTTCGCGAAGCCCGCATCGAGCGCCGCGGCCAGCACGGCCGCCGACCGGGTCCCGGCCTTGCAGTGGAACACCACCTCGCGCTCGCGCGGCAGCTCGTCCCACGCCTCGCCCGAGAGGAGCCTGCCCTGCGGGATCAGCCGCGCACCGGGGATCCCCACGATCGTGGCCTCGCCCGGCTCGCGGACGTCGACGAGCTCGAAGTCGCGCAGGCCGGCCTCGCGGGCGGCGAGCATGGTCGCGAGCTGGGCGGCGCTCACCGTGCGGTCGGTGCCCGGAGGCTCCGCCGGAGTGACCCCGCAGAAGGCCTCGTAGTCCACGAGTTCCGTGATCGGCGCGGCCTCGGGATCCCTCGCCACACGGATCTCGCGCCAGGTCGCGGTGAGCGCATCGTAGAGCTGCACCCGGCCCAGGAGGGTTCGGCCGACGCCGGTGATGAGCTTGACTGCCTCCGTCACCATGGACGCGCCGATGGTCGCGCACAGCATCCCGTACACGCCCCCCTCGCCGCACGAGGGGACCGACCCGGCGGGCGGGGGCTCCGGGTACAGGTCGCGGTAGGTGGGGCCGTGCTCCTCCCAGAACACGCTCACCTGGCCGTCGAAGCGGAAGATCGATCCCCAGACATAGGGGATGCGGGACAGGGCTGCGGTGTCGTTGACGAGGTAGCGGGTGGCGAAGTTGTCCGTGCCGTCGAGGACGAGGTCGTACCCGTTGAACACCTCGAGGGCGTTGGAGGCGTCGAGGTGGACCTCGTGCAGCCGCACATCCACGTGCGGATTGAGCCTCGCGATCGCGTCGCGGGCGGACTGCGCCTTGGGGCGGCCGACGTCCTCCATGCGGTGGATCACCTGCCGCTGGAGGTTGGTGAGGTCCACGGTGTCGTCGTCGACGATCCCGATGGTGCCGATCCCGGCGGCGGCGAGGTAGAGCAGCGCCGGGGAGCCGAGTCCCCCGGCGCCGATGACGAGGACCTTCGCGTTCTTGAGCCGGCGCTGCCCCAGCTCCCCGATCTCGGGGATGATCACGTGCCGCGAGTACCGCTGGGTCTCCTCGGGCGTGAGCGTCGCCGCCGGCTCCACGAGCGGCGGCAGGGCGGTGGTCTCATCGCGTGCCATGCATCCAACATAGGCCCGCAGACGGCAGGTGACCCAGTCCGGCGGTCCGGCAGGCCCGCCGCGACAGGCAGGGACCGGAGCCTGCGCGCCCTGCAGCGTGTGGCGAGGCTAGAGTGGTAGCAACGTTTGGGCAAGGCTCCACGAGGCCTGAACCCCCAGAGAGGCATGAACCGTGAGCACCGAACCGCGAGCGTCCACACACCGTTCCCCCCGGCTCCCCCGCGACGAGCGGAGGGCCCAGCTCCTGACCGCGGCCCTCGAGGTCTTCGCCGCGAACGGCTACCACGGCGCAGCCATGGACGAGATCGCCGAGGCCGCGCAGGTGAGCAAGCCGGTCCTCTACCAGCACTTCCCCTCCAAGCGCGAGCTGTACCTCGCGCTCCTGGACAGCCACCTCGCCACGCTGACCGACCTCATGCGGGCGGCCCTCGCCTCGACTAGCGACAACCGCGAGCGCGTGCGCGCCGTGATCCACGCGTACTACCAGTTCATCGCGGCGGACGACCAGGCGCACCGGCTCGTCTTCCAGTCGGACCTCCTGAACGACCCGGACGTGGCAGCGCGCCTCGAGACCTTCAACCGGGGGTTCTCGGAGGCGATCGCCGAGGTGATCGCTGCTGACACGAACCTCCCGCTCGTCGAGGCCCAGCTCCTGGGCCGGGCGCTGGCCGGCATGGCGCAGGTGAGCGCGCGCCACTGGCTCGAGCAGTCCTCCTCGCTCGAGCTCGAGGTCGCCGCGGACCTCGTGACGAGGCTCGCGTGGCGCGGGATCTCCCGCTTCCCGAAAGAGGCCTGAGGGAGCATAAGGTACTGGAAGGACGCACGTGCCCCGAGGTCCAGCCCGGGGCCCAGTCGGTGCGACAACGATCCAAGGAGTCTGTTTACGTGGAAATCAAGATCGGCATCCAGAACGTGGCCCGCGAGCTCGTGCTCGAGTCCGAGAAGGACGCGGACGAGGTGTCGAAGCTCGTCGCGGAGGCCGTGTCCTCCGGTTCGCACCTCCGGCTCGAGGACGAGAAGGGCCGTCAGGTGATCGTCCCCGGCGCTGCAATCGCCTACGTCGAGCTCGGCGCGCAGGAGCAGCGCCGCGTGGGCTTCGGCGCGCTCTGAGGCACCGCGCGCGTGGAGACTGTCTGGTCCCTCGTCATCGTGCTGATCGTGGCCGCGTCCGCCGGCTTCATCGTGTGGGCCTCTGACCGGCGGCACCATGCCTACGGGATCATGCTCCCGGTGGGGGCCGCGGTGGCGGCCGCCTCCCTGGCGTGGACCATCGCGGTGGCGGCGGGCGCGGGCTACACGGCCGGCCTGACCTGGATGCCGTGGGTCCTGCCGATGGCGGCGGCGGTGGCGGCCGCCCTCGCCTCTGCCCTCGTGGTGGGGCGTCGGCGGGTCCAGGCGGACACCGAGGCGCTCACCGAGATCCTCAAGCGCTGACCCCTGGCTCAGCCGCCGGCCCCGCCCGCGCCGGGAAGGCGCTCCGGCTGCGCCGTGGCATCGAGCGTCTCGGCGTGCACGAGGCAGCGGTGCGCGGCGGCGGCGTCGAGCGTCGTGATCTTCCCTCCCGCGTCGTGGGTGGCGAAGCGGAGCACCACGCGGTTGTACCGCCAGTCGAGGTCAGGATGGTGGCCGAGCTCCTCGGCCACCTCCCCCACGGCCGCGATGAAGCGCAGGGCCGCTGCCGCGCTCGGCAGCCGGTACACGGCGGCCAGTCCCTCAGGGGTGGCCCTCCACCCGGGGAGCCGTGCGAGCTCGCCTTCGAGCTGCTCGTCGCTGAGGACGTCCATGCTTCCGAGGGTAGCGCTGGCCTGTGTCCCCGTCACCGGCCGGGCAGCACAGGGCTCACAGGAATTCTGCCCTGCCCTCCATGGGGCTCGAGGCGAGCGCGTGCTCGCGGCGCGGGATGCGCCCGGCCCGGGCGGCGAGGCGTCCGGCGACGACCGCGTGACGGAACGCGGCCGCCATCCGCGCCGGGTCCTGGGCACGGGTCACAGCGGTGGCCAGAAGCACCGCATCGCAGCCGAGCTCCATGGCGAGTGCCGCGTCCGAGGCCGTCCCGATGCCGGCGTCCAGGACCACGGGGACGGATGCCCGCGCCACGATGAGCTCGATGTTGTGCGGGTTGAGGATGCCCAGTCCGGTGCCGATGGGGGCGCCGAGGGGCATGACGGCGACCGCGCCGAGCTGCTCGAGCCGCCGCGCGAGCACCGGGTCGTCGTTCGTGTAGGCGAAGACCTTGAAGCCGCGCGCCACGAGCTGCTCCGTCGCGTCGGCGAGCTCGATCGCGTCCGGCAGGAGCGTCGTCTCGTCCGCGATGACCTCGAGCTTGACCCAGTCCGTCTCGAGCGCCTCGCGCGCGAGCTCGGCGGTCAGGACCGCATCCCGCGCCGTGAAGCATCCGGCGGTGTTGGGCAGGACGCGGATGCCCAGCCCGTCCAGGAGCTGGAAGAGCGAGCCCTGCTCGGCGGGCGAGTACCGGCGCATCGCGACCGTGGTGAGCTCGGTGCCGGAGGCCTCGAGCGCGGCGCCGAGGCCCTCGAGGCTCGGCGCGCCGCCGGTGCCCATGATGAGCCGCGAGCCGAGCGCGACCCCGTCGATCACGAGCGCGTCGGCTGCTGCCGGGAGCGTCTCGGCTGCCGTGCCGGCGTGGGGTCCGGTGTCGGACTGGGTCATGTCAGCCTCCCTGCATTGCGGTGACGAGTTCGACGGCGTCTCCCGCCGCGAGCGCGGTGGCGCCCCAGAGCCCTCTGGGCACCACCGCGGAATTGAGGGCGACGGCGACGCCGAGCCTGCCGCCGTCGGCCGGCCGCCCGTCGGGTGCGAGACTGCGGCCCGTCGTCTCGGCGACGAGGGCGAGCACGGTCGCCGGCTCGGGGACTCCGCGGGCCTGCCCGTTGACCGTGATCCCTGTAGTGGTCGTCTCCATCTCACGTCCCTCCGTGTGCGGCGGCGGCCGCGCGTCCTGCAGGTGCGAATCGGTCGGGCAGGAATGCCTCCCACCGGGGGTCGGCGTGCCCGTCGAGGAGCCCGAGGACCACCCGCGCCGCGGCGGGCGCGAGCAGGACCCCGTGGCGGAAGAAGCCCGTGGCGACGATGAGCCCGGGAACGTGTCCCCCGCCGTCGTGCGCCCTCACGCGGCCAAGGAGCGGCGCGTTGTCCGGGGTGCCTGGGCGGGCGCGGGCCGTCGCCTCGAGGAGCTCGAGCTCCGCGACGGCGGGCACGAGCGCCTGGGCGTCCCGGAGCAGCTCGTACACTCCGCCGGCGAGGACTCCCTCGGCGCCGTCCTCGCGCTGGGTCGCCCCGATGACCGCGGTGCCGTCCTCGCGGGGGACGATGTACACGGGGCGTCCGCGCACGAGCCCGCGCACGGTCGAGTCGAGGAGCGGGCGGAGGCGCTCGGGGACGCGCAGGCGCAGGATGTCCCCGTGGACTGGGCGCAGCGGGAGCTCCACGGGCAGGCCGCCGAGGCCGCGGGCCCCGAGGCCGTTGGCTACGACCGTCTCGGGCGCCCGCAGGACGCGCCCGTCCTCGAGCCGCACGCCCGCGATCCCGGTCCCGGGGCCGTCGGCGACGAGCGACTCGGCCCGCGAGCGCAGGACCGCGCCCGGCCCGTGCTCGGCAGTGAGCGCGTCCACGAGGGAGGCGGTGAGCCGGCGCGGGTCCACCTGGTGGTCCGCGGGGATCTCGAAGGCGCCGGCGAGGGACGGGGCGATGAGGGGCTCACGGGTGCGGGCCTCGCGGAGGGACAGTGGCCGTACGTCCAGTCCGTGGGCCTCTTGGACCGCGCGGAGGTCCGCAAGGGCCTGCCGGTCCGCGGGATCGAACGCGAGGCACAGGGTGGGGGTCCCGAGGTAGCCGCATCCCGCCCCCACGCCGTCGGCGAACTCCGGCCAGGCACGGGCGGACTCGAGCATGAGCCCGAGCAGCCCCTCCTCCTGGTAGTGGTACTCGCTCACCGCGGCGAGCATGCCCGCGGCCGCGTGGCTCGCCCCGCTCCCCGGTGCCGGATCCACGACGACGACGCGGCGGCCCGTGCGCGTGGCCTCCCACGCGATAGCCAGTCCGATCACCCCGCCGCCGACCACGATCACGTCGGTGCTGTCCATGGTTCCTTCCCTCCGCCGGCATGACCCGGATCAGGTGTGGCGGTCGGCGCTTGCCCTCTCAGCCCGCCGCCGCGCGCCCGGCAACGGCCGGTCACACTCGCGGGCTCCCGCAGTACTGCGCACTATTCTAGGTCCATGCTTCTGCGCGACGCCCAGCTCTACGTGTGCACCGACGCCCGCAAGGACCGCGGGGACTTCGAGGAGTTCCTCGACGCCGCGTTCTCGGGGGGCGTTGACATCATCCAGCTGCGGGACAAGGGGATCGAGGCGGCCGAGGAGCTCGAGCTGCTCGCGGTGCTCCGCGCCGTGGCCGAGCGGCACGGGAAGCTGTGGTCCGTCAACGACCGCGCGGATATCGCAGTGCTCTCCGGCGCGCCCGTCTTCCACGTGGGCCAGAAGGACCTTCCGCTCGCGGCGCTGCGCCGGATCGTGGACCCCGCCGTGGCCGTGGGGATCTCGACGCACTCCCCCGAGCAGGTCGACGCCGCTCTGGCGGCGGGCGCGCCCGGGAGCCGCCCTGAGGCCGCCGGCCCCGGCGCCCCGCGACTGGACTACTTCTGCACGGGCCCGCTCTGGGCCACCCCGACCAAGCCGGGCCGCGCCGCCGTTGGCCTGGGACTCGTCGAGCATGCGGCGCGCCGTACCCGGGAGTCGCTCGACGCCGCGCAGTCGCCCGGGCAGGCACCCCTGCCCTGGTTCGCGATCGGCGGGATCGACCACGGCAACGTGGGGCAGGTCGTGGACGCGGGGGCGAGCCGCGTCGTCGTCGTGCGCGCGATCACCGACGCGAGCGACCCCGCCGACGCCGCCGCGCGGCTCCGTTCCCAGCTGCCGGCCCTGCCCACGCTGCCGCAGACGGCGCGCGCATGACGACGGTCGCCTACCAGGGCGAGCCAGGCGCCAACTCGCACATGGCCGCGCTCGAGGCCTTCCCCGGGGCGCGCACGCTGGCCTGCGCGACCTTCGAGGACGCGTTCGGTGCCGTCGGCTCGGGCGCGGCCGAGCTCGCGATGATCCCGATCGACAACTCCGTGGCAGGCCGGGTCGCGGACATCCACGTGCTCCTCCCGGACACGAGCCTGCAGATCATCGCCGAGCACTTCCTGCGCATCCGCTTCAGCCTCATGGGGGTCCCCGGCTCGACCCTCGAGGGCGCGCGCGAGGTCCACAGCCATGTCCACGCCCTCGCGCAGTGCCGCGGGTTCATCCGCGCCCACGGCCTCAGGCCCGTCGTCGCCGGGGACACGGCAGGCTCGGCCCGGGAGGTGGCCGAGGCGGGCGACCCGGCACGGGTCTCGATCGCGCCGCCGCTCGCCGCCGAGCGCTACGGCCTCACGGTCCTGGCCGAGGACATCGAGGACGAGAAGCACAACACCACCCGCTTCGTGGTGCTGGCCCCGCCGCGGCCGTTCCCGGAGGCCGGCTCGGAGCAGTTCGTGACGAGCTTCGTGTTCCGCGTCCGCAACCTCCCCGCCGCGCTCTACAAGGCGCTCGGCGGGTTCGCGACGAACGGCGTGAACATGACCCGGCTCGAGAGCTACATGGTGGGCGGGCGCTTCGCCGCGACCATGTTCATGGTGGACGTGGAAGGGCACCCGGACGAGCCGCCGCTCGCGCGGGCCCTCGAGGAGCTCGCCTTCTTCTCGGAGGAGCTGCGCATCCTCGGGGTGTTCCCCGCGCACCCCCGACGCTTCGGGGCACAGCCCTAGCGCTCCTGCGCAGGAGGGCTAGGCTGGCGCTCGTGGCCCACTCTCACCTGACGCCGAAGATCTCCCCCACCGCCCCCGCCGAGCGGCGGGAAGTCCTCGAGAGGGCCTTCACAGCGCTGCGCGAGGAATTCGGGCTCGGGAACGGCTACCCGCAGGATGCAGTGGAGGACGCCGAACGGGCGATCGCGGCGCTCACCCTCCCCGCGGAGGACCTCACCGGGATCGGCTTCGTCACGATCGACCCGCCCACGTCCACGGACCTCGACCAGGCCCTGCATATCGCCCGCGACGGCGAAGGCTACCGGGTGCGGTACGCGATCGCGGACGTGCCGGCGTTCGTCGCCCCGGGCGGGCCCCTCGACGCCGAGACGCGGCGCCGGGGGCAGACCCTGTACACGGTGGACGGCAAGGTCCCCCTGCACCCCGAGCAGATCAGCGACTCGGCGGGCAGCCTGCTCGAGGACCAGGTGCGGGGCGCGTTCGTGTGGGACTTCCGCCTCGACGCGGCGGGCGAGGTGGCCGCCGTCGGCCTCGTGCGGGCCACGGTGCGCAGCCGCGCGAAGATGGCCTACGCCCAGGCGCAGGAGCAGATCGAGGCGGGCACCGCCGTCGAGCCCCTCCTGCTCCTGGCGGAGGTGGGGCGCCTGCGGATCGCGCTCGAGCGGGAGCGCGGCGGGGCGAGCCTGAACCTGCCCGACCAGGAGATCGTCACGGCGGACGGCGGCGGCTACCGCATCGAGGCCGCCCCGCCCCTGCCCGTCGAGGAGTGGAACGCCCAGATCTCGCTCATGACCGGGATGGCGGCCGCCCAGATCATGCTCGAGGGCCGGCTCGGGATCCTGCGCACCATGCCCGCCCCGGACGAGCGCTCCCTGCGCCACTTCCGGCGGCAGACCCACGCGCTCGGCCGGCCGTGGGACGGCGAGATCCCCTACGGCGAGTACCTGCGCACCCTCGACGCCTCGCAGCCGCGCCAGCTCGCGATCCTCCACGCCGCGGCCGCGCTCTTCCGCGGTGCCGGCTACACGCCGTTCGACGGCGAGCTGCCGCAGGAGACGCTGCAGGCTGCCCTGGGTGCCCCATACGCGCACACCACCGCGCCGCTGCGCCGCCTCGTGGACCGGTTCGTCCTCGTCATCTGCCACGCGCTGGCCAACCGCCATGAGGTCCCGGGCTGGGCGCGCGAGGCGCTGCCCGCCCTCCCGGCCCTCATGGCGTCCTCGGACCAGCTCGCCGGGCGCGTGGAGCGCGCGTCCCTCGACCTCGTCGAGGCAGCCCTCCTGGCCCACCGGGTGGGCCACGAGTTCGACGCGGTCGTGATCTCAGGCTCCCGGCCCGCCGCCGGGGAGGGGAACGGCGGCGAGCGCCGGCCCTCCCCGCTGGACCGGATCGCGAGCTCCCAGAACGGGGGGCGCACGCAAGACGGCGGAGCCCGGCCGGCCGCGGACGGGGACCACCCGTCGGCGGGTGACGCTGACGAGGGACAGGGGTCGGGCGCGCGCGAAGGGGCGCCAGCGCGCGGCGAGCGTCCGCCCTTCGGCACCGTGCAGCTCGCCGATCCCCCGGTGACGGCGCGGTGCGACGGCGAGATGGAGTCCGGGACAACCGTGCGCGTGCGGCTCGTCGCGGCGGATGTGATGTCGCGTTCCGTCCGGTTCGAACTCGCCTGAGCCCGCCCACCGGTCCGCCGCATCTCCGCCGGTTCCCCGCATCCCCGCCGGTCCTCTGCATCCCCGCCGGTCCCCCGCATCCCCGCCGGTTCCCCGCATCCCCGCCGGTTCCCCGCATCCCCGCCGGGCAGAACCCCCTCGGATGCAGCGACCCCCCGCGTCCGGCAGAACCCCGCCGCTTTCCCGCATCCCCGCCGGTCCCCAGCCTTCCTGCCGGTCCTCTGCATCCCCGCCGGTCCCCCGCCTTCCCGCCGGTCCTCTGCATCCCCGCCGGTCCCCCGCCTTCCCGCCGGTCCTCTGCATCCCCGCCGGTCCCCCGCCCGCGCATCCCAGTCCGCTTGTCCTCCACAGCCGCATCCTGGGCGAGTCGTCCACATGGGCAGCATTCATCCGCCGCACATCCGTTGCGGCATTCAGACTGCAGGCATGGAAGCTCACCTCCCCGACCTGGCCCAACTCGGTCCCCGGCCCGAGTTCGCCCGCGGACTCTGCACGTCCCGCGAACTCCAGCTCCTGGGCATCGGCGAGCGCGCTGCGGCGGATCTGGTGTCCTCCGGCGCGCTCGTGAGGCTGCGGCGGGGGTGCTTCGCCACCCGTCAGGAGGCAGCACCGCGCGAGCAGGTGCACGAGCAGGACACGGCAGCGCGGCTCCTGAACCTGAGAGGACACGCCTGGCGGAGCTACTCGGCTCTCGGGGGCTGGAACTTCGCCTACGCCTCGGTGAGCGCGGCACTGCTGCACGGACTCGCACTGTGGACTCCCGAGAGGCGTCTCCATGTCGTCCAGGCCTTCGCGTCATCCTCCGGGGACCATGCGGCCGACGTCGTGAAGGCCCAGCGGGCTCCCCTCGACGTGGAATCGGTCACTGGCATGCCCGTCATCCCGGTGGCCGATGCCGTCGTCGACTGCCTGCGCATCCTCGGCTTCGAGTCGGCCATGATCGTCTGCGAATCGGCGCTCGCCCGGGGGCTGGGGCGCGATGAGCTCAACGCCGCACTCGAACGGGCCGCTGGCAGGCGGGGCATCGGCCGCGCCAGGTCCATCGCGGCGTCCGCGAGCTCAGGATCCGAGTCACCGGCCGAGACCAGGGCGCGTCTGCTCCTCCTCGCACTGACGCTGTCCGCGGGCCTCCCCGTGCAGCAGTTCTGGGTGACCGTTGCAGGCCGGAGGTTCCGGCTGGACAACGCATGGCCCGACCTGATGGTTGCACTTGAGGTGGACGGACTCGTCAAGTACGTCGGCCCGGCGCAGACGGCCGAGGTGATCCGTGCGGAGCGGGAACGCGAGAAGGCACTGGCCAACGCCGGTTGGACCATCGTCCGTATCACCTGGTCCGACCTCGACCAGCCGAGGAAGGTAGAGGCCATGCTCGCCCACGCCTTCGAACGGGCCCGCCGGATGCGCGCGGCGTGACGGGTTCCCCCCGGCCGGTGCGCCGATGCGGGAGAACGGCCGCCCGCACGGTACCCTTGAAGGGTTACTGGATGCCCGGTCGTACAGCCGCGATCAGCTTTTTTCCCTGCCGGTGCGTTTCACCGGCGCTCGACAAGCCCGCGATCGGCTTCCGCTGAACGGCCGGCGCGCGCCTCTGCTCCGGATGCTCTGACACGCCGCAAGGCGGTCCGCGTCCGTCGAGCACGAACCCGCTCGGGCCCAGACGGAGGGAACCTACCCCTTGAACGAAGTCCACACCCACGAGCTCCTGACCGACGATTCGGGCACGGAGGTCCTCGAGACCGAAGAGACCATCACCAACGACGCCCCGGTGCGCCAGGAGAGCCAGCAGACGTTCTCCGACTACGGGGTGGCCCCGGAGATCGCGCAGTCCCTCGCGGATGCCGGGATCCTGCACCCCTTCCCCATCCAGTCGATGACGCTCGGCGTGGCCCTCGGCGGCCATGACATCATCGGCCAGGCCAAGACCGGCACGGGCAAGACCCTCGGCTTCGGCATCCCGGCGCTCCAGCGCACGCTCCCCTCAGACCACCCGGACTACGCCAAGCTCCCGGTCCCCGGCGCGCCCCAGGCGCTCATCGTGGTCCCCACCCGCGAGCTCGCCGTCCAGGTGGGCAAGGACCTCCAGACGGCGAGCAAGCGCACGTCGCTGCGCGTCGAGGTCATCTACGGCGGCCGCGCCTACGAGCCGCAGATCGAGGCCCTCCAGCGCGGCGTCGACGTCGTCGTCGGAACCCCCGGCCGCCTCATCGACCTGCACCGCCAGCGCCACCTGAACCTCAAGAACGTCCGCATGATCGTCCTCGATGAGGCCGACGAGATGCTGGACCTCGGCTTCCTCCCGGACGTCGAGACCCTCATGGGCGCGGTCCCGGCGATCCGCCAGACGCTCCTGTTCTCCGCGACGATGCCCGGCCCGGTCGTGGCCATGGCCCGCCGCTACATGAGCCAGCCGACCCACATCCGCGCCTCGGACCCGAACGACGACTCGATCACGAAGAAGGACATCCGCCAGGTCATCTACCGGGCTCACCAGCTGGACAAGGACGAGGTGGTGGCGCGCATCCTCCAGGCGGAGGGCCGCGGCCGGACGATCATCTTCACCAAGACCAAGCGCACGGCCGCGAAGCTGTCCGAGGAGCTCGTGGACCGCGGCTTCGCCGCCGCGGCCCTGCACGGCGACCTGGGCCAGGGCGCCCGCGAGCAGGCCCTGCGCGCGTTCCGCAACGGCAAGGTGGACGTCCTCGTCGCCACCGACGTCGCCGCCCGCGGCATCGACGTCGAGGACGTCACGCACGTGATCAACTTCCAGTGCCCCGAGGACGAGAAGACGTACCTGCACCGTGTGGGCCGCACGGGCCGGGCCGGCAACAAGGGCACGGCCGTGACGTTCGTCGACTGGGAGGACGTGCCACGCTGGGGCCTCATCAACAAGGCCCTCGGCCTCGATGTCCCCGAGCCGGTCGAGACGTACTCGTCCTCGCCGCACCTGTACACGGACCTCACCATCCCTGCGGGGACGAAGGGCCGCCTCCCGCGCCACAAGCGCGTCCTCGAGGGCGTCGACGCGGAGGTGCTCGAGGACCTCGGCGAGCCCGGGCGGAAGAAGGGCGGGCGCGGCCGCCGCGACGAGAAGCCGCGCGGCAGGGGCGCGTCCGCGAAGGAGGGCACCGCCGGCGGCCAGCGCACTGAGGACGGGCAGCGAGCCGAGGACGGCCCGACCGGCGGAGAGAAGCAGCACCGGGAGGGCCGGCGGCGTCGCTCCAAGGGCGCGGCCGACGCCGTTGCTCCCGCCGCCGAGGGTGCCGAGACCGCACCGGCCGACGGTGCCGGCAAGTCGGGCCACGGCCACGGCCGCGCCGACCGCCCGGCTCATTCCGAGCCGACGGGCGAGGGGCGCCGCCGTCGCCGCCGCGGAGGGGCCGGCGGAGGCGAGGCGCAGCAGGAGCAGGCGCCGGTTCGCGCCTCGGCTGCCTCAGCCGTCCAGCTGACGCCCGGCGAGGACGGCACGCGGCCCGACCGCGGGGTCGCGGCAGCGCGCCGTCGCCGGTCGCGCACGCGCCGGGTCGACGGCGAGGTCGTGGCGCGCGGAGAGGCCGAGTAGGCCGCATTGACAGCAATCCCCGGCGCCGGCGGCGCGGGCGGCACGCCACCGCTCCCCGCCGGCGGCCTCTGGGCCCCTGACGGCCCCGACCTCGTGGTGGAGGCGGACAACGCCCGCGTGCTGGCGGCGCTCCCGGACGGGGCGTTCACCATGGTGTACATCGACCCGCCGTTCAACACCGGGCGCGCCCAGAAGCGCCACGAGACCACAGTGGTGCGCGCCGCCTCCGGTGACAGGGTGGGCTTCTCGGGCCAGCGGTACGAGACCATCAAGGGCGCCCTGCACCGGTACGACGACGCGTTCAGCGACTACTGGGCGTTCCTCGAGCCGCGGCTCGTCGAGGCGTGGAGGGTCCTCGCCGAGGACGGCACCCTGTACCTGCACCTGGACTACCGCGAGGTGCACTATGCGAAGGTCATGCTGGACGCGGTCTTCGGCCGGGACTGCTTCCTCAACGAGATCATCTGGGCCTATGACTACGGCGCGCGCACCAAGCGCCGGTGGCCCACGAAGCACGACAACGTGCTCGTGTACGTCAAGGACCCCCAGCGCTACCACTTCGACTCGGAACAGGTGGACCGGGAGCCGTACATGGCGCCGGGCCTGGTCACCCCCGAGAAGCGCGCGCTGGGCAAGCTGCCCACCGACGTCTGGTGGCACACGATCGTCTCCCCCACCGGGCGTGAGAAGACCGGCTACCCGACCCAGAAGCCGGAGGGCCTCCTGCGGCGCATGGTCACCGCCTCGAGCCGGCCGGGCGACTGGGTCCTTGACTTCTTCGCCGGCTCCGGCACGCTGGGAGCCGCCGCGGCGGCGCTGGACCGGCGGTTCGTGTGCGTCGACGAGAACCCCCAGGCGATCGAGGTCATGGCCCGCAGGCTCCCGTCCGCGCGGGTGCTCAGCCTCGGCTAGGGCCAGGGCTTAGGGCTTAGGGCTTAGGGCTTAGGGCTACGGTGCGGACTGGCACCACTGGATGCCGTTGTCCGTCTGGCGCTTGGAGAACGCCACGCCACTCGGGTCGCACACCGCCGAGTTCTCCAGCAGCGCATCCGCGCCGCCGTTCTGGAAGTTGCCGTGGGCGCCGGGAGTCAGCGGGACGGTGCCGGGAGGCACGAAGACCCACACCCCGTACTCCTGGATGAAGGCCCAGTTGCCCTCGATGTGCACGTGGAAGTTGGGGCCGGGAACGAACTGGTAGTCGGTTCCGGTGTACGCGGGCCGGCTCTCATTGACGCAGTGGAGGGCCTGGGCGGGCGCGGCGATGAAGGTCAGCGCGGCTGCGACGCCGAGGGTCGCGAGGGTCTTGCGGAACATGCGGACTCCATCTCGGGTCATGCGAGACCACTGATGCTGCGGCCACCGGCCGTCCCCCAGCACTGGCAAGCGTAGGGCGGTCCCGCTGCGGCCGGAAGGCCTCGCTCAGAAGTCGGCCGGGGGCGCGCGGCGGCGGCGCTGAGCCGGGGGCGCGCGGGTTGACGCTGAGCCGGGGGCCCCGAGCCGGAGGGTGGACGTCTGGCCCGGTCAGGGGCGCACGACGGCGGTCCCCCGCCCTTGGCGCTCGACCTCGGCGAACGCGTCGGGCGAAGTGAGGTTCTCGCCGAGGCGGTTGGGCTTGCCCGCCCCGTGGTAGTCGGACGAGCCGGTCACGAGCAGACCGTGCTCGCGGGCGAGGGCGAGCAGGAACGGGCGCCGCTCCTCGGGATTGTCGCGGTGGTGGACCTCGAGGCCGGCCAGGCCCGCCTCGATCATCTCGAGGTAGACCGCCTCCCCCACGGTCCGGCCCCGCGCGGACGCTACAGGGTGGGCGAACACCGGCACGCCGCCGGCCTCGCGGACGAGCGCGACGGCTAGCGCGGGCTCGGGGGCGTAGTGCTGGACGAAATAGCGCGAGCGTGACGAGAGGATCGTGGCGAACGCCTCGGTGCGGTCCCCGACCAGGCCGGCGGCAACGAGGGCGTCGGCGATGTGCGGGCGCCCGACGGTGGCGCCGGGGGCCACGTGCTGCGTCACGTCGTCCCACGAGAGCGGGTAGTCCTCCGCGAGCAGGGAGACCATGTGCTCGGCACGGGAGAGCCTCGCGTCCTTCGCCTTCGTGATCTCCTCGAGCAGGCCGGGATGCCCCGGGTCGTGGAGGTAGGAGAGCACGTGCACGCTGATGCCCTCGGGGGTGCGGCACGAGACTTCCATGCCGGGGACGAGCGCCACACCGTGCGCCACGGCGGCGGCCGAGGCCTCGTCCCACCCGTCGGTGGAGTCGTGGTCCGTGATGGCGAGGACGTCGAGGCCCGCGCGCGCGGCCGCCGCGACGAGCTCGGCGGGGGTCTCGGTGCCGTCGGAGACGCGCGAGTGGGCATGCAGATCGATCCTCACGCCCCCACCATAGCGCCGGGGTGGACAAGCGGGGGCCCGATGGAAGAATGGCACAGTGACTGTTTCAGATCCCATGGCCGGCGATCCCGGCGTGACCACGAGCGAACCCCAGGACGTGCCGGCGCAGGCGATCGAGGACCGGGTCAACAACCGGTCGCAGCGGCCGTCGTCGGATGCCTTCAAGGCGTTCATGGCCTCCCACTGGGCCCCGGCGGACGGGGCGCTCCCCGCACGGGCAGAGGTCGCTGCACACGCCGAGCGCCGGCGTCGTGCGATCTCCGAGCGCTTCCCCGGCGAGCGCCTCGTGGTCCCTGCGGGCCCGCTCAAGGTGCGCTCCAACGACACGGACTACCGCTTCCGCCCCCACTCCGCCTTCGCGCACCTCACCGGCCTCGGCCTCGACCACGAGCCGGACGCCGTGCTCGTCCTCGAGCCGGTGACGGCAGGCACGGGCGACGGCGGCGGGAACCACGCCTCGACCCTCTACTTCCGCCCGCTCGCCGGCCGGGACACGGCCGAGTTCTACTCGGATGCCCGCTCTGGCGAGTTCTGGGTGGGCGCGCGTCCCACGCTCGCGGCGCTCGAAGCGCTCGTCGGCGTCCCGACCGCCCACCTCGACGGCCTCGAGGTCGCCGTGACGAAGGGCGTCGGCGCCCGCGAGATCGGCGGGCTCTCGGTGCGGCTCGTGCGCAAGGTGGACGAGAACCTCGACGCGCTCGTGGACACGGCCCGCTACAACACGGCCCAGGACCCCGAGTCCCTCGACCTCAGCGTCTTCGACGCGCTCGACGACGAGCTCGCCGAGGCGCTCTCGGAGCTGCGCCTCGTCAAGGACGAGTGGGAGGTGGCGCAGCTGCGCGAGGCCGTGGCCGCGACCGCCGCAGGGTTCGAGGAGATCGTCCGGGTGCTCCCCCGCGCGGTGGCGCACCGCCGCGGCGAGCGCGTGATCGAGACGGCCTTCTTCGCCAAGGCGCGCGAGGAGGGCAACGACCTCGGGTATGACACCATCGCCGCCTCGGGGAACAACGCGACGGTGCTGCACTGGATCCGCAACAACGGCGCAGTGCGGCCGGGCGAGCTCGTGCTCGTGGATGCGGGGGTCGAGGCCGAGTCCCTCTACACCGCGGACATCACCCGCACGCTCCCCGTGGACGGGACGTTCACGGACGTCCAGCGGCGCATCTACCAGGCTGTCCTCGACGCCGCCGACGCCGCGTTCGCCGCCGCCCGCCCCGGGCTGAAGTTCCGCGCGGTCCACGCCGCGGCCATGGAGGTCCTCGCCGCGCGCCTCGAGGAGTGGGGCATCCTGCCCGTCTCCGCCGCCGAGGCGCTCTCCGACGAGGGCCAGCAGCACCGACGCTGGATGCCGCACGGCACGAGCCACCACCTCGGCCTCGACGTCCACGACTGCGCCCAGGCACGCCGCGACCTCTACCTCGACGGCGAGCTCACCCCGGGCATGGTCTTCACGATCGAGCCCGGGCTGTACTTCAAGGCGGAGGACCTCGCGATCCCGGAGGAGTACCGCGGGATCGGCGTGCGCATCGAGGACGACGTCCTCATGACCGAAGACGGAGCGGTCAACCTCAGCGCGGCGCTCCCCCGCACGCCCGAGGACGTCGAAGCCTGGATGGCCTCCCTCCGCTGACCCGCGTTCCGGGTACAGATCGTCGGCCCCTCCCCCCATTCCGGGTACAGATCGTGGGCCCCTCCCGCATTCCGGGTACAGATCGTCGGCCCCTCCCGCATTCCGGGTACAGATCGTCGGCCCCTCCCGCATTCCGGGTACACATGAGCGCCCGGGTTCCGCCCAGGCAAGCACGACGCCGGGCGGCTGGCCCCGCGGGCCGGCCGCCCGGCGTCGTGCGTGCGTCGCCCGCTGCGCCTAGCGGTCCCGGCCGTCCTCAGCGGCATCGTCCGCGCTGTCTCCGCGCGGCTCACCGCCGGCCTCGGGCTGCGCCGGACTGCTCTGGCCCGGCGTCTGCTCGGGGTCGACCCGGACGCCGTACTGCGGCCGGCCGTCCGGAAGGTCCGGGTAGCGGGTCGTGTGCGTGGCAGGAGCCTCCTGGACCGGAGGCTGCTGCCCTGGCTGCTGCGGCTGCGCAGCGGGCGGGGTCTGGCCTCCCGCATTGACGCCGTAGGGGTCAGTCCATCCGGACGGACGCTTCGGCTCGGGCTCCTGGGGCCACGGCTGGCCGTACCCGCTCTGGCCGTGGCCGCCCTGGCCCGGGCTGCCCTGGCCGTAGCCGCTCGGGCCCTGGCCGCCTTGGCCCTGGCCGTACCCGCCGGGCCCATAGCCGTCCTGCCCGTATCCCCCTTGGCCGTATCCCCCTTGGCCGTATCCCCCTTGGGCGGGCCCAGCCCCCCAACCAGCGCGGCCCTGCCCGATCGGCAGCTGGCTCAGGAGGCGCCGTGCGTCATGGGCCACCTCGTGGCCCACCACCACGTCGTAGCTGCTGGCCACCACCTGGCTCGTGGAGGTGAAGTCACGCTTGCCCCGCTGCATCGCGTAGGTCACGATCCCGAAGAGCATGAAGAAGGCCGCACCCATGAGCACGCTCGTGATGATCGAGAAATAGCTGCCCGTCGGGGTGAAGAAGGAGAGGAGCACCCCCACGAAGAGACCGAACCACATGCCGCTCAGGGCCCCGTTGAGGGCCACCCTCGGATAGCTGAGCCGGCCCGTGACCCGCTCGACGAGCTTGAGCTCGTTGCCGACGATCGCCACGAGTTCCACAGGGAACTGCTGGTCGGCCAGATAGTCCACGGCCTTCTGCGCGTCGAGGTAGGACGTGTAGGAGCCCACCGTCTCCCCCTGCGGCAGGGTGCGGGCCTCGTCGAGGGGCTTGGAAGAACCGAAGATGTTGGACATACTCCTATTCTTACCCGCGCGCCTGTGCCATGGCCGGGTTTCAGCTCACAGTGAGCAGGATCCCGCCTGCCCCGGCGCAGCAGCACCGGCCACGTGGCGGCCCGTGTCGGGCGGGCACGGGGCCCCATGGCGCTGGAGTAGCCTAGGGACGTGAGTTCCACCCCGTCCCGCGTCTTCATCGCCAGGCTTCTCGGCCTGGACGTATTCGACCCTGCGGGCGACCGGGTGGGGCGGCTCCGCGACGTTGTGGTCATCCCCCGCGGCCAGCGCCCGCCCCAGGCTGTCGGGATCGTGGTCGAGGTCCCGGGCAAGCGTCGCGTGTTCGTCCCCATGACGCGCGTGACGAGCATGGACCAGTCCCAGATCATCACCACCGGCCTGATCAACCTCCGTCGCTTCGAGCAGCGCGGTGCCGAGCAGCTCGTGCTCGGCGACATCTTCGACCGCCGGGTCACCCTCGTCGAGGACGGCTCCGAGGTCACAGTCGAGGACCTTGCCATGGACCAGCAGCGCACTGGCGACTGGCTCGTGAGCAAGCTGTTCGTGCGCCACGAGCCCGAGCGGCGCGGCTTCCGCAGCCTGCGCAGGGGCCCCGCGCAGCTCGTGGACTGGGAGGAGACCCGTCACGCCACGGGGCAGGTGCGCGGTGCCGCCCACTTCCTCGCGACCCACGACGACCTCAAGCCCGCCGACTTCGCCGATGCGATGCAGGAGATGAGCGACGCGCGCCGCCTCGAGGTGGTCTCCGAGCTCCAGGACGAGCGCCTCGCCGACGTGCTCCAGGAGCTGCCCGAGGACGACCAGGTCGAGATCCTCTCGTCGCTCGACCTCGAGCGCGCCGCCGACGTCCTCGAGGAGATGGACCCCGACGACGCAGCAGACCTCCTCGCCGACCTCCCCGCCGAGAAGGCCGAGGAGCTCCTGCAGCTCATGGAACCCGAGGAGGCGAAGGACGTCCGCCGCCTCCTGCAGTACGACGAGGGCACAGCCGGCTCGGTCATGACCCCGGTCCCGGTGATCCTCCCGCCCGAGGCCACTGTCGCCGAGGCGCTCGCCCACGTGCGGCGCGAGGAGCTGAGCCCTGCCCTTGCCTCCGCGATCTTCATCTGCCGCCCGCCCCTCGAGACGCCCACGGGCCGCTACCTCGGCACAGTGCACATCCAGCAGCTCCTGCGCGCCGCGCCCCCCGAGCAGCTCGGAACGATCGTGGACAAGGCGCTCGACCCGATGCGGGACCTCGACTCGATCAGCGAGGTGGCCCGCACCATGGCCCAGTACAACCTGAACGCCATCGCCGTCGTGAACGCCGACGGCCGCCTCGTGGGGGCGGTGACTGTTGACGACCTCCTCGACCACCTGCTGCCCGACGACTGGCGCGTGCACGAGGATGGCGAACCCGTGAAGAAGTTCGGAGGACGTTTTGGCTGAGCCCCGCAAGCTGCCCGGTCTGGACACTCCCCTCGAGCAGCGCGGGAGGCTCATCCCGCGCTTCAACCCGGACCCCGATGCGTTCGGCCGCTTCGCCGAGCGGTTCGCCCGCTACATGGGCACGCCGCAGTTCCTCTTCTACATGACGCTCTTCTGCATCGTGTGGCTCTCGTGGAACACCCTCGCGCCCGAACACCTCCAGTTCGACCCGAAGGCCCTCAACTACACACTCCTGACGCTCCTGCTCTCGCTGCAGGCGTCCTACGCGGCCCCGCTCATCCTCCTGGCGCAGAACCGTCAGGACGACCGCGACCGCGTCCAGATCGAGCAGGACCGCACCCGCAACGAGCGCAGCCTCGCCGACACCGAGTACCTGACCCGCGAGCTCGCGTCGCTGCGCCTCTCGCTGCGCGAGGTGGCGACCCGAGACTTCGTGCGCGCCGAACTGCGCTCGATCCTCGAGGAGCTCTCCGAGTCCGAGGACTCTGCCGAGCCTGCGCACGCCAAGCGCCGCAAGGACAAGAAGGCCCGGGCCCCGCGCACCCAGCAGATCCCCAGGGTCACTCCCGCGGCGGCCGAGCGCCCCCTCGAGGACGGCAGGGCGTGAGCGCACCGGATCCCGCGGCGGTCCGCGCCGCGCTGCACACTGTGATCGACCCCGAGCTGCGCCGCCCGATCGACGAGCTCGGCATGCTCGAGGACGTGGCGTTCGACGCCGGCCGGGTCAGCGTGCGCGTCCTGCTCACCATCGAGGGCTGCCCCCTGCGCGGCACGATCGACGCCGACGTGCGCGCGGCGCTCGCGCCGGTGCCCGGTGTAGAGGACGTGGACGTCCGGCTCGGGGTCATGACCCCGGAGCAGCGCCGGAAACTGCGCGAGCAGCTCCGGCCCGAGCGCGGCATCCCCTTCAGCCGCCCTGATTCCCTCGCCAAGGTGTACGCGGTGGCCAGCGGCAAGGGCGGCGTCGGCAAGTCCTCGGTGACGGTGAACCTCGCGTGCGAGCTCGCCGCCCGCGGCCTGCAGGTCGGGGTGGTCGACGCCGACGTGCACGGCTTCTCGGTCCCGGCCCTGCTGGGCGTGACGGGCGCGCCGACGCGGGTGGACGAGATGATCCTCCCCCCCGTCGCGCACGGGGTGAAGGTCATCTCGATCGGGATGTTCGTGGACGGCAACCAGCCGGTGGCCTGGCGCGGTCCCATGCTGCACCGAGCCCTCGAGCAGTTCCTCGGGGACGTGTACTTCGGGGACCTTGACGTGCTCTTCCTGGACCTGCCTCCCGGAACGGGGGACGTCGCGATCTCGGTCTCGCAGCTGCTCCCGAACGCCCAGCTGCTCGTGGTCACGACCCCCCAGGCCGCCGCGGCCGACGTGGCCGAGCGGGCGGGCACCGTCTCGGCCCAGACGGGGCAGCGCGTCGCCGGTGTCATCGAGAACATGTCCGGCCTCACGCTCCCGGACGGCACGGTGCTCGACGTGTTCGGAACCGGTGGCGGCGCCCAGGTGGCCGAGCGGCTCGCGGCCGCGCTCGGGACGGACGTGGGCCTTCTCGGCCAGGTGCCGCTCGACGTGGCGTTGCGCGAGGGCGGCGACGCGGGGGTGCCGATCGTCCTCGGAAGCCCGGAGTCGCCGTCGGCCGTTGCGCTCAAGCGCATCGCAGACCGTCTCGCCGCCCAGCCGCGGGGCCTTGCGGGCCGGAGCCTCGGAGTCTCCCCCGCCGGCTGAGGCCACGCCCGCCGGCTGAGGTCAGGTGGCCTCGGTGTCGAAGGGCGCGCGCTCGCCAGCGTCGAGCCGCTCGACTGTCCGTGCCGGGGCGGGCGCCTCCACCGTGGCGGTGGCAGCGACCCCGGCCGTGACTGCGGGCACTCCCGCTGCCGCAGCCGACGCAGCGGCTTCGGTGCCGTCGTCGACGAGCGCATCCCGGATGATCTTGCGCGGGTCGTACTGGCGCGGATCGTACTTGCGCCAGTCCACCTCGTTGAGGTCGACCCCGGTCTCCTCCTTGAGCTGGTCCCGCGCCCCGGAGGCCATGCGGCGCAGCTCCTTGACGAGGTTGGTCAGCTTCTGGGTGTATTCGGGCAGGCGCTGCGGTCCGATGACGAGGATGCCGATGAGCAGCAGCAGGATGAACTCAGGGCCGTTGATACCGAACACGCGAGCAACACTACCTTCTGGCTGTCGACGGCAGCGATTCGCGCCCGGTTCCGGTCACGGCTGGCCCGATGCGCCGAACACGACCCGCAGGCCGCGCGCGATCCGCTCCGCCGGGTCCTCATGCGCGCCCCCGACCAGTACGCCCGGGCCGCCCAGGAGGGCGGTGACGGCCTCCGACGGCGAGGACTCGCCATCGCGGTCCCCGCTGGCGGCGGGCGCGGGGCGGGCACCCGTTGCGGTGCGGACCAGGGATGCGTCCATGGGGCCCTGCGGACTGCGCTGCGGGGCCTCGCCGGCCACGGCGTAGGCCGTCACCGCGAGCGCCGCGGACGCTGCAGCGGCGCCGGCGAGAGCCGAGAGGCCCGCACGGACGGCTTCGCGGCGGCGGCTGCGCTGCGGCCGGACCCCCCCGGTCTCGGCCTGGGCGGCGAGCTGCTGCGTATGGGCGAGCAGACGGGCCTGGAGGGACGTCGGTGCGCACGGCACCTTGGCATCGCGCAGCGCAGCGATGTAGCGCCGGTGGGCCTCGAGGCGGCCGCGGCAGTCAGGGCATTCGAGCGCGTGCCCGGGGGTGCCGGGATGGCGGCGGGCATGGCCCCAGAAACGGGCGAATCGCACGGCGCTGCCCCTCAGCGGAGCCCGCGCGCGACGCGCGGCAGGGCGAGCCGACGGGTCGAGGCAGGCCGGGGGTCGCGGTGGGCGAGCTTCTCGCGCAGCAGGGTCCTTCCGCGGTGGATGCGGCTGCGCACGGTGCCGAGCTTGACCCCGAGCGCGTCCGCGACCTCGTCGTAGGAGAGCCCCTCGAGGTCGCAGAGCACCACGGCGGCGCGGAAGTCCGGCGGGAGCTCCTCGAGAGCGGCCTGGACGTCGAGGTCCAGGTTGTTCATCTCGTAGCTGCGCTCGGGGCCGGGATCCCTGCCGGGCAGGCGGGACTCGGCGTCCTCCGCAAGCGCGTCGAAGCGGATGCGGCTCTTGCGCCGGGCCTGGTCGAGGAAGAGGTTGGTCGTGATCCGGTGGAGCCAGCCGTCGAGCGTTCCCGGCTTGAAGTTCTCGAGCGAGCGGAAGACCCGGACGAAGACCTCCTGGGTGAGGTCCTCGGCGTCGTGCTGGCTGCCTGTGAGGCGGTACGCGAGCCGGTAGACCTTCGCGGAATGCTGGGTGACCACGTCCTCCCACGTGGGCGGCACCCACGCCTGGGCCTCGGGGGCCTCGAACGGGGTCCCGGTGGCTGCCACTGGTCCTGCCGACACCTCGACACACCTGCCTTCACTCCATCGGTGCGGCCTGGCCGGACGGCGTCGGGCCGCTGGGTATCCCAGTCTGACAGGCGAGTCTGGGAATTGCCTGTCCGTTCTGCCCAGAGCGTACGGCCCGGGCGACGGCCGGTACGGTCGGCGAGGCGATAGGCTTGATCAGCCCGGCAACTGCGGGCATCCCGCCGAGACGAAAGCACCGCCCCATGAGCTCCGAGAAGTCCAGCAGCTGGTCCTACACCGAAGGCTTCGCCTCGGAGGACGAGGTGCTGGCGCGGGCCCGCGAGCGGTCCTTCGACCTCGGCATCACGCCCGTCAGCACCGGCGTGGGCGCCGCGCTCACGGTGCTTGCTGCGGCGTCCAAGGCGCACACCGCCGTCGAGGTGGGCACGGGCGCCGGCGTCTCCGGCCTGTGCCTCCTGCGCGGGCTGGCCCAGACCGCGGTCCTGACGACGATCGACCGCGATGTCGAGCACCTCAAGGCCGCGCGGACGGCGTTCGCCGAGGACCGGGTGGCACCCAACCGGGTCCGCGCCATCTCCGGACGGGCGGCGGACGTGCTCCCCCGCCTCACCGACCAGGCGTATGACCTCGTGCTCCTCGACGCGGACAAGGCCGGCGTGCCCGCATACGCCGAGCAGTCTGTGAGGCTCCTGCGCCCCGGCGGTCTCCTCGTGGTCAATGACGCGCTGGACAGGGACCGCGTCTCCAACCCCGCCCAGAGGGACCCCATCACGGCAGCCCTGCGCTCCCTCCACCGGGACCTGCGCTCGGACGACCGGCTCGCGGTCTCCATCCTGCCCTCTGGGGACGGGCTCCTCCTGGCCGTGCGGCGCTGACTTGCCTGGCGCCCGCCCACGGGCGCGGGCGCGGGTGCGCGGGGCCGTGAAGACAGCGAAGGGGCCGGTCCTGGACGGACCGGCCCCTTCTGCGAAGACTCTGATCTCGGGCTACTCGGTGACCCCGACGAGGCACTCCTTGAGCTCCGCGGCCTCCGCCGCGTTGAGCTCGACGACCAGGCGCCCGCCGCCCTCGAGAGGAACCCGCATGATGAGGCTGCGGCCCTCCTTGGTGACCTCCATCGGCCCATCACCGGTCCGCGGTTTCATGGCTGCCATGATCTCTTCCCCTCCAGTCGGTCGCAGGCACCTGTGTGCTGTCCACAACATTACCAGCGCAGAAAGGCTGCCGCCGTCATGCATCGGCACGGGCGTACCGGTGAGGCCTGCCCCCTGCTCGGGCAATCCCACCGGTCACGGGGGCCAGTCGCCACCACCGGGCAGGGGCGTCCAGACCCACAGCCACTGCACCCACACGATCTCCAGCAGCACGAACCCTCCGAGCACCGCCCACCGGTACGCGCGCGAGCGGGAGAGCGCCGCAGCGGCCAGCGCGAGCGGGAACAGGGGCAGGAGCATCCGGAACGTGCTGGTCTGCGGGTGCAGGACCGCGAGCAGGTAGAACGCGTAGGCCGCGCACCACAGCTGCATCTCGGGCCCCAGCGCGCGCACCCGGGCGCTCGTGAACGCGAGCGCGAGCAGCGCCACGAGCACGAGCGCCGCCAACGTCCCGATCCCGGGCCCGAAGAGGTACGCGCCGGTCTCTGCCCACGGCACGAACAGCTCGAGCGGCCCGCCGCGCCACACGGTCTCCGTCTCGGTGTAGGCGGTCGGCTCACCCGTGCCCGCCCAGGCGATCGCCGGCCAGGCAAGTGCTGCGGCACCGCTCACGACGGCGAGCCCTCCGAGCCGGGCCAGCCCGCCCGCCGTCGTACCCTGCTTCCCACTGCCGACGGCGGGCCCCCCGAGCGCGCCCGGCCCGCCCGCCGCCGTGCCCGCCTGGGGGCCGGCCGTGCGGCTCGCGCTCGCGAGCGCGCCCGGGCCGCCACGGTCCCGGCTCAGGTTTGCGACGAGCCGCACGAGGAAGAGGCCCCCCACGGCGAGCGCGAACGGGACGCCGATCGGGCGGGTGAGCGCCATGGCCACCACGACCGGCATCGCCGCGAGGTAGCGGCGCTCGGCCACCCACAGGAGCGCCCACGCGAGCATGAGGAGGCCGAGGGCCTCGGCGTAGGGCACCTGGAGGATCGCCGAGACGGGGAAGAACGCGAGGAACGCGATGCCCCACATCGCGGTCGCGTGCTCGGCCGCGCGCCGGAACAGGCGGTACGCGATGAGTGCCGCGCCGAACCCCGACGCGACCGCGACGATCTGGGCGACCGCCTCCCACGGGAGCCCGGACGCAGCGGCGAGGCCCTTCACGAGCAGGGGGTACACCGGGTAGAACGCCCACGCGTTCTCCTGGACCGCGCCGGACTCCGAGCGCGGGAGAACCGACGGGTAGCCGTCCTGGATGATCCGTCCGTACCACCCGGCGTCCCAGATCCCCACGAAGCGGAAGTAGTCCGGCTGCGGCGCAAACCACGGGTTGACGCCCTGGTGGTAGGCGGCCGCGGCGAAGATGCAGAAGCCCACCGCGCGCGAGGCTGCGAAGACCGCGATGACCTGGGCCCACCACGGGAGCGCCGCGAACCGTGCCGCGGTGGAGGAGGCGAGCCCGGCGAGTGCGGCGTGCACCGCGTACGGCCGCGGCTCAGGCATCGGAGCTGGCGGTCCGGCCCTCGTCCGCCGCGGCGCGCTCGTCAGGGCGGCCGCCGTGGGCAGCCCGGTGCTCGGCGAGCTGGTCCGTGAGGGCCTCGATGAGGGCGGCCTGGACGCCGATCCGGTCCCGCAGGCGGGCGAGGACCTCGTCGACCTGGTCCATGCGGTAGCCGCGGAAGGCGAGGGAGAAGCGCAGGCGGTCCACGTCGTCGGGCGTCGGGTGCTCGGGCAGGAGGACCGGCGGGAGCTGGGCGGGCGGCTCCGCGAAGCCCGCCGCCACCCGCTCGCCCTCGGTGCGCCCGCGCGCGACGCCGGCCGCGAACCACGCGAGTCCGCCCGCCACGGCGATGGCGATGAACACGAGGAAGAGGCTCACGCGCGCTGCCCCGCCTCGCCGGCGGGCGCGCCGCCCTCGTCGAGACCGGGGTCGTCCAGGTCGGTGTCGTCCGCGCTGCCGAACATCCCCCCGCGGCGCGCGTCCGCGCCCAGGCCCGCGAGCGCGAGGCGCACGGTCTCCTCCGCCTCGTCCGAGACCTGGACGAGGTCCATGTCCGCAGCCGAGATCATGCCCTCGCGCACGAGGGTGCTGCGGAGCCAGTCCAGCAGCGGGCCCCAGAACTCGCTGCCCACGAGCACGATCGGGAAGGACGTGACCTTGCCGGTCTGGACCAGCACCATGGCCTCGAAGAGCTCGTCGAGGGTCCCGAGGCCGCCGGGGAGCACCACGAACCCGTGCGCGTACTTGACGAACATGGTCTTGCGCGCGAAGAAGTAGCGGAAGTTGATGCCCAGGTCCACCCACGGGTTGAGGCCCGTCTCGAACGGGAGCTCGATCCCGAGCCCCACCGAGGTCCCGGACCCTTCCACCGCCCCGCGGTTCGCGGCCTCCATGGAGCCGGGGCCTCCGCCCGTGATGACGGCCACGCCCGCCTCGGCGAGGAGCCGGCCGATCTCGACCCCCGTCTCGTAGTACGGGGTGCCGGGGACCGTGCGGGCCGAGCCGAAGACGCTCACGGCCGGGCCGAGCTCGGCGAGGGCGCCGAAGCCTTCGACGAACTCGCTCTGGATGCGCATCACGCGCCAGGGATCCGTGTGGACGAACCTGCCTGCCCCGTGGGTGTCGAGCAGGTGCTGGTCCGCGGTGCCCTGCTGAGCCTGGCGCCGGCGCAGCTCGAGGGGCCCCTTGTGACGGGTGGGGACGTCCCGGGAGGGCCGTGCCGGACCGGGCTCACGCTCTGGGTGCGATTCGGTGCTCATGGTCCCCAAGGCTAGTCTCGCTTCAATCACGATTGGGCCATGCCCCGTCCCGCGTCGGGCCCCGAGCCGTTATGTCCGTTACATTTTCCCTATGACTACCGACGCAACGGCGAGCGCGCTCGTCTCTGTCAAGGACGTGAACAAGCATTACGGCCCACTCCACGTCCTCAAGGACATCAACATGGAGGTGAGCAAAGGCGAGGTCGTCGTCGTCATCGGACCCTCGGGCTCCGGCAAGTCCACGCTGTGCCGCGCGATCAACCGCCTCGAGACGATCGAGGGCGGGGCCATCTACATCGACGGCAAGAAGCTGCCCGAGGAGGGCAAGGAGCTCGCGCACCTGCGTGCCGATGTCGGCATGGTGTTCCAGTCCTTCAACCTCTTCGCGCACAAGACGATCCTCGAGAACGTCACCCTCGGCCCCATCAAGGTCAAGGGCGTGGACAAGGCAACCGCGGAGAAGGAGGCCATGGCCCTCCTGGAGCGCGTCGGCGTGGCCCAGCAGGCACCCAAGCTGCCGGCCCAGCTCTCGGGCGGCCAGCAGCAGCGTGTCGCCATCGCGCGCGCTCTCGCGATGAAGCCCAAGGTGATGCTCTTCGACGAGCCGACCTCCGCACTGGACCCCGAGATGATCAACGAGGTCCTGGACGTCATGGTCCAGCTCGCCAAGGAGGGCATGACCATGATCGTGGTGACCCACGAGATGGGCTTCGCCCGCAAGGCCGCGGACCGCGTGGTGTTCATGGCGGACGGGCAGATCGTGGAGCAGGCCACGCCTGAGGACTTCTTCACCAACCCGCAGAGCAGCCGGGCCAAGGACTTCCTGTCCAAGCTCCTCACCCACTGACGCCGCCCCCACCACGGCACATCCCTGACGACTCGTCACTTCCGCTCGCATCTGGGCCGACCGGCCCATCAAGAAAGGAATGCTCGAATGGCACTCTTCGGAACCAAGAAGGCTGTGCTGACCGCCGCCACCGCGGCGCTCGCACTCGCCCTGTCCGCCTGCGGCGGCTCCGGCGGGGACTCCCCCAAGCCGGCTGACAACCCCAGCTTCGCCGCCGGCACGACCATGGAGAAGCTCTCCAAGGCCGGCAGCATCAAGATCGGCACCAAGTTCGACCAGCCGCTCTTCGGCCAGAAGGGCCTCGACGGCAAGCCGGTCGGCTTCGACGTCGAGATCGGCAAGGCACTCGCGGCGAAGCTCGGCATCGGCGCCGACAAGATCGAGTGGGTCGAGACTGTCTCCGCCAACCGCGAGGCGTTCATCGAGCAGGGCCGCGTGGACATCGTCGTCGCGACCTACACGATCAACGACAAGCGCAAGGAGAAGGTCGCGTTCGCGGGCCCGTACTACGAGGCCGGCCAGGCCCTCCTCGTGAACAAGGACAACGACACGATCACCAAGCCCGAGGACGTCAAGGGCAAGAAGGTCTGCTCGGTCACGGGCTCGACCCCCGCGACGACCATCGTCGAGGAGTACGGCGCCGTGCTCGTCCCGGCGGCCAAGTACTCGGACTGCCTCGAGCCCCTGCGCAACAAGCAGGTCGAGGCCATCACGACCGACAACGTGATCCTCGCCGGCTTCGTGGACAAGGAGCCGGACGCGTTCAAGCTCGCGAGCGACCAGACGTTCACGAAGGAGCCGTACGGCATCGGCCTCAAGAAGGACGACACCGAGTTCCGCAACTGGATCAACGACCAGCTCGAGGCATTCGAGAAGGACGGCACGTACAAGAAGGCGTGGGAGGACACTGCAGGCAAGGTCATCAAGACCGCGCCGTCCCTCCCCGCGATCGACCGCTACTGATCCGGCATCCGTCCAGCTGAATCCGACGCCCGCCCGGCCGGTCCGCCCGGCGCGGGCGGGCGTCGGAGTTCCACCACCCCCCTAGGAAGCCCATGGACGTGATCATCGAAAGCCTCCCGATCTACTGGGACGGCTTCCTCCGCACTCTCTTCCTCGCCGGTGTCTCCGGCATCATCGCCCTCGTGGCGGGCACGGTGCTCGCCGCCATGCGGGTCTCGCCCGTCAAGGCCCTGCGCGGGTTCAGCACGGCGTTCGTCGAGATCGCCCGCAACACCCCGCTCACCATCGTCTTCTTCTTCTGCGCGATCGTCCTCCCCCGGCTCGGGGTCCGCTTCGAGCAGTTCGAGGTCGCCGCGATCATCGCCCTCTCCGGCTACACCTCGGCGTTCGTCGCCGAGGCCGTGCGCTCCGGCGTCAACAGCGTCCCCGTCGGCCAGGCCGAGGCGGCCCGCAGCATCGGCCTCACCTTCAGCCAGGTACTGAACCTCGTGGTCCTGCCGCAGGCCCTGCGCTCGGTGGTGCCGCCGCTCATCAACATCCTGATCGCCCTCGTGAAGAACTCCTCTGTCGCCGGCGCCTTCTTCGTGCTCGAGCTGTTCGGCCACGCGCGCCAGCTCGCGAACGACCGCGGCGACGCGGTCATGTGGGTACTCGTCGGCACGGCGTTCTTCTACCTGCTCATGACTGTCCCCCTGGGCATCCTCGCCCACCGCATCGAGAAGAAGGTGGCGATCGCCCGATGACCTCCGTCCTCTACGATGTCCCCGGGCCCAAGGCCCGCCAGCGTTCCCTGATCGGCTCCGCGATCGGGATCGTCGCGATCGCGGCGGTCCTCGGCTGGGCCGTCTGGATCCTCGCCCAGCAGGGCATCTTCGAAGGCGAGCGCTGGGAAGTCTTCGCCATCCCCGACGTCTGGAACCTGCTCGCCCAGGGAATCTGGGCCACGCTGAGCGCTGCGGCGGTCGCGGCCGTCATCGCCTTCCCGCTGGGCCTCGGGCTCGCGCTCCTGCGCATCTCGGACGTCGCCTGGATCCGGGTTCCCACGCAGGTGGTGCTCGAGTTCCTCCGGGGCATGCCGGTAGTGCTCATGATGTTCTTCGTGCTGCTCGTCTTCGCGACGAACCAGTTCGTGGCCGTCGTCGCAGGCCTCGTGCTCTACAACGCCGCGATCTTCGCCGAGATCATCCGCGCCGGCATCCTCTCGCTGCCCAGGGGCCAGCGCGAGGCAGGCCTCGCGATCGGGCTCACGAGCTTCCAGTCCCGCATGGCGATCGAACTCCCGCAGGCGATCCGGCGCATGCTGCCCTCGCTCGTGGCCCAGCTCGTGGTGCTGCTCAAGGACACCTCGCTCGGCTACATCGTGGCCTACGAGGAGCTCCTGCGGAAGGTGCAGATCATGGCCGACTTCCTCGGCCCGGACTTCCTCTTCCCCGTGTTCTTCGTCGCGGCCGCGATCTACATCGCGGTCAACATCAGCGTCTCGCGCCTCGCCATCTGGATCGAGCGCCGGGGCTCCAAGAAGGCCGCCGGCGGCACGGCACACGTCCCTGCGGCGGGCACCGCTCCCGCGACCACGGGCGAGGACAAGGACGCGTAGCCTCCGCCCACCCGGTCAGGACCGCAACGCCGAAGGCCACCTCCCACGGGAGGTGGCCTTCGGCGTTGCGGGGACCAGATGCGCCCAGCTCAGGCGGCGAGCCAGGCCTCGAGGGCCGCGAGGCACGCTCGCACGGCGGCCGCCGAGACGCGCTCGTCGTCCTTGTGGGCGAGCAGCGCATCGCCCGGGCCGAAGTTCACGGCCGGAACCCCCAGTGCGGAGAACCGTGCAACGTCCGTCCAGCCGTACTTCGGCTTGGGCTCCTGCCCCACGGCAGCGACGAAGGCGGCGGCGGCGGGGTGTGTGAGCCCCGGGCGGGCGCCGGGGGCCCCGTCCGTGCGCACCACGGCGAAGCCGGCCAGCAGCTCGCGCACGTGCGCCTCGGCCTCGTCGATGGTCTTGTCCGGTGCGAAGCGGTAGTTGACCGTCACGGTGCAGCGGTCGGGGATGACGTTGCCCGCGGTGCCGCCGAGGATGCCCACGGCGTTGAGGCTCTCGCGGTAGTCGAGCCCGTCCACGGTCACCGTCGCAGGCTCGTACGCGGCAAGCCGTGCCAGGATCGGCGCGGCGGCATGGATCGCGTTGCTGCCCATCCAGGCCCGTGCCGAGTGCGCGGCCTCTCCCACGGTGGTCGCCTCGACCCGGAGCGTCCCGTTGCACCCGCCCTCCACGGTGCCGTCCGTCGGCTCGAGCAGGATCGCGAAGTCCCCCGTGAGCAGCTCCGGATGGTTGCGGGCGAGCCGGCCCAGACCGCTCTTGGCCGCCTCGACCTCCTCGTGGTCGTAGAACACGAACGTCACGTCCCGCGCAGGCCCTCCTCTGGACGGCGCAGCCGCGGGCCCAGCAGGAGCCGCGGTGGCGGACGACGGCGAGTGCCCGGCGTCGTGCGCGGCCTCGCGTGCCGCCGTGTCACCCGCCGGGAAGAGCCGCGCCGCGAGCGCGAGCTGGACCGCGACGCCGCCCTTCATGTCCGTGGCACCGCGGCCCCACAGGACGCCCTCCCCCGGTGTCCCCAGCCCATCGGCGCTGTCCCACGACGACGGGACGGTGCCGCGCGCGCCCGGGGTGGTGGGCAGCGGGACCGTGTCCAGGTGCCCGGCGAGGATCACGCGCTCGTCGCGTCCGAGGGAGGAGCGGGCGACGACCGAGTCGCCGTCGCGGACCACCTCGAGCGAGGTCTGGACGCGCAGCGCATGCGCGACAGCATCGGCAAGGGCAGTCTCCCCACCTGAGACGCTCGGAATGTCGATGAGCGCCGCGGTCAGCAGCGCGACGTCCTGGGTCAGGTCGAGCAGGATGGGGTGGGCGTCTGCGGTGCGGGAAGTCACCCGCCCAGCATAGTTCGGCGCCGGCGTTCTGGTTCGGCCGGGGTCCGCCCCCGCCGATACACTGGGGGCCATGACTGACGCCCCTGCCGCACCCCGCTCTGCCCACGGCTTCGGCCTCGCCACCATCCACGTTGACGGCGAGACCGCGACCGTCCTCGACGTCTGGTTCCCGGCCCCCGCCCTCGGTGAAGCCGCCGAGCACCTCTCCGACGACGCGATCGTGGACGCAGCCCCGGCGGAGCTCGTCGAGGCCGCGAAGGCCGGCGATGACGCCGACCGCGGCACGCAGCTCAAGGTCGTGTTCGCCCAGATCAACCTGGACGAGGCCCCGGCCGACACCGCAGACGCCTACCTGCGCCTGCACCTGCTCTCCCACCGCCTCGTCAAGCCCAACACCGTCAACCTCGACGGCGTGTTCGGCAGGCTCGCGAACGTCGTGTGGACCAACTTCGGCCCGTGCCTCCCGGCCGGCTTCGAGCTCACGCGCGCGAAGCTGCGCCGGCGCGGGACCGTCACGGTGTACGGCGTGGACAAGTTCCCGCGCATGGTGGACTACGTGGTCCCCGCCGGGGTGCGCATCGCCGACGCCGACCGCGTGCGCCTCGGGGCGCACCTCGCCGAGGGCACCACGGTCATGCACGAGGGCTTCGTGAACTTCAACGCAGGCACGCTGGGCACCTCGATGGTCGAGGGCCGCATCTCCGCCGGTGTGGTGGTGGGCGACGGCACCGACGTGGGCGGCGGCGCCTCGATCATGGGCACGCTCTCGGGCGGCGGCAAGGAGAAGATCACGCTCGGCGAGCGCGTCCTCCTCGGCGCCAACTCCGGCGTGGGCATCTCGATCGGGGACGACTCCGTCGTCGAGGCCGGCCTCTACGTCACGGCCGGGACGCGCGTGCGCATCTCGGGCTTCAAGGACGCGTTCGGGGAGAACGCCGAGAAGGTCGTCAAGGCCATCGAGCTCTCTGGCCAGCCCAACATCCTCTTCCGCCGCAACTCCACCAACGGCCAGGTCGAGGCGCTCGCGCGCAAGGGCCAGACCGTGGAGCTCAACGAGGCGCTGCACGCCAACTGAGGCTCCGGGCGTCGCGCGCCCTGGACCGCACGACGCCGGACGCCCACCGGGGCGCGCACGCCCGCCGCGTGCGCGCCCTTCCCCCTCTGCCCACCCTTCTATCCCAAGGAGCATCCCCGATGGCTCTGGCCCGCAGAGCGCGGCGCGCACTCACGGTCCTCGTCGCACTGGCGCTTGCCGCCGTCGGGATCTACATTGCGTCCGTGGTGCTGAACCGCGGCGAGCGGCCGATCGTGGAGGGCTGCACCGCCCCGCTCGGGGACGCTGAGCAGTCGCTGGCGACCGACCAGGCCGCCAATGCCGCCCTCATCGCCGCCGTCTCCGTGCGGCGGGGCCTTCCGCCACGGGCCGCGACGATCGCGCTGGCCACCGCCATGCAGGAGTCGAAGCTCCGCAACATCAACTACGGCGACACGGCGGGCCCCGACTCGCGCGGCCTGTTCCAGCAGCGCCCCTCGCAGGGCTGGGGCACCGAGCAGCAGATCATGGACCCGGTGTACGCCTCCAACGCGTTCTACGACGTGCTGATCGAGGTGGAGGGCTACGAGGGCCTGCCCATCACGGACGCCGCGCAGAAGGTGCAGCGTTCCGGGTTCCCCCTCGCCTACGCGCAGCACGAGGACCTGGGCCGCGCCTTCGCCTCCGCGCTCACGGGGCAGTCGCGGGCTGCGCTCACGTGCACGCTCCGCGCTCCCGAGGCTGCCGGGGACGTCAAGGCGCTACGGTCCGAGCTCACCCGCGCCTTCGGGGCGATGGAGGCGAGCACGGCCGGGAAGACCGTGAGCCTCACCGCGGAGGGGGAGCTCGGCTGGGCGATCGCTCAGTGGGCCGTCGCGAACGCGAAGGGGCTCGCAGTTACCGAGGTCGACTACGCGGGGAAGTCCTGGGTCCGGGACGGCAACCGCGGCTGGACCGATTCCGCCGCGCCGGACGGGGTCGTCGCGGTCACCGTGGCCGGGGTGCCCTAGGGCGACTCGGGGCCGCGTCCCGTCAAGCCGGGGTCAGACCAGGAGCTCGACGACGGGCTTGAGGTAGCTGCGCACCGCCTCGCGGTCGGAGAGCAGCGACTGGCTCATGATCACCTTGTCCGCGTTGACGAGCCACGCCCGCTCCTCGGCCAGGGGCAGCTCGATGATCGTGAGGGCGAAGTCGCGGGCGGCCGAGCCGACCTCGAGCTGGCGCTCCTCGACGATCTCCCGCAGCACATCGGTGTCACCGCGGCCCTCGCGTTCGCGCTCGAGCCGCTCGTACTCGGCGCGGCGCTCGCGCGCCCACGTGAGGGCATGCCCGAAATGCGCCTGAAGCGTCCGCTGCAGTGCGGGCGCCTCCCGGAAGGAGCTGAACCCCGGCGGCTCCACCGCGGGGCTCATCTCGGGATGGCTCTGGATGAGATGCGCCCACCAGGCCTCCCATTCGCGGCGCAGGGCCGGCAGCCCTCCCACGTGCTGGGTGATCTGGTGGTGGTCCGCCACCCGCACCCTTGGCTCCGCAGGAGCAACGGGCGGCATTCCGGCGCCGGCGAGTCCCGCATTGTCCTTGAGGTAGAGCGCAAGGAGCAGGGGTCCGGACGTGTCCAAGGTGATCCTCCACCCGGGACCTCCAGTGTGGTGCATGGCTGGTTCGCTCCTTGCCTGGCTGCTCTCTCAGTGTATTCCCGCCTGTGCATTCCGTTCCGGGCAGGCGGGCCCTTTCCTTCAGTGCCGGTCGCCGCCTTGCTGGGCGACGGCCGCGCCGGCGATGCCCGCCACCTGGGCGCGGAGCACCGCGAGGCACAGCTCGGCGTCGAGCCACTGCCCGTGGAGCATTGCATGCAGGCCAAGGCCCTCGGCCGTGGCGAGGAGCCGCTCCGCCTCCCGCACGAGCGTCTCCTGCCCAGCGTCCGGCCTGAGCGCGAGGAGGGAGCGCCCCACCGCGGCCGCGACCTCGCGATGGCTCCGCTCTGCGGTGGGAGCGAGCTCGGGGCGCGTGCGGGACGCGAGCCGGAATTCGGCCCACACGCACAGGTCCACGGCCCGCGCCTCGTCGAGCGGGAGGAGACCGCACAGCTGGGCCACAACGCCCTCCTCTCCGGAGGCGGCGCTCTCGCGCACGAGGCGGGCTACGACGTCGTCCACCACCGCCGAGAAGGCGAACACGAGGAGCTCGGTGGACGAGGAGAAGTAGTGGCGCACCGAGCCGACCACCAGGCCGGCCTCGGCAGCGACCTCCCGCAGCGACACCCGCTCGAGGCCGTCCGCGACGACGATGCGCTTGAGGGCGTCGACCACCTCCCGGCGGCGTTCGGCCGGGTCCACGAATCTGGGCACACGTCCTCTCTAGCACACGCGTGCCCCATCGGGCGTGTCATGCACTCGCGCGCGCCGCCGGGCCCAGGGTCTCGTCGCTAGGATGGACACCATGCGCATCCTCGTGACCGGCGGCACCGGGTACATCGGCTCCCACACTGTCCTGACGCTCCTGGAAGCCGGCCACGACGTCGTCGTGGTCGACAACCTCGTGAACTCGAGCCCCGAGGCGCTGCGCCGGGTCGGGGAGCTCGCGGGCCGCGAGGCGGTCCTCGTCGAGGCGGACATCACCGACGAGGCGGCGCTCGACACAGTCTTCAGCGAGCACTCCCCCGAGGCCGTCATCCACTTCGCGGGCCTCAAGGCCGTGGGCGAGTCGGTGCAGATCCCGCTGGACTACTACTTCAACAACGTGGCCGGGACCATCTCCCTCCTGCGGTCCATGGAGCGCCACGGAGTCCGCACCATTGTGTTCTCCTCGTCCGCGACCGTCTACGGCGAGCACAACCCGAGCCCGTACGTCGAGTCCATGGAGATCGGCGCGATGAACCCGTACGGTCGCACCAAGGAGCAGATCGAGGACATCCTCTCGGACCTCGGCGCATCCAACCCGGACTGGCGTATCGCACTGCTGCGCTACTTCAACCCCGTGGGCGCCCACCCGTCGGGCCGGATCGGCGAGGACCCGCAGGGCATCCCGAACAACCTCGTCCCGTTCATCGCCCAGGTGGCCGTGGGACGGCGCGAGAAGCTCATGGTCTTCGGCGGCGACTACGACACCCCCGACGGCACGTGCCTGCGCGACTACATCCACGTCGTCGACCTCGCCGAGGGCCACGTCGCCGCGCTCGGGTACATCGCCGAGCACGGGGGCGTGCACCGCTGGAACCTGGGATCCGGTACTGGCACGAGTGTGCTCGAGATGCACGCGGCCTTCGAGAAGGCCGTCGGCGAGCCGATCCCGTACGAGATCGCGCCGCGCCGCGCGGGTGACCTCCCCGCCTTCTGGGCCGATCCGGCCGCGGCCCTCGCCGACCTCGGCTGGTCCACCACCAAGACCGTGGACGAGATGTGCCAGGACCACTGGCGCTGGCAGAAGGACAACCCGAAGGGCTACAGCCCCGCCTGATGCCGCCCGTTTCGGGTACACATCAGCGCGCCCTTCTGCCCTTTCGGGTACAGGGCCGCGCGCCCTTCTGCCCTTTCGGGTGCAGATCAACGCGCCCCTCTGCCCTTTCGGGTACAGATCAGCGCGCCCTTCTGCCCTTTCGGGTGCAGGGCCGCCCTTCGGCGTTCTCGGTAGCGGTGCTTCCCGACCGCCCCTGCAGAAGCACGACGACGACGGCCGACGCCTTCCGTACGGAGGGCGCCGGCCGTCGTCGTGCTTCATGCGCTCAGCGCGCGTACCCGAAGCGGGCAGGAGTGCCAATTATGCGTACCCGAAACGCCGAAAGCGCGACGAGATGTGTACCCGAAACGGGCTAGCGGACCGGGTACTCGCGCTGCGCCTCGCCCACATAGAGCTGGCGCGGGCGACCGATCTTGGTCTGCGGGTCGTTGATCATCTCGCGCCACTGGGCGATCCAGCCCGGCAGGCGGCCGATCGCGAAGAGGACCGTGAACATCTTCTCCGGGAAGCCCATCGCCTTGTAGATGAGGCCCGTGTAGAAGTCCACGTTCGGGTAGAGCTTGCGCTGGATGAAGTAGTCGTCCGCGAGGGCCTTCTCCTCGAGGCGCATCGCGATGTCCAGGAGCTCGTCGTTCCCGCCGAGCTTGCCGAGGATCTCGTGCGCGGTGGCCTTGATGATCTTCGCGCGCGGGTCGTAGTTCTTGTAGACCCGGTGGCCGAAGCCCATGAGCCGGACGCCGTCCTCCTTGTTCTTGACCTTCTCCATGAAGTCCTCGGGCTTGATGCCCTCGGCCTGGATCCGGCGCAGCATGTTCAGGACGGCCTCGTTCGCGCCGCCATGGAGCGGGCCGAAGAGTGCGTTGATCCCGGCGGAGACGGACGCGAACATGTTCGCGTTGGCGGAGCCGACGAGGCGCACCGTGGAGGTCGAGCAGTTCTGCTCGTGGTCCGCGTGCAGGATGAGAAGCGTGTCGAGAGCCTTCACCACGAGCGGGTCGAGCTCGTACGGCTCGGCCGGGAGGCCGAAGGAGAGGCGAAGGAAGTTCTCCACGAGGTTCATGGAGTTGTCCGGGTACAGGAGCGCCTGGCCGATCGACTTCTTGTGCGCGTACGCGGCGATGACCGGCAGCTTGGCCATGAGGCGGATGGTGGAGAGCTCCACCTGCTCCTCGTTGAACGGGTCCAGGGAGTCCTGGTAGAAGGTCGAGAGCGCCGAGACGGCCGAGGAGAGCACCGGCATGGGGTGCGCGTCCCGCGGGAAGCCGGCGAAGAAGCTCTTGAGCTCCTCGTGCAGCAGCGTGTGGCGGCGGATCCGCTGGTCGAACGCCTCGAGCTCGGCGGCCGAGGGGAGGTTGCCGTAGATGAGCAGGTACGAGACCTCGAGGAAGCTCGAGTGCTGCGCCAGCTGCTCGATCGGGTAGCCGCGGTAGCGCAGGATCCCCTCATCGCCATCGATGTACGTGATCGCCGAGGTGGTGGCGGCGGTGTTCATGAAGCCCGGGTCGAAGGTGACGGCGCCCGTCTCCTTGAGCAGCTTCGAGACATCGTAGCCGTCGTTGCCCTCGACGGCGGGGATGCGGGGAAGCTGCAGGTCTCCCCCTTCATGGCGCAGAACGGCGCCGTTCTTCTCAGACATGGTTCCCCTTCAAGAGGTAGCTCGCAACGTTCCTAAGCTACTCCGTCATACGGCACGGCACTAATCGAGCAGGCCCCGACTGTGACGTGGCCCACTTTCGCTGGACTAGCGGGCGGTGAGCCGTTCCACGGCGGCGTCGATCCGCTCGTCGCTTCCCGTGAGCGCGACGCGCACATGGCCCTGGCCGGCCTCGCCGTAGAACACGCCGGGCCCCACCACGATCCCGAGCTCTGCGAGGCGCCCCACGGTGGCCCACGTGTCCTCGCCGGCGGTGCACCACAGGTACAGGCCCGCCTCGGAATGGGAGAGCGTGAGGCCGAACGCCTCGAGCGCCGGCAGGAGCCGCTCGCGGCGCGAGCGGTACAGGTCCTTCTGCGCCTCGACGTGCGCCGGGTCGCCGAGGGCCACGCGCATCGCCTCCTGCACGGGGTAGGGCATGATCATGCCCGCGTGCTTGCGGCTGTTGACGAGGTTCGGCATGAGCTCGGGCGCGCCCGCGACGAACGCGGCGCGGTATCCGGCGAGGTTGGACTGCTTGGAGAGCGAGTAGACGCTCAGCAGCCCCGTGAAGTCGCCGCCGCTCACGCGCGGGTCGAGCACGGACGGCACCGGCTCGCCGCCGCGCTGCACGTCCCACGCGCCCCAGCCGAGCTCGGCGTAGCACTCGTCGGAGGCGACCACGGCGCCCAGGCCGCGGGCGCGGTCGACGACGTCGCGCAGCTCGTCTGCGTCCCGCACCGCCCCGGTGGGGTTGCCCGGGGAGTTGACCCAGACCAGGCGCACCCGAGCGAGCGTGTCGGCGTCGAGCTCCTCGAGGCTGTCCGCGGCGACGGCCGTGGCACCGGCGAGGCGCGCCCCGATGTCGTAGGTCGGGTATGCCACGCGCGGCCGCACCACGACGTCCCCGGCGCCGAGGCCCAGCAGGAACGGCAGCCAGGCCACGAGTTCCTTGGATCCGATGGTCGGCATGACGGCCTGCTCGTCGAGGCCGGAGACGCCGCGGCGCCGCCCGAACCACTCGACGACGGCCTCGCGCAGCGCGGGCGTGCCGTGGACTGTGGGGTAGCCCGGCGCGTCAGCGGCGGCGCGCAGGGCCTCCTGGACCACCTCGGGGGTCGGGTCGACAGGAGTGCCGATCGAGAGGTTGACCGCGCCGCCGGCGTGCTCGCGTGCCTTGGCCGCGTACGGCGCCATGGCCTCCCACGGGTAGTCCGGCAGGTCCAGCCCGAAACCGGACCTCGCGGAGCTGCGCACGGTCAGTGGTCTTGGTTCTGCGGCGGGAGGACCGCGATGAGCGGGTGGTCCTTGCCCGTGTTGCCGACCTTCGCGGCGCCGCCGGGCGAGCCGAGGTCGTCGAAGAACTCGACGTTGGCCTTGTAGTAGTCCGCCCACTCGTCCGGGACGTCGTCCTCGTAGTAGATGGCCTCGACGGGGCACACGGGCTCGCACGCACCGCAGTCCACGCACTCGTCCGGGTGGATGTACAGGGACCGCTCGCCCTCGTAGATGCAGTCGACCGGGCATTCCTCGATGCAGGCCTTGTCTTTGACATCCACGCACGGCTGCGCGATCACGTATGTCACGGTGCCACCTCTCTCAATCTCCCCGCTGGCCGATCGAGCCTATTATCCCCCGGCGCGCGCGCGCCAATCCACCGGCCCCCGACGACACGTGGCGACATGGACGGCCTAGCATGGAGTGTGCCCGACTCCCCCCTGCCCCCGCCCGCGCGCCGTCTGCTCTCGCTCGCCCCGGGAACGCGCGTGGTGGTCCGGTACCGGATCGAGGGCGGCTTCACGGACGCGCTCGGCGAGCTCGCGGACTGCACCGGACGCGAGGCGAGGGTGCGCACCCGGGGCGGAGTCGCCGTCGTGCGCCTGGAGGACGTGGTGGCCGCCAAGCCCGTGCCGCCTCCCCCGCCCCGCCGCGCCCCGCGCTCCCAGGCGGCGCACGACGCCGGCCCCGTCGCCTGAGCGGGCCCGTCGCGTCGGTGGCGGCGTCAGCGGAGGGAGGCGGCGTCGTCGACCGTGTCGGGGAGCGTGCGCAGGGCGAAGAAGGGGCCGAGCACCACGGGGAGCGAGGCCAGCGCCTGCCCGGCCACTCCGATCCACAGGGCCGGGCCGATCCCCAGGTTCTCCCCGAGCCATCCGCCCGCGAGCGAGCCGAGCGGCATGACGCCCCACACGAAGAAGCGGATCGAGGCGTTCATGCGGCCGAGCAGACCGGTCGGGCACACGCGCTGCCGCATGCTCACCTGCATGACGTTGTAGACCACCACCCCGAACGCCATGAGCGCCTCCGCCGCGCACAGGAGCACGAGCGCGCCCACGCCGCGGACGCCGAGGGAGACCGGGAGCAGCACCGTCGCCGCCGCGCCCATGAGCGCGCCGAGCGGGATGAGCGGACCCTCACCCGCGAGCGCCGCGAGCCTCGGCACGGCGAGCGCCGCCACGATCCCGCCCACCGAGCCCACGGAGAGGATGAGCCCCAGCCCCAACGGGCCGAGGTCCAGCTCGCGGAGCACCACGAGCGGGACGAGGACGAACACGAGGGAGCTGAAGAGGTTGAACCCGGCGGTGGAGAGGGCCACGCGGCGGATGAGCGGGTGCCGCACCACGAACGCCGCCCCTTCCCGGATCTCCGCGGCGAGGCGGCTGCCGGGTGCGCGGGAATGCGGCGTCTCGGAGTCGGTGACGCGCGTGAGGAAGAGCGCCGAGGCGAGGTAGCCGAGCCCCTCGGCGAGGAAGAGGAGCGGCGCGCTCAGCACCGTCAGGAACGCGCCGCCGAGCGCCGGGCCGCCGAGCCGGGCCACCTGGGCGGTCGCCTCGAGGCGTCCGTTCGCCGCAGGCACGAGGGCCGGGGCGACGAGCAGCGGGATGTAGCTCTGGTAGGCAACGTCGAAGAACACGGTCGCGACGCCGAGGACGGCCGCCACGGCGTAGAGGTGCCACAGCTCGAGGACGCCGGCCGCCCAGAGCGCCGGGACCGCGAGCATCGCGGCCATGCGGACAAGGTCCGCCGCGATCATGGTGCGGCGCTTGAGCCAGCGGTCCACCCACGCGCCGGCGGGGAGGCCGATCACGAGGAAGGCCGCCATCGCGGCGGCGTTGAGCATGCCCAGCTCGAGCTCTCCCGCGCCGAGCAGCTGGACGGCGAGGACCGGGAGCGCGATCTGGCCGAGCTGGACGCCCAGCTGGCTGATGCCCTGGCCTGCCCAGAACGCGAGGAAGGGGCGGCTCCGCGTCAGCGCGGCGGGGGCGGACGGGTCCGCAGGGTGGGCCATGCGCTCATGCTCCTGCACTGATTGAACTCTGTCAATCAGTCGCGCGGGCCGGGATAGAGTGGGGGCCATGGCCACGTCCGACGACGCCGCGAAGGCCCGCGCCCTCAGCTCGCCCCTGCGGCTGCGCATCCTGCGCCTGTGCCTGCACCAGGCGCGCACCAACAAGGAGATCGCCGAGCTCCTCGGGATCAACCCGGCGTCGTGCCTGCACCATGTGCGCACCCTCGCCGGCACCGGGTTCCTCGAGGCGCAGCCGGAGCGGCGCGGGACCCGCGGCGCCCGCGAGGTCCCCTACATAGCCACCCGGCGCTCCTGGGGGCAGCGCGTGGACGACGTAGCGCCGATCCTCATCGAGACCTTCGTCCAGGAGACGGCGGCGCTCCCGCCCGAGGACATCGAGGTGTGGCGGCTCGGGCTCAAGCTCAACGCCGAGCACCGGGCGGAGATGATGGACAAGCTCCGGGCCGTCGTCGAGGAGTACCACGCGATGCCCAGCGACCCCGACGGCGCGGCCACCTCGCTCATGATCGCCCACCACCGCGACCCCTCGGCGGACTGACCGCCGCCCCCCGCTCCGGGTACACATAAGTCCGCGTTCTCCCCGTTTCGGGTGCAGATAGGTCCGCGTTCTCCCCGTTTCGGGTACACGGCGCGTCTCGTCGTGCGCTTCGGCGGCCGCCACCTCCCGAAGCGCACGACGACGG